>CAJXOH010000001.1 GCA_913057895.1 uncultured Bacteroidota bacterium
GAGACAAACCCATCATTGGGACCTTCTTGATCATAAATTAGACCGTTTTGGATACTATAGATAGGGTTTAGGGGTTCATCAGTACCCTTTCCGGTGGCTGCAGAGTATGAATAATACGCTACGTCGGGATGATCAACGATAGTCGGATTAAACTCCTCTTGAACATATTCCCGTGTAAGTTGCTCTACAGCGGCGAGTGAATCACTCTTGGCCTCTGCGTACATTTGCGCACCCATCCAATCAAAAAACTGCTTCATAGGCCCACGAAGAGGCCCTGGAGTCTTGAGTACAAGCTCAGCCATGGTGGTCCCCTGATGTGGAGACGCAATGGTTGTTAGCGAAGCGACCGACGAAGCTGCGTCCATTTTTGCAATGGCATAACGCATATCCAGTCCACCCATTGAGTGTGCAATTACGTGAAACTTCTCAAAGCCATATTGCTGCTGCAATGCATGAATACGCGTCATCCACTCCTCAGCCCGGGTTTCAATGCTGGCGTAGGGGACAATATTTGGTGCAAACGCAATTGCCCCACGTGACCTAAACAACATACAAGGTTCATGCAAGGGAGCATGTGAAATCAGCGCTGATACACCCCCTGCATACCCATGACACATTAAAATAGGTAGCTCCACTTGGATAATGTCCGGTTGTGGATAGGGTTTGATGGTTGCGGTAATGCTTGGCATAATGAGTTATGAAGATGGTATAAGGCGAATCGTGGCGTGAATGGTTCCCACACGAACCATATGAATGTGCATCACCTCATCCGGGAAGTGAACGCGAGCAGGGGACTCATACCCCAACGGCTCTACCGTTTTATCCCACTGAATATGAAATTTGGTCGTTGAAAAGCTATCAGGTACCGCCACTCTAAACTCTGGGCGTCGAAACGTCGAATCCACCTCCACCCATCGCATTCGAACCGCTGTAGAATCCAATCCTTCTGCTTGTAGTTCTGCAAGTAATGTTTGTCGAATCTGAGTAGGACTCATTGGTTCTGGGGGAACGGTAGGGGGGCTTACAACCACATGTGCCGCAATTAGTGATAAGCTTGCTCCAATCAAGAGACCAAGGCGAATGTGTCGGGGATCGAAGGAGAATTTCATGGCCAATCTTTACCTATCGTTGGTTGATTCACCATCACTGGAAGGTGACACTCTCGCTAGTGACACCTCAAGCTGGTCAACAAGCTGCAAGGCGACGTCAAGTTTTGTACCAGCAAATGCAAAAGGGGGATTCTCGGCCTGATCTTGCAGGCCTGCAACTGACTCCTGCGCAACGAACAATTCCACCTTGTTTGTGTTAATCCCAAAGCCAGATTCACCATCGCGGAGCAGATTCAAAATAATCGCATCGAGCTTTTTTGCCTCCATTTTTGTTCGCGCAGCCTCTTGAGCCGTTTCAGCGTCAGATTCCATGGCAAAACCAATTAAGCGCTGACCGTCTGATTTATGCTCACCCAACCAGGCAAGGATGTCAGGTGTAGGAGCTAGTGTCAGGGACCACTCTTGATCAGCTTTTTTCACCTTTCCATGGTGTCGCTCCGCAGGTTTTGCGTCTGACACGGCTGCTGCCATAATCACAATGTCTGCCTTTGGACCATGCTCCTTCATGAGCGTAAACAGCTCATCGGCGCTCTCAAAACTGTGTGTAGCATCCATCACCGGGAGATGAGACGACTCGATGGGTCCATGAAGTAGCGTCACATGCGCCCCAGCCTGTTTTGCCGCCAAAGCCATCGCAATGCCCATTTTTCCACTGCTTGGGTTGCTTATATAGCGCACATCATCGATATGTTCTCGAGTAGGTCCAGTGGTAACGAGCACTTGTTTGCCTGCGAATAGAGATGGGGCGCCAACGAAGCGCTTCACTTTATCAATGGACGCACTACTTGGTGCACTGTTTGTTGCACTGCCTGGTGCACCATCTTCACGCTCCACGTCCGCTAGCAACCGTTCCACTTCGGCCACAATTTCGCTCTCTTCAGGGAGTCGACCTTGGCCAATGATCCCGCTTGCAAGATACCCGTCAGCTGGTTCAAGGACATGAATGCCATCTGAGCGAAGCAAAGCCACATTGCGCTGAGTAGCAGGATGATCCCACATTTCACCGTCCATAGTTGGACAAACCAATAACGGACATCGCCTAGCTAACACACTCGCAGTGAGCATGTTATCGGAAAACCCGTGAGCGATTTTTGCCATTGTTTGTGCTGTACAAGGTGCAATCACATAAAGGTCTGCCCATTCTCCCCAATGAATGTGACGTGTCCAGCTATCAGCGACTTCGTCCCCATCCTGATGAAAAACCTCAACGGGCACCTCTTCGCGTGTGATGGCGCGTAAGGTTTCTAGCCCAACGAATGAAGATACCGATGGGGTGGCCACTGCACGGACCTCAGCTCCTTGTTTCTGGAGCGTTCTTAGTAAAGAAATAGATTTATACGCTGCAATGCCGCCAGTGATGCCTACGAGTATTCGTGCACCCTGGAGTGTCATTACTCATCCAATGACGGATATTCGTAGGTCAAATCGTCAGATAATAGGTCGTCTAACGCACGACGTCCTGGATGAAGACGGATTTCATACTCTTTGGAGATGCGCTCTTGCTCTTCATTGAACGTCATTTCTTCTTCGTCTTCAAATCCCTCGAAGTACTTTAATTTCTCGTCCAATTCGAGCTTTTCACGTGCAGCAATCTGACGAGCGCGCTTTGAAATCACGGCCAAGAGCTCATAACGGTTACCTAGCTCATCGCCAAGGTCTTCAATATTGATTGTCTTAATCGACATAGGATCAATCCCTTTAGGGTTTATGCTTCTATAAATGCCTTAACAAAATCTCGAACTTCACGATACGCTTCTTCGAGGTCATCATTAAGGATCGTTGCGTCAAACATCAAAGCTTCCTGCATCTCCTTTTGAGCGCGTTGAAGCCGTTCTTCGATATCTTCTGTACTCTCAGTGCCACGTTCTACAAGCCGCTCTTTGAGAATCTCCATGCTAGGAGGGCGGAGGTACAAGACCAACGCATCATCCTCAAAAGCCGATTTAAGCGAACGCGCCCCTTTTACATCGACATCGAACAGGACAAAATACCCCTTTTGAAGCAACTCATCAACTGATTGACGAAGTGTTCCATACCTTGTCCCTGAAAATAGCTGCTCCCATTCTAAAAATTGCTGGGTCTCCAAAGCCTCGTCAAACTGTGTATCACTAAAAAAGTGGTAGTGCTCCCCATCTATTTCCCCAGGTCTTGGAGCGCGTGTCGTAGCCGAAACAGAGAATTTCATGGCAGGAAAATCGACCATGAGACGGTCCTTCATGGTACTTTTGCCACCCCCACTTGGCGAAACGAGCACGATAATTTTCCCCTGTTTGACTGAAGCAGGCTTACTGACCATGTTAAATCACTCGATATTCTGAATTTGTTCGCGTAGCTGCTCAACTTTTTCCTTTCCTTGCACGACCAAATGTGCAATGTCACTGCTATACGATTTGGAAGAAATTGTGTTGAGTTCTCTATTAAGCTCTTGCGCCAAGAAGTTTAATTGACGACCCATCGGCTCAGGTGCTTCGATGGCCTCCTTCACATAATCAATATGCGATTGAAGCCTCACAAGTTCCTCGCTAATGTCCATTTTGTCTGCTAAAATGGCTATCTCCGTCTGCATTCGGTCCTCATCTACACCCGCAGTGCCATCTAAGAGCTCTTCCACACGCGCCCGCAATTTGGCTTTGGTCGCTGTAGCCCGTTCGTTTGCAAGCTCTGCAATCTGCGTAAGTAGCACTGATAACTCTTCAATCATCGCCTCCATCGCCACACGAAGTTGATCACCTTCTTTTTGACGCATGGTTAATGTCGACGCAATAGCTTGGTCTACAGCCTGCATGAACGCCTTCCTATCCTCTTCGGTGAGTTCTTTTCCCATGGTGTTGTCTCCTGCCTGGCCTAGGGAGCCACTACCACCAACTCCAGAAAATCTCGCCTGCCAAGGCAACACATCCTGTAGTGTGAATCGCGAGTTATCACCCATTCGTTTCTTCATCTCCTCGACCTGACGAACCACGTCATCGAATGCCTCAGGGTCAAACAAACCACCTTGATCTGCAGAAATAGACGCCCCAACAACGACAGTCAATGCGACTTTTCCTCGGTGTAACCCTTGCTGTAATTGCTGTTTGACTTGCCCTTCAAGATGAGCTAGTTCAGTGGGTAATTTAATGGACGCGTCTAAAAACCGGCTATTCAAGGAACGTATTTCAAGGTCCAGACTCATCTCAGAGAGTGTTACCTGAGCACGCCCATAACCTGTCATGGATCGAATCATGCGCCAACCTCCGAGAATACTTGTTGAATGAGCGCTTCAGCCTCCGCAGCTGTAGACGCTTCGCTGTAGAATCGAATAATCGGCTCTGTATTCGATGTACGCATATGGACCCAGCCATGATCAAAATCTACTTTTACGCCATCTACAGTATTTGGAGAGAGGTGTGAAAACGCTTGGGCCACGTTTGCTAAGAACGTATCTGCATCCATACCAAGGTCAGTCAGTGTTCGTTTTTGCTTTGACATGACAAACGTTGGATAGCTCCCACGTAATTCCGATGCTTTGAGCGCTTTGGTGGCCATCATATGCAAAACAATTGCCACACCAATCAATGAATCTCGACCGTAATGCAACTGAGGGTCAATCACTCCACCATTGCCTTCGCCACCCATGATCGCACCATGTGCTTGCATTTCTTTCACAACATGAATTTCACCCACAGCGGATCGGTGGCATTGAGCACCATGTTTTTGAGCTACCCAATCTGTCACTCTGCTGCTTGATAGGTTGGTAGCCACGCAAAGCTCGTTTGCCTCGCGACCTGACTCCACAGCACGCTCCAAAGCCCAGTCAAAGGCGATGGCTTGGGTGTATTCCTCGCCAAAAAGTTCCCCACGTTCATCGACCAAGGCCAATCGATCCGCATCAGGATCGGTGACAACGCCCAAATGAACCTGCGTCTGAGTCGACTGTTGATCACGTACAAATGCACAAATCTCGCCCAGATGTTCAGCTAGTGGTTCAGGATTATGAGGAAAGTATCCGTCAGGCGTGCAATTTAACGCATGTACCTTTACCCCAAGAGCGGTAAGTAACGCGGGTATGGCCTCTGAGCCCGCACCATTAACGGCATCCACTGCCACTGAAAACCCTGCCTTACGAATGGCTTCCCGATCAATCCATGGGTGTGCCAAGATCGCTTCAATGTGTCTTTCAATGGCCTCTGTATCTGCAGAGTACACCCCAGTTTGGTCCCAGGGTGCCCACACGGATGCTTCTGAATCATCCTTTGAGTCCATAAAGGCCAAGACCTCTGCTCCCTGTGATGGATCTAGAAACTCACTACGATCATTGAGAAGCTTCAATGCATTCCATTCGGCAGGATTGTGGCTTGCTGAAAGAATGATGCCACCGTTTGACTGGTAGTGCAGGACAGCCATGGCAACCGTAGGGGTAGGAACAATTCCGAGGGAAATGATATCGATCCCCATGCTTCGAAGCGTTGCACTGACAAGATGCTCACAGATTTCACCAGTGACTCTAGAGTCTCGACCGATGACGATCACAGGATTATTATTGTGTTGACCTGAGTCTTTTCGAGATGAATCTTGTCCTGTCGCCGCTTGTCTTGTCGCCGCTTCTCGAGACCATTCTTGACGAATCCACATCCCATAAGCCTTTGCATACTGGACTAGATTATCGGGATACAATCCATCGCCGAATGTTCCCCGAATACCAGATACGGACGCGATGAGTGTCATTTGTTCGGCCTCCAAGGGGTTTCTGTGATACCAGCCGATTGGTTCACAACCCTTGCTGCCACAAAAAAGAAATCAGACAAGCGATTTAAATAGGCTAGGCAATGTGGATTTAGTGGGTCAATACCGTGGCACTGAACAGCAGCACGCTCTGCCCGACGACATACGGTTCGGGCAATATGAAGTTTCGCCCCGGTTACAGATCCTCCAGGTAGGATAAAGG
Organism: uncultured Bacteroidota bacterium; assembly: GCA_913057895.1. GTDB lineage: Bacteria > Bacteroidota > Rhodothermia > Balneolales > Balneolaceae > UBA8296. The sequence goes on from CAJXOH010000001.1 coordinate 6,034, forward strand.
TTTTGAGTGGCGGTAGTTCTTCATCCAACGTATCAATCCAGCTTTCCACTGTCTCTATCTCTTTTTGCGCCACGCGTTGGACTTTGGCTTGAGCTGTATCCGATGCTTGTTCGGGGGTTGCAAGATCTGCTCCCAATACAAATAGATCGGACTGGATTTGTTGGCACATGGTGGCCAAGTTGTCGGGAAGAAGGCCAAGGCTAACGATTTCTCCGAGCACTGCATTGAGCTCATCTACAGAGCCGTACGCTTCTACACGCGCAACGTGCTTTGTCACTCTCTGCCCTCCAAATAGGGAGGTCTCTCCAGAGTCTCCATGCTTTGTGTAGATTTTCATAGAAAACAGTGAGTTAATGCAGGGAAGATTGAGTTGAAATCCGCCAAACTTTGGTTGCCTTTAACCCAAAAAGGCACGATTTTTCAGCCTTATTGGAGCCACTAAAGTAGCCAAATTTTTAGACGTATGCCCTCATTACTCAAAGCGCTTAGTTCACAAGTTGGTCGGAAGTTACTCACCGGACTGACCGGTGTTGCGTTAATTGTATTCATTGTGGTTCACCTTGTGGGGAATCTGACCCTTTTTGGGCCTCCAGATGCATTTAATACGTATGCCTATAAGCTGCATTCTCTAGGTCCACTTCTCTGGATTGCCGAGATAGGCTTGGTTGCTGTTTTTGCCATCCACTCCTACATCGGTCTTTCTATATGGTGGAATCGACGCAGGGCACGGCCTCAGAAATATCATGTGTATAGTTCGAAAGGTGCGCCTAGTCGTCAAAGTTTGAGCTCTAAAACAATGGCATTCACAGGTGTGGTGATGCTCATTTTTATCGTATTTCACGTACGTGCCTTTAAGTATGGAGAGACAACCATGACAAGTATTCCAGGGGTTGATTATCCAGTCAAGGATCTCAAAGCGCTTGTGATTACGTCATTCTTAGATCCTGTGATGGCCTTTGCGTATACGTTTGTGATGATGCTACTAGGTGCTCATTTGGGACATGGAATTTGGAGCGCAATGATCTCGCTAACGCTAAGCAATCCTCAACGCTCGGCAGCCGTTTACACAGCAGGGACCATCATCGCCGTCTTATTGAGTGTTGGATTCCTCTTTATTCCCCTTTACATCTATTTCACGGGAGGGCAGGGTGCCCTCATACAGTATTAATCTATTGAATGCATGAAGTTAGACGCTAAAATCCCTTCCGGTCCTCTCGAGGAAAAATGGTCCAAGCATCTGAATGATGTGAAACTTGTCTCGCCGAATAATAAGCGCAAAATGCATGTTATTGTGGTGGGTACAGGGCTTGCAGGCGCATCGGCTTCTGCGTCCTTGGCAGAACTTGGGTATAAAGTTTCGACGTTTTGTATTCAGGATTCTGGCCGTCGTGCCCACTCCATTGCTGCGCAAGGTGGAATCAATGCAGCCAAGAACTATCAAAATGATGGAGATAGTGTTTACCGGTTGTTTTATGACACGATTAAGGGGGGTGATTATCGCTCTCGTGAGGCCAATGTGTACCGCTTGGCGCACCTGTCGAACAATATTATTGATCAGGCGGTCTCACAAGGTGTGCCATTCGCTCGTGAATATGGTGGATACCTAGCAAACCGTTCGTTTGGTGGGGCGCAAGTCTCGCGTACATTCTATGCCCGTGGACAAACGGGACAGCAATTATTGATGGGTGCCTACCAATCGATGATGAAGATGGTTAATGAGGGTAAAATCAATTACTACACACGCCATGAGATGATGGATGTGGTTGTGATTGATGGAGTCGCTCGTGGAATCATCACTCGTGATTTGGTGACTGGCGAACTCACACGCCATAGCGCAGATGCGGTGATTCTTGCCACAGGTGGCTACGGAAACGTGTTTTATCTCTCTACAAACGCTAAAAACTCCAATGTGACGGCAACCTGGAGAGCACACAAGCGCGGAGCAGCCTTTGCAAACCCAAGTTTTGTTCAGGTTCACCCAACGTGTATCCCTGTGTCTGGTGATTATCAATCCAAACTCACACTGATGAGTGAGTCTCTACGTAATGATGGGCGCGTTTGGGTGCCACGCAAGGCGGGTGATGATCGTCCACCTAACCAAATTCCGGAGGAAGAGCGCTATTACTATTTGGAAGAGCGTTACCCATCCTTTGGAAACCTCGTGCCTCGTGATGTTGCATCACGAAATGCGAAGCAGGTGACCGACGAAGGACTCGGAGTGGGAGAGACGGGGCTTGCGGTCTACCTCGATTTCCGAGATGCGATTGCCCGTGATGGTAAAGATGTGATCAGCGCGAAGTATGGTAACCTCTTCGATATGTATGAAAACATTTCGGGTGAGAATCCATATGAAGTGCCAATGCGAATTTACCCTGCTGTTCACTACACCATGGGTGGCCTGTGGGTAGATTATAACCTGATGACCACTGTGCCAGGACTATTTGCATTGGGTGAGGCGAATTTCTCTGACCATGGAGCCAATCGATTGGGCGCCAGTGCGTTAATGCAAGGACTAGCTGATGGATATTTTGTCATTCCATTCACAATTGGTGATTACTTAGCTGATGCAGGAGTCTCTACCATTGATACGTCCCATGAAGCGTTTGCGTCTGTTGAGAAAGAGGTGCAAGAGCGAATTGATAAGATTCTCAATGTGAAAGGGGACCGAACAGTGATTGATTTCCACCGCACACTAGGGCGCATTGTTTGGGATAACATTGGTATTACTCGCAACGAGAAAGACCTCAAAAAAGCCATCACAGAGATTCAGGCACTTCGTGAGGAGTTCTGGCAAAATGTGAAGGTCCCTGGCAAAGCGACGAATTACAATAAGTATCTCGAATTTGCCCATCGAGTCGCCGATTTCTTTGAGCTTGCAGAGCTTATGGCCTATGATGCGCTAGATCGGGGCGAGTCATGTGGATGTCATCTTCGTGAGGAGTTTCAAACCCCAGAAGGAGAGGCGATCCGTAATGATAAAGACTACGCATATGTCTCGGCTTGGGAATTCAAAGACTTGAATGGCAAGCTTGAAACAGAACTCCACAAGGAGACACTTGAGTTTGAGTTTGTGGAGATGAAGCAACGGAGTTATAAATAATCGAAATCAACCGATTGATACTAAAGGTAGACTTATGAGTCAAATGACCATACACCTCAAGATTTGGAGACAAGCAGGACCTGATGTGAAAGGGGCCTTCGAAAATCATACGCTCGACACGGTGAATGAACACATGTCATTCTTGGAGATGCTCGACGTTCTCAATGAAGAACTTGTTGTTGCGGGAAAGGAGCCTTTTGAGTTTGATTATGACTGCCGTGAAGGGATTTGCGGGTCGTGTAATTTGGTGATTAATGGCCGTGCTCATGGGCCAAAGCGCTTGACAGCCGCATGTCAGCTTCACATGCGAAACTTCAAGGATGGCGATTCCATTGTGATTGAACCTGCTCGTGCAGCAGCGTTTCCTGTGATTAAAGACTTGGTGGTGGATCGAAGTGCTTTCGATCGAATTATCGCAGCGGGAGGGTACATTACAGTTAGAACGGGCTCAGCACCAGAGGCAAATAGTATCCCCGTAGAGCTAGAAGACTCTACCTTTTCATTTGATTACGCAGCATGTATTGGGTGCGGGGCATGTGTAGCCGCTTGTCCGAACTCTTCAGCGTCGCTGTTCACGGCAGCCAAGCTTAGCCATCTAAATCGCCTCCCTCAAGGGGAACCTGAGCGTGAGAAGCGTGTCATTGCCATGGTCGAGCAAATGGAGAAGGAAGGATTTGGCGATTGCTCTAACTTTGGAGAATGTGAAGCTGTCTGTCCAAAAGGCATTAGTATCGCATCTATCGCAGAGATGCGTCGCAATTATGTGAAGGCAACCATTGCAGGATAATGTCGCCAATGAGGCCTGCTGAGGAGCATTCATCTTCTCAGGAGCGGACGTTGGTTGATTCATTGATGGAACAAGCACGTTCCAAACTGCAATCTATATGGGGCTACCCGGACTTTCGATCTGGGCAAAAAGAAGCGATTCAGTCGGTGTTTCAAGGAGACGATACCCTTGTATTGTTTCCTACAGGTGGTGGTAAGTCACTCTGTTTTCAGGTGCCAGCGGTGGTATTAGAAGGGGTGACGTTGGTGGTCTCACCACTCATAGCGTTAATGCAAGATCAAGTGGATCAGCTTCAGAGTCTTGGTGTGCCTGCTACATTTCTCAATAGCACCTTGTCGGAAGGGGAGCGTGAACGGAGACTCCGGTTGGTGCGATCAGGTGAGGTCAAGCTCGTATATATAGCCCCCGAACGACTTGCTTCGCAGCAATTTCAAGGAGAGATGCGTGAATGGGTGATTTCGTTGGTTGCTGTTGATGAAGCTCATTGCATTTCAGAATGGGGGCACGATTTCCGGCCATCGTACAGACAGATTCGCACATCTTTGGCTTGGTTGGACGATTCTGTGGGATGGATCGCATTAACAGGCTCTGCGACTCCAGAGGTCAAAAAAGATATGGTTGAGGCGTTAGGTTTTGCGAAACCTCGAATCATTGAAACACCCTTTGCCCGCGAAAATCTCACATGGTGGGTCCGAGAGTCCGTCCATCGAACGCGTGATGTGATGGCGGCGGTGGAGAGAGCGGCTGCTCTAGGAAGCATGATTCTATACGCCCCGACACGCGCTGCATGTGAGCAATGGGCGGCTCGGATTCGTGCTAAGGGGACGGTAGCAAAGGCTTATCATGCAGGATTAACGCCTGAACAGCGTAAGCAGATCCAAGCAGCGTGGATTCATGGTGAATATCCTGTAGTGGTCGCAACCAATGCGTTTGGAATGGGGATTGATAAGCCAGATTGCCGAACGGTCATCCATTTGAGCCCACCTTCGACGTTGGAGGCGTATTATCAGGAAGCGGGAAGGGCAGGACGTGATGGACAGCAAGCCTATACACTATGCTTCTATCGGTCGACAGATTTTGAAACCCTCGAGCGAAATCTAGAGCGCTCGTTTCCTGACAGTAAGGTGCTTAAGGCTATTTTTAACGCACTTGACGCTTTTCGGGTGGAGACTGTCCAGCAAAATCTGAGTGCGGATCCAGAAAACCCCGCGGTCTCATCCCAACAAAAGGGGATTCAACTCACGATGGACTCATTTTGTAAAGAGCATGGATTTAAGGCAGTGGCGGTAAAAACCGCACTTCATCACGCTAGACGTCAAGGGGTTTTAGAATGGACGGTCGACGGGGAGGATCAATGGGCGCTACGGTGGAGGCTTTCCCAGGCTGACCTTTTGGACCGATTATCCCAGAAGGGTGTCTCCGTGAAGAAACAACAATTTGTCGACACACTGATTCGAACCTTCGGACCTGAGGCGTTCCGTCAAGAGCAAAACATATCCGTGAGTCATTTAACCAAAACTCTAGGGGTATCCGCAGTGCAATGTCGTCGTGCTTTACAGGTGTTATCTCAGACAGATGAGTGGTGCGCTATCCGGCAAATTACAGGGGAATTACGGATTTGGTGGTTATCAAATTCAAGCACAGGGTTTGCACATACTCACACCCTTTTTGACACCAAAGCCTACCAAGATCATAAGGCTCGGTTAAGAGAAAAAATCGAGTTTGTGCGTGGGTATTGTGAGACGTTAGGCTGTCGAGAACAATATCTTCGTACCTATTTTGGGGACGTTCGCTCAACCCCTTGTGGGCGGTGTGATCGTTGTTTGGCGAATGGACTGGCGAATGATCAAGCAATGTCCAGCATGGGTGCCCAAATCGAACTAGAAGAGGCAATTCTAGCTTCATGTGCGGAGAAGAAGTACTCTCTTAAGGCATTGTATGCACACCACAAAAGCATCTCTCATGCAGATATAGATGGTGCCATTCAGCGATTGTTAACGCAAAAGAAACTTCGATTTAACGAGAAGGATCATTCCTACGAGACCGACTCTGCGTGGAAATCGAATCCATAAGCGCTCTCACCTCTGTTGAAAGTCGCTCCATCCGCTCAACCTGACGACTAGGATAGGACTCATGGTATTTGTGGGTTGAATCAAATGCCCCCCATGACCACCCTTGCTCTTCAAAAAAAGCTGTTCTGGCCGAATCCATTTGTTCTTGTGACGTCTCGACTGTGAAATCCTGTTGGAGAATCAACAAGTTCACAAGTTGCAATTCGTATTCCTGCTCGGTTAATGGCGGTGGCGTGTCGACATATTGCGTCTCAATCGGTTCTGTGTCAACACATCCTGCTAGCAAGATGAATGCTGCAAATAGGTAGTTGAATTCACCCGTCGTTCTTCGCTCTTTTCTCATACCTTTGAAGATACAAAACCAAGCGAATCCATCAGTTAACCCTTTCGATTCAAACCTTGCTCTAGTCCATCATTCATGCCAGCGATTGCTCTACTTGATATTGGTCATACTCGTGTAAAGTTAGCCTCAGCGACAACACTCGCACCGTTTGATATAGAGAGGCTGTCGGAATGGGATACCCATTCGGTGGATTGGGCCGAGATAGCCGCCTGGGTTCAGGCTCACGTTGTTGCCGATGAATTGCGTTGTTGTTGTGTAGTTCGTTCATGGATGGAGGAAGCGTCAAATCTTGACCTAGAAACGTTGTTTGCAATGCCCGTACGGATGTTGGCTGTTGGCACAGCAACAGCGTACGATCCATCACAGCTGGGTGTCGATCGATACCTATTGAGCCAGGGTGCACTTGCATATCATCATGAGACAGCGTTAGTGGTTTCTGCAGGCACAACCATTACCCTTGATGTGGTCACTCATGCGGATAAGCAAAGTGAAAATGACAATGAAACTGGCAGTGAAATAAACAGTGAAAAGGATAGTCCCCTTATTCACCAAGGAGGATGGATTTTGCCTGGCCTGTCTGTTCTTAAACAGGGGTTTGAGCATAGTACACCTCATTTCCCCCCGCTGAAATACCCTGAGGCGAATAGCAATACCCAGGGGATTCAGATTCCAACCCAAACTCATGACGCAATCAGCCAGGGGTTTGCCCTTTCACTTACAACGATGATTTCTAGTCTCCTAGATGAGTATGAGATTGCCGATGTATACTTTACAGGAGGAGATGGCGCAACGCTTCGTGATTTATGGGAATCCTATGCCCAAAACCCCCACGATACTCATGTGGAAGTGGTACCGGACTTGTTATTCTATGGGATGATGGTTGGTTCAGGGTGATTATGGTTCAGGGTAGTCAACGCACTCCTGTAGAGCCATGCATTATGTCGTCAGCCTACTCCGCTTGCTGCGCTGCCTCACCTTCTTGATCCACTTTGGTATCGCGAATGGCTCGAAAAATCGCAGAAGCCATGATGCTTTGCCCATAATCACTATTCAAAAACTGTGCCTCTTGCGCATTGGAGATAAATCCAAGCTCAACCAATAATGCCGGCATTGAGGCATGATACAGTACCACAAAAGCCGCCTGCTTAACCCCGCGGCTTCGACGTCTGGCTCTCTCAGAAAACTGCTGTTCCATGCGAGTCGCGATTTCTTGTGATGTTTCAATATTGGCAGCATTCGCTAACTCATAGATCAAGACGTCTTCTTCTGATAAACTTGCAATCTCAGTTGATTCTTCGAGCCGCACCACTGAATTCTCACGCTTCATCACTTCAAGCGCCGATTCAGTTCTGGTTAACCCCAAAAAGTATACTTCAGCCCCGTACGCCGAACGTGATCTTGCTGAGTTGGCATGAATGGAGACAAATAAATCCCCTTGGGCACGGTTTGCTATGGCACCTCGTTCATGGAGTTCAATAAATCGATCATCTTCGCGGGTATAGACAACTTTGACATCAGGGAGATATTCCTCTATGTAGGCACCTACTTTTTTGGTGACCGACAAAACGATGTCTTTTTCATACAATCCGCCAACTCCAATCGTCCCAGGATCATGGCCACCATGCCCAGCGTCTAGGACAACCACATCAAATTTTAAATTTTCCTTTACGCCATTGTATTCCGCGTCATCTTGGGTTGAAGGGGCATTGGTTTGTCCTTCGGGGGAGGAGTTTTCTTGAGAATCTACTCGGTCACGTCGTCCAAACAAGCCCCGTCGTCTGCGCTCATTCTCAGAGTCTTCATCACCAACGGAGGTGACATCGCCTTGGCTTTGTGTCCTGACCATCGAAGGCCATGTAACGATGGGGATACCATCGGTTAAAATGGCAAGACTAATATCGTCGGTTTCTGTGAGTGCGATCAGCAAATCGTTACTCCCTGCGTCCCGATACATTTGCGCTTGGTAGGGTTGAGCCTCACTAAGGGTAAGATCAATTCCTAGTCCCGCAGCAATTGGAGTACTTTCGACCGATTGAAAAGGGGAAAACTCACCCATCCGAAATGTTCGTACTAAGTCCTCTTTAATCGGTTCTTGAGCTCCATATAAAAGGATTTGAAGCAAACTATCGGCTGACTGGATGATCACGAACGAATCAACTCGAGCATCCATTTGCAGTCGTCCAACAAAACCGAGTCCATCTGCACGAGGAGTCGAGAGAAATCCTTGTACGCTTTGAGCAGATAGATCCATGGGAAACCCCCATCCCACAGGGAGACTCAGCAAAAGAGTCAGAATGAGGCGCGCAGATCGTCGAAATATTTTTTCTCTCATGGACTTAAATATAATGAATTCAAGAAGCATCGAAGCCCCATTTTGCCTAAACTCCTGTATGAATATTCTAGCTGTCGAACCCTTTTATTTTGGATCGCACAAGGCCTTTCTCAAAGGTATTGAGGAACATTCGTCTCACTCACTATTTACCGTAAAATTGGACGAAAAGGGCTTGAAATGGCGCATGCAAGGGAAGTCTGTTCGGCTTGCGCATGCTGCTCAAGAGCTTGAGCAAGAGATGGACCTCTTGTTAATCAGTAGTATGACGAATCTGCCAGCGTTTCTGGCACTTACGAGTCCTCGTTTTGCCCATACGCCGAAAGTGATGGTGATGCATGAGAATCAGTTTACACAGCCATTGCCCGAAGGGGAGGAGAGAGACACGACACTCTGTTACACCAACTATTTATCGATGTTGGCAGCTGATGTCCTTCTTTTTACGTCACAATTTCATCTGGAGGATATGCTGGACGCCTTACCAGAGTTTCTAGCGAACCTTCAAGATGACCCCACATTTGATGCGATGGAAACTATCCGCGCCAAAAGCCGCATCATGACGCCAGGTCTTGAGCTGAAACATTTTGATATGATTCCAGATACACGCGGCCAAAACAAGCACCCAGTGGTTGTTTGGAATCAACGTTGGCAATTCGACCGTAATCCTGCCATGTTCTTTCGCGTAATGAATCGTTTGTTTGATATTGACTGTCCATTCGAGTTGATTCTTGCTGGAGATACTGAGCACGATAAACCTGCTGAGTTTGATCAAGCCGTCGATCGATATGGAGGGATGATTTCGCATATGGGATTTGTGGATGACCCTCAGCGATATGGGGAATTGCTACACAGTGGAGATGTGGTTGTTTCAACTGCAACCTATGAATTCTTCTGCGTTTCGATCATGGAGGCTATTTATTGTGGTTGTCATCCTATGGTGCCCAATAGGTTGCATTATCCCGAGCTTATTCCTCAAACTCTTCATAAGCCACTACTTCATGCCCCTGTGATGTATGAAACAGAGGATGATCTGTTTCGTAATCTGCGCGATCTGTTAACAGGGAAGACCCGACCTTTACCAAAAAATTCCCTTCAAAGTATCAATCAACATCTTGATTGGTCGAGCATGAGTAAGCAATACGATGAGATGTTTCTCGAGCTCGCCAAAACACCGTCTAAGAGTGTATTTGGATCGGGATAATCGTTGGATTACGAGAATCCCTGAATACGATGCTAAAATGGCGCGTTTGGATCGGTGTCATCCCCACCGCCGGGAGAGAACGGGGCTGGAGCCTGACCCGCACTACTTCCTGCACCATTTCCTTGACTCGCATCCATACCTGAGTTACCAGGCACCCCAAATCCACTCTGAAACTCACCCTGAGAAAGATTCTCGAAGCGTGCGTAATCTTTAATAAAACGCATAGGAACGGAACCTGTTGGGCCATTACGCTGCTTCCCAATAATGATTTCAGCGAGTCCAGCTGTGGATGCACCTGAGTCGGTAGTCGTAATCCCATAGTACTCAGGACGGTACAAAAAGCACACCACATCGGCATCTTGCTCAATAGACCCTGATTCGCGTAAATCACTCAATTGGGGTCGTTTATCTGTCCCGCGTTGTTCTACTGCTCGACTTAACTGAGCCAAGGCAATCACTGGGACGTCCAAATCTTTTGCCAAAGTCTTTAAACCGCGCGAAATAGAGGCTATCTCTTGTTCTCGATTGGCTTGTTTGCTTTGAAGATTCACCGTCATTAACTGTAAGTAATCGACAATGATCATCCCGATATTGTGATCGGATTTGAGTCTGCGTGCCTTTGAACGCAATTCCATCAAAGAAATCGCAGGGGTATCATCAATAAAGATAGGAGCCTCATACAGTGTAGATGCTGCATCAATCATCCGTTGAAACTCCTCTTCACTCATGGTACCCCGTCTAGCAGATTGAGCATCAACTCGAGCCTCCATGGTTAGAAGTCTCTGCACCAAGGATCTCTGGGACATCTCTAAGCTGAATATGGCTACGGGTGTACGTGCATCTACATTGGGATGGGTTGCAGAATTCTTGGCTGCAGTTAACATAAAGGCAGTTTTCCCCATCGAAGGACGTGCAGCGATGATAATTAAATCCCCATTTTGCCATCCAGCCGTATACTGATCTACATCGAGTCGTGTGGCAACACCTGTAACCCCAGAGGACTGTCCTCGCAAGTCCTCCAAATAGTTGAGCGTGTCTTTGACAACATCGCCGACTCGTTGGTAGGAATTTCGAGATTTAACGTTGGTTAAATTAAAGATGCGCTGTTCCGCTTCATCCAGTACATCCATGGCATCACTTCCCTGATCGTAGGAGTCCCGGATAATGTCATTGCAACTTAGGATCAAATCTCGTTTGAGTGCTTTTTCAGTAAGAATCTGAGCATGATAGCCGATACTCGCTGAAGAACTTACAGAGCGTGTTAAATCGGTAAGGACCTGAACGCCACCAATTTGATCGAGCAACCCTTTATCCTTAAGAGCAGTCTCAACAGTGAGAAGATCTAAAGGATTTTCTCGTTCGTAAAGCTCCTGGATGGCTTCGAAGATCACCTGATGGCTTTGTTTGTAAAACGAAGTCTTGGTCAACATTTCCAGCGCTGTAGTGGCTGCTTCATGCTCCAGAAGCATGGCTCCAAGTACCGCTTCCTCTACTTCCGTGGCCTGAGGAGGGATTCGTCCCCCTTCATGGGCTACACTTGATCCGTTTGATGTGGGTTGAAACTCATCCATAGATTATGATGATTGCAAAATATCTGGCTGACACTGTAGCTCAAGATATCGTTTCTGAACAAGTTGTACATCCTCCCATGTAGGTCTTTTCCAATTTGGATTGCGAAGAAGCGCAGCCGGGTGATAGGTTACCCAACACTCCGTCTGATGTGTTCCAACGTGTAGTGGGTGTGCCTCTCCCCGGAGTTCTCCTAAGGCGGTAGAGTTACCCAAGAGAGTATTTGCTGAAACTTTTCCTAGACACAAGACCATCTTGGGTTGAATCAGTTCAAGTTGCTTATGCAGCAAAGGAAGGCTTCGTTGACGCTCTTCTTCTGAAGGATTGCGATTTTCTGGGGGGCGATGCTTCAAAATATTTGCAATATATACGACCGATCGATCCATGTGAATAGCGCTCAAGATATCGGTAAGTAGCTTTCCTGCCCGTCCCACGAACGGGATCCCTTCTTTATCCTCATTGGCTCCAGGCGCTTCACCAACGATGACTAAATCAGCATTAGGGTTTCCATCTCCGAACACCAAGCGAGTCCCTTCGAGATCTGTTTTTAGATCATCCATGGTCTCCGCGAGCGCTTCAAGTTCGTCAAGTGTTTTGCACGTGTCAATCGTATTCATCGGTGAAGGGGAGGATGAAGGTTGTTGGTTTCCTTGTGAGTTTGACGTAGATACGCTCTGCTTTGGTAGATAGATATCACCAAATTCTTCGAGTTCCTGGCGTAGGATATCTATGGATCTATCAAGCTGGCTCGTAAGATCGCTGGAATGTTCCTCAAAGGTGTTACCGTTATTCTCGCTCATAGTCATGGAATATACTGTCTCGAAAGGGCAAAGTTCTGTTAAAATCGTACCTTTTAATGTGGATAAACTGAGATCGACATGATACCAGAAAGCGCAAATGAAATGACGATCATGGGGTTAACCACTACCCCAGGTACATCAGGTGCATATGCCCTGGTATTGACTGAAAAATCGGGTTCTAGACGTTTACCAATCGTCATTGGTGGATTTGAAGCGCAGGCAATTGCGTTAGAGTTGGAATCGATTCGTCCCCCTCGTCCCATGACTCATGATTTAATGAAAGAAATGCTAGAGCGAACAGATGCAGCTGTCCATTCTATTTACATCCATACGCTAGAAGAGGGGACGTTTTTTGCACAAATCTTTGTCGAAAACGATAAAGGAACCCTAGAGCTGGATGCTCGACCAAGTGATGCGATAGCGATTGCTATACGATTTGAGGCGCCTATCTACGTGGCCAAAGAGGTGCTCGATGAAGCGGGACTTTACTCTGATGATGAGCCTTCAGGGGGATCCGCGAAGCAGCCATCCCCGAAAGAGAGCCCAAAAACTAAGCTTGAAACCCTTGAAGAGGAGCTTCAGATGGCGATTGACACCGAGAATTACGAAAAAGCAGCCAAGCTTAGGGATCAAATTCAATCGTTGAAAGGGTAATTCGTGAAGGTTTCTAAGCATCCGTATTCGTCTCTTGGAGCCTCTTCTTGGCACCAACGAGTGGCGCAGGATCCAGCAAGCTTACAGGATCTTCTTCATTATGCAGATTGGACAGATGAAACCCAATGGATTCAAGCTGCAGAGGCTGCTCGAAAACAGTTATCGATTTCACGAGACAAGCTTGCTGATGCGTTATTAGATCTTCATAACGCTTGGAATCCTTCCAAAAAAACACGGTCAAATATTGAAGCATTGCGTGATCCAAAGAGTGTAGTCATGGTGACTGGACAACAATGCAATCTCTTTGGAGGACCATCTATGATAGCTCATAAAGCAATGAGCATCATTATACAAGCAAATAAACTTAGAAATATATTAGGGATAGAAGTAGTTCCTGTATTCTGGTTGGCAGATGAGGATCATGATCTTGCAGAGGTGCTGGAGGGGCTTGCTTGGAAGGATTCGCTAGATGAAGCAGTTGAGCTTGAACTGTCTTGGCCCAATTTGACACCTGACCAAGTGATTGCCTCCAATACTATGGCTGGTTCTATCACGTTGCCTCCATCATTGGCAAATGCGCCACATGAATGGTCACTTTCCTCGTCAGTCAAAGAGACTCTTTTGCATGCATACCAAGAAGGGGATTCATTGCGCGATGGGATGGCTAAATGGTTGAGTTCATTATTTGGCGAGCACGGACTTGTGTTGTTTTCACGACAACATGCTGTGTTTGCTGAGGCTTCGGCGCCATTATTTTCAAAGGCTGTATTGGATGCAGAATCTATCCAAAAGGCACTCTCAACGAGTACAGAGGACGTTTTAGCTTCTGGGGGACATCAACAGGCATCTATAGACGGGTCTGTCTTGTTCCATGTTACTGAGGAAGGATCGCGTTATAAGTGGACAATGCACAACGACGTATGGACTCATGCAGGGATGAAAACGGGAGAGGGGATAGTTTCAGAGGCTTTATCCTCGCATGTAAAAAGGCATCCTCATGAAATGTCGCCCAATGTGTTTATGAGGCTTATTCTACAATCCGCGTTGTTGCCTGTTGTTGGGGCAGCATTAGGACCTGCGGAGCTAGCGTATGCTGGTCAATCAACCGCTTTATTTGAATGGGCTGGATTGCGCCAGCCTGTTTGGATGCCTCGATACTCACTTACATTGCTTGATGGAGGAAAGCAAAAGTGGTTACATGAATTAGGCCTTGAGTGGACGTCATTTCAACGACCTGTTCATGAGCTTCAAAAAGAATGGGTAGAGGCGTCTCAGCCAGAGGACATTGAGGAGTCACTGCGCAAATGGGAGATTTCCGTTGATGATCACGCAGGAGAGGTATCAAAGCACGTACAGCAACTTGATGAAACACTGCAGGCCTCTGTGGAGGCATCTAAGACGCGAATGAATAAAGAAATTGAGCGCGTGAAGGCAAAAATACGTCGATCTTTGAGGCGTCGTGAAGCCCATCAAATGACACGAATTGAGCGTTTAGCCGCTAGGATCATGCCGGCAGGGGTGTTGCAAGAGCGCGGTATCGCCACGTGGTCTGCCTTGACCCATTTTGGTGATCATCTGTATGATCACCTCATGGATGCGTTGAAAGACCATCAACCTGATGGACATTTCCTGATTCAATTTGACGGGGTTTCATTTGACGGGGTATCGCAAAATGATCGATCTGTTGCCAAAACGGCGATTCGTGCCAAAGCTCTCAAAGAACGTCGCCTGCTATCCTCATCAACAATCAAAACAAAGTCTAACGAGTTAAATGAGCACCTAATTCGACTCATTCAACAAGAGAAACCCACCTCAATTGCGACATTTATCCCACGTGTGGAGGCACATGAACCAGATATTCGCCGCGCCATTGAAACAGCATGGGAAATGGGTATTGATGTCTATGCGCCATCTTGGGCACCAGAGGACCCAGATATGGAATTTCTGCCGATTTCATCATGGGAAGAGTTGACGTTGGATTCTCATGGATATCTTCAACCAAATCAGGGTAAAGTGGCAACAAGGTCCTCCATAGACGTGCTTTGGGTGCCGGCCTTAGCCCTTGATACAAAAGGGGGGCGTATTGGATATGGTAAGGGGTATTTTGATCGAGCGATTAAGCGAATGAGCTCAAAGACCCAACGTTGGGCACTCTGTTTTTCAGAATGGGTTTATGATGATGCTCTACCTCAAGAGCCACATGATGAAAAAATGCATCGAATCATTACAGAAACCCAGATATTCCAACCATGAGCGCACAAGGATTTCTATTTACGTTTGAGGGAATTGATGGGTGTGGTAAATCCACGCAATTGGCACTTCTTCACGAGTATTTAACCTCCATGTCCATTCCTTGTGAAACATTTCGCGAACCAGGAGGGAATGTGGTGTCTGAATCCATCCGAGACCTTTTGCTCCATACCGATCATCCGATAACCCCAGCCGCTGAGGTATTTTTGTTCAGTGCGGCACGTGCGCAACTCGTCCAACAAGACATTCAGCCTCGCTTAGAAAAGGGGGTAACGATCTTGCTTGACCGTTTTTTTGATTCAACAACAGCGTACCAAGGGTATGGTCACGGAGTGATGGAGCCAGAATCACTTCAAACCTTGCATCCTATCGCAACAGGGGGATTACTGCCCCATCGGACCTATATTTTTGATATTCCTGTTGAAAAAGCTAGAAATCGTACCCAACAACTCACAAAAGACCGCATAGAGAAGCAATCTGAAGCATATTTTGAACGTGTTGCAGAGGGGTATCGTCACATTGCCACGACCTCAAGTCGATATATGGTCATTGACGCAACACGCTCTATTGGGGACATTCATGAGATTATCCGAGGGGATGTGGACGCATGGATTCACTCAAACAAGGCGCAATAAGTGAGTCTGGGGCGGAGCTATGCACTTTTTCGCACTACATAGATTGAGTTTAAGTAAGAAATAGCGTACTTTTAATATCTACGGCTAAAACGAATCTTTTCCCGTACTACTGCGCCAGTCGCATGGTTCGGGGGCATTCAAAAGTCGTCAGTAAGAAACGATTAACTTGTCTTAGCAATCCAATCTCATGGCCCACGATAGAATTGAAGTGAATCTTCCTCTTTCTAAAGTATACGAACTGCTTTCTCAACCCTTACTCTTCCCTAACTTTTTAGAGCGCTTAGATAGTGTAGAGAAAGTGAATTCACAAACATTCGATTTCTCCACAAAGATTGGTGATGAAGAGTACCAATGGACTGCGAATATCATTGATAATCTTCGCAATACCCGTTTTGCATGGATTACAGTTCGCGGGAATTTAAATCAAACAGGTACAATTCGTTTCACTCCACTGGATAATGGCGAGCGTACATTGGTCGATTTCTCATTAGACTACCGCACCTTTTATGGTGATGCTGAAGGGGAGTTGGCTGAATTTATTGAAATGTGTCAAGCCCAGTTGACCAAAGACTTAGAAACGTTCAAGTCAATGGCTGAAGGTGATACGCTCAAAGATATGTCTGAGGCGGAAGTAACCCCTCAAGATGAAGTTCCTGCATAAAGGAACCTCCCCTCAACACGTACATTTACCCGAGTTTCTCAAGGATCCTCGCGCGTCAAGACCTCATGTACTTGTCGTAGGAGAAGATGTGTCTTATTCACGTTCCCCTTCGCTACAACAACCTCATTGGAATGGACTTGAGGGCGAACATGTGCCCTACATCGCGGTCTCTGTACCAAAGCAAGAAATAGAGTCTTTCAAAGAGTGGCTTAAGACCAGCTCTACCCTTGGGTGTAACATTACGATTCCTTACAAAAAGGAGATGATGAGTGTTGCCACGACGTTGAGTTCTGAGGCACAGCGTTTGGGTGTACTGAACACACTAAGACGTGAACCTGATGGACAGCTCTCAGGCCATAACACAGATCCAAAGGGTGTAATTTATGCCCTTAGAGAAGTCAAAGAGAGACTTGTGGGTACACATGCTGTTATTTTTGGTGGCGGCGGTGCATCGTCAAGCATCTGTCTCGCTCTTGAGCAACTTGGCGTTCAGAAGATTTTGGTCGTTCGAAGGGATGTTTCAGTTCCTTGGTCGTTTTCATCTGAGCAATGTGACATCGAACAGCTTGGCTATGAGGACTGGGTAGAATGGGCCAAGCGCCACCAACCTGGTTTATTTGTGAATGCGACTCCTTTAGGATTAAAGGGCCATTATGAGGGGATTTCCCCAGTAAAAGAGCACGAGACAAGCGTTCTGCAAGGCGCCATCGGGTTTGATGCAATTTATACTCCTGTAAATACACCCTTTCTTTCTCAAATTCGAGCCCAAGGTGGAACCCCAATCGGTGGAATGGATATGCTTATCGGTCAGGCAAATGCATCGTTTGAACTGTGGACTGGTACTCCATTTGAAGATGTAACTCGTGTAGAGCATCGGATGGCACTTCACAGTGACTGGGATATTATTGAGCCTCAATGGAATGGGTTACAATTGCCACACGGAGTGATTGAATCACAATTTTTTACACGAAATACCAGTCTGGATACCCGCGTATGGCTTACAGAGGAGGGGTGGAGCAAAGAAGTCCCATCGGCTTTGAAAGCCCTACATCCAAATGTGGCATGGTGCGATCAAGTTCACGGCTCTGATCTTTCTAACGTGTCTACGGCTGGGAAAGCGCCACGCTCATGCGACGGACTCTGGACACGAGAGCCTAATCTAACGCTTGCCATTCGAGTTGCAGATTGTGTAGCCATACTTCTGGCTGATCCACACACAGGTTGGATAGCTGCACTCCATGCTGGTTGGCGGGGTGCTATTGCTGGTATTCTACCAAATGCACTTGCCATTGCTGTAGAACAAGGAGTAAAGATTGAGAGTCTGCGTGGATGGCTAAGCCCATGCATTGGAGCTGCTAAATTTGAAGTGGGACCAGAAGTGGCCGCTTCTTTTCCAGCGCAATTTGTTTCAGAGCCCAAGCAAGGGGGTAACCCACATGTCGATTTAAAAGCATTCTTGGTCCATCAAGCCGTAGAAGCAGGATGTAATGAAGCACAATTAGATTTGGATTGGTCTGCTTGTACTCGCACGGATCCAACTCGATACTGGTCCTATCGAGCAATGGGTGAAAAGGCGGGCAGAATGATGGCATTGATTCAGACAAGAGAAACGTCTCAAGAGCGACTATGAGGGTAAGTTATTCACCCGATTATTATGCGCCAATTCCCCATGAACATGTGTTTCCAATGGGTAAGTTTGAGGGACTGTATCATTGGATGCTGGATCAACCTTGGATGACTCCCAATAGTATCATATGCCCATCGATGGCGCGTATGGATCATCTCGAGCTCGTCCACACACCCACATATTTGAATGCAGTTTGGGAGGGTACGCTTACAGATAAAGAAATTCGTCGCATGGGATTACCATGGAGTAAAGGGCTCGCAGTACGTTCAAGAACAGCAGTTCAAGGGACGATGAATGCGGCTTTTATGGCTCTGCAAGATGGTATATCTGGAAACTTGGCGGGAGGGACTCACCACGCAATGCCAGAATGGGGAGAGGGATTTTGTGTATTTAATGATGTTGCTGTTGCTGTGAAGGCGTTACGCAATGCTCAATGGGTTCGTAAAGTACTAGTATTGGATTGTGATGTGCATCAAGGCAATGGCACAGCAGCATGCTTGGCGGATGAACCTGAGGTGTTTACCTGCTCCATACATGGAGAAAAAAACTACCCATTTCGAAAGGTTGCCTCCACGCTAGATGTTGGACTTGACGATGGAACCGATGACGAGGAGTATCTCATGGTGTTGGAAGAAACACTTGATGAAATCCAGATGCAATGGACGCCAGATCTGGTTTTTTATCTTGCAGGTATAGATGTCTTAGAAACAGATCGGTTTGGTCGATTGTCCTTGACCTTAGATGGACTCAGAGAGCGAGATCAGATGGTTCTTCGCACCTATGCTGAGCAACAAATTCCCATCGTTGTCTTGCTTTCGGGTGGATATGCACCCACACTTGCAGAAACTGTTGCGGCCCATGCCGTGGTTTATCAAGCAGCACACGACGTTGAATCCCTATATTAGTGGTATGACTCCTTCGAAGCCAACGCAAACAGCACCAAATTCGCAGCCCGAACGTACATTTACTGTGTTAGGTGCTACTGGATCGATTGGAACTCAACTCTTAGAAATCCTTGAGCAATCTCCCTCGCTGGGTCGAGTTCGTGTGCTTTCCGCCAATCGGCGTGCAGAATGTTTGGCAGAACTTGCAAATACACATAAACCAGAAATCCTTGTTTTATGTGATCCCAGTCAAAAAGCCATTCTTGAACAAGGCTTAACCTATCAACCCACCATTCTGTACGGGGAGGAAGCACTTGAGGAGTCGTCCATTTATGAATCAGACTTGGTGATCAATGCATTGGTTGGATTTTCTGGATTTATGCCCACTGTCCGAGCAATTCGCGCAGGAAAAACTGTTGCGTTGGCGAATAAGGAATCCTTGGTTGTGGGTGGCGCATGGCTTTCGCACGAGCTCGGCGGTGATTTTTCGCGGATTCTACCCATTGATTCAGAACATTCAGCAATGTGGCAGGCTTTGCAGGGAGAGGCCCGTAACGCTATCCAAAAAATAATCATTACTGCGAGTGGCGGTCCATTTCGACAATGGAGTGACTCTCAAATGGAGACCATTACGCCTGGGGACGCCCTGAAACATCCCAATTGGAGCATGGGAGCCAAGATCACGATTGACTCCTCGACACTTATGAATAAGGGACTTGAAATGATCGAAGCTCATTGGTTATTTGGTGTGCCCATGGATAGGATTGAGCCAGTAGTCCATCCTCAAAGTATCATTCATAGTGTGATAGAGTTTGTCGACGGCTCTTCAAAAGCTCAACTAGGTCCACCTGATATGAAAGTCCCAATTTTGTATGCGTTAACGGCCCCTCACAGAGTGCCATACCCAAATCCTACGATTGATTGGCAACAAGCGGCTCAGTGGACCTTTGAACCGGTTGACCATGATCGTTTTCCAAGTATTGGTCTTGCCATTGCGTCACAGCAAACTGGCGGAATGGCACCTGCTGTACTCAATGCAGCCAATGAAGTGGCAGTGGCACGCTTCTTGCAAGAGTCACTGTCATACAAGCAAATTGCGCAATGTGTCGAAGCAGCGCTCGATGCAAGTATGAACGAATTCACACAAAGCAATGTAAACGATGTAGATTCCTACAAAGATGCCGACAATTGGGCTCGTAGGTATGCAAAATCGTGGAAAGCTTAATACTTTACCTACATGGAAATTCTGTCTTTGGGTCAAACGATCCTCATCTTTATCGCCGCGTTATTTATCCTCGTTTTTGTCCATGAGTTGGGCCATTTTCTAGCAGCCAAAGCATTTGGAATGCGAGTCGAAAAATTTTCCATTGGGTTTCCACCAAAAATCATTGGATTTACTCGCGGTGACACAGAATACAGTATTGGGGCAACACCACTTGGTGGGTTTGTGAAAGTGAGTGGAATGCTCGATGAATCGATGGATACCGATTCCCTAGAAACTGAACCCCAGCCGTGGGAATACCGTAGTCGACCCGTTTGGCAACGGATGGTTGTGATTACAGCAGGGGTGATTTTTAACATGATACTGGCTGCATTCATCTACATTGGAGTTGCACTCTCATCTGGGGAAACCATCATTCCTACATCTTCTGTCGAGGGTATTTACGTTGAAGAGGCATCACTAGCCTACGACCTTGGATTTCGTACGGATGATCAACTTGTAGGAGTTAACGGCCAAGATGTTGAGGATTTCCAAGCCTTTTTGTCACCTTCTGCCTTGAGTGCTTCTCAAGTACGGTATGATGTATTGCGTGACGGTGAACGGGTCACCTTGACCATGCCTAGTGATTTCCTGGATCAATTGAGTGAGCGACCAGAGTTTATTACCGCTGAAATGGCACTCCCATCCATGATAGGATCAATATCACCAGGGAGCCCTGCGGATAAGGCAGGCCTACAACCAGGGGATAGAGTCTTGGAATTGAATGGAAATCCAGCACGATACTGGGCCCAATTTACACAGCAGATTCTGTCCACAGAAGGATCCTTCGTACTTCTAGTAGAGCGGGAGGGAGAACAAGTTGAGTTGCAAGGGGAAAAGAGCACTGCAAGTGATCCGCTTGGGGTCTACATCATGGATGTGGCACAAATGTTTGATATCGAAAGGCGTCAATACTCCGCAGGAGAAGCAATTGTAGCCGGTGTAGGTTTAACCGGGGAAACCACTACCACCATTTTTCAAGGGCTTAGACAGCTCTTTACAGGACAAGTCTCTGTACGTAACAATCTTGGTGGACCTATCGCAATCGCATCGATTGCAAAACAGGCTACGGATTCTGCGGGATGGATTGGATTTTGGAATATCACTGCGTTTTTAAGCATTACGCTCGCCATCATGAATATGCTTCCCATCCCAGTCCTAGATGGAGGCCATTTTGTGTTTCTGCTCTATGAAGCTGTCACAAGGAAAGAACCAACCGTTGATTTTCGAATGCGAGCTCAACAGGTTGGCTTTTATATCTTAATCGCGGTGATGATCTTCGCCTTCTCTAACGATATCCTTCGCTTGTTGGGCTAGGACTGGCTAGCATTCGCAGAAGCGCTTGTTTGATGCGCCTCAACTAGCTGCTCTAAACGCTTGGTAACCGAGGCAATCGCCTCCTCTTGGATCTCATGTTCAGAGCGTTGCGCCCCAGTCTCTACCGACTTTAGCGCCTGGATGGAAGCCTCAGATTCTTTTTGTACACTTTCTAACTCTTGTCGTAAGGTTTGAACCTCCGTTTCTAGAGCCTCTGTCCTGCGTTGCTCACTAAACAGCGTTTCGGCGATACGCATAGCGCCTAGAATAAGTACAAGGCTTTCGGGTTGATTTTTGGCTGCCTGTGTAAATTCTGACAAGGTATCATCAACAAACTGGCCAACGCGCTGAATGGACTCAACCTCATGATCAGCGACTTTCAAAGGAAGGGTGTGCCCCAAGACTTGAATTTTTACCGTTGTACTCATGACTGAATCCTCTCATCAATCTTGGCAAGTAGGGAGGCTACACTATGCTTTAACTTCATACGTTCCGTCTCACTAATCGCATCGAAGATATCCGATTGACCTGTCTGCATCTCTTTTAGCTTGGTTTTGAGCCGAGCATTTTCTCGGTGGAGGTCGCGATTTTTCTCTTTCAAGTCGCGCAGTATCTTTTCGATACCCTGTATTGCGAGGTCAAAACGTTCTTTTTCTGGCGAAGGATTCACGAGGCAAGAATAGGAATTATGTTCGTAATTCCGCTGACGCCTTGTCTTTCAATGAGTTAAGAATCAGTTTAATCTCATCTTCCACCTCATTGAACGTCAACGTCTTGGTAGAATCTAAAAATGTACACCTAAAAGCAAGACTTTTCGTGTTTTTCGCAATTTGATCTCCTTCGTAGACGTCAAAGCATTGAATCCGTTGGAGTCTTTCTGATCCGGTGTCACGAATAATTGCCTCTAATGTACCTGCCGCTACATCTGATGCGACAACCAAAGCAAAATCATAGTCTATTGATGGATATTTAGATACCTCTTTGGCGCGCGTTGGTTCCGCTTGCGTCCATACATCGAAGCAGCGATCTAGATCGACTTCAACCATGAAGGTTGGAGAATCCAGATCCAACGCCTTTCGCTCTTTTCGACCTAATTCAGTAAACGTTCCTATGGATTGCCCATGAGCCTGAATGTCGCTTTGAAGTGGATTGGATGTGTTAGTGACAAACGTAATGTTTTGGGTATCTACGGTTGACCCTAACGCTACTTTTAGGACACTCAATAGATCACGCTTCAGGTGATCAAATCGGTACGATTTCTCCGAAATTGCCCAATCTCCTTCGTGAATGGGTCCTGTCACACCCATCCAAAGGTGTGTTCGTTCATCGATCCCTTGATGCCACGTTCCTTGGCCGTCCGTTCGGCGATATACATGTCCTATTTCAAAGCAACGCGCCGCGTGAACACCTCGATTTCTATTGCGCTGAAATACGGCAAGTCCTCCTATCGCAAGCGTTGGTCGTAACGATGTTGCTTCTGTGGAAACAGGATTTAGTGTATGAATGACTTTTGATGGCTCTATCGCTTGATGTGCCTCATCTTTTGGAATGAGCGAGTTCGATTGAATTTCTCGATATCCAAGTCTCATGCAAGCAGATGCGCATCCCATTAGATAGGATTCGCGAGCAGGAATAGGTTGCGGTACAAACGCTTGCTGTACAGTAGGTTCAGGAAGACGATTGTAGTCCCATAATCGACCTACCTCTTCAACCAAATCTATGGGTCTAGAAAGATCAGGGCGAAAGGATGGAGGTGTAACCGAAGCTATTGTTGAGGAGTTATTCGACGTAGACTCATCCACGTTACACCCGAGTGATTTAAGTGCCTCAAATTGAGCAGTAGACTCAATTTCATGGCCTAATATTCGAGTTGTAAGGGAACAATCAAATGGAATCGCAGAAGGTTCAAGTCCATCACTATGGAAGACATCAGCAATCTCTCCAGAGACCTCTCCGCCAGCCCAATCGTGGATTAGCTCAACAACCCGTTGGGCAGCCTCCAAACAAGCAAGTGGGTCCGCACCACGTTCATAGCGATACGATGCATCAGTTTGTAATCCCAGCGTTTTGGATGTCTTGCGAATTGAAGAAGGGGCAAAGAATGCACTTTCAAGTAAAATATCTGTGGTTTCATCGCTGACTTCTGAGTCAAGCCCCCCCATAACACCCGCTATCGCAACGGGTTTATCACCATCACAAATGAACAGTGTTCCCGCGGGACATGACCGTTCGATATGATCTAGTGTGGTAAAGTCAACCTCTTTATCAAATCGCTGTACTGTCAGTGTACCAGATGAAAACGACCCAGCATCAAACGCATGGGTAGGATGTCCCATTTCGTGAAGCACCCAGTTTGTTGCATCGACAACATTGTTAACACTTCGTAATCCCAAAGACTCGAGTCGTTGACGGACATGCAAAGGGGAGGGGCCAATCGTTACGCCATGGACCCATCGAGCAACATAACGAGGGCATTGTTCATCGGGCAGTGAGATTTTGACATGGCCCTTATTCGATGATTGGGTGTTATTGGATGCCCAAAGATTGTCTGGACGACTCGAATTTGCAGACGGGAAACTCCATTTGGTTGGTAAGCCAAGCGCTGCACATAAGTCACGTGCTACCCCTCGGTGTGATGCTGCATCGGGTCTATTGGGTGTCAAACTAACCTCTAGGATGGTATCTGCAACGATGGAGCAGGCCTCAGAAAAAGGTCGACCTACATCAGAGGACGAAACCTCATCATTGAGCACCATGATCCCGTCGTGATCTTCCCCTAATGCGAGTTCATCCATGGCACAAATCATCCCATTGGATTCAATCCCACGGATTTTTGATGTTTTAATCGAAAGTGGTTTTCCTTCTTTGTCCTTTATTGGAAGCACTGATCCTGGTGTCGCAACAGGTACAAATTGTCCAGCTGCCACGTTTGGAGCACCACATATAATCGTAGAGATTTCATCCTTTGAAATCCTCACTTTGCAAACCTTGAGTCGATCTGCGTCTGGATGTTTTTCGGTCTCAAGGACTTCCCCAATGATCACGGAATCAGGAAGAGGAGACGTTTGACGAATCTCTTCAACCTCATGACCAATTCGAGTTAACGTGTCAGCAATAACATCCACATCAGGAAGAGAAGAGGCATGCTCTCCAACCAGCTCTTTGATCCAATTCAGCGAAACGTTCATCGTACACCTCCGATATGCTCAAATTGAGAAAGCATTCTCAAATCATTCTCATAGAGCGTACGAATGTCACTAAATCCGTATTTCAGCATACATATTCGATCAATTCCCATTCCAAAAGCGAATCCTGAGTAGGTATCAGGGTCGACATCTACAGCACGAAGGACATTAGGATCCACCATACCTGCTCCTAGGATTTCCATCCATGGTGCATCTGATGTCGTTCGCACATCCATTTCAATACTTGGTTCTGTGAACGGGAAATAGGAAGACCGTACACGGTACTCAATGTGATCACCATACATCATCTTGGCAAACGTCACCAGCGTATGGATTAAATCAGCCATTGTGATCGATGTATCAACAACAAGCCCTTCTACTTGTGAGAATTGGAAATACGATTTGTATGTCACAGCCTCATTACGAAATACGCGACCTGGCATAATGGCGCGAATTGGAGGCTTTTTATCCTTCATCAAGCGAATTTGCACAGGAGAGGTGTGTGTGCGAAGTACCAGATCGTCGGATCGATGATCTTCGTCTTCTCCTTTGCGAACGAAGAAGGTGTCTTGCATATCACGAGCAGGGTGATCGGCAGGAAAATTTAGTGCTGTGAAATTGTGAAAATCATCCTCAATCTCAGGTCCATCTGCTACCGTGAATCCCATTCGCATGAATAACTGAGTCATTTCATGACGAACAAGTGTGAGTGGGTGCATGGAACCTAAAAGGGAAGGCTCTACCGGTAATGTAATATCATCGGTTGCGGTGCGCTCCGCTTCTTTGGCATCTTCTAGTCGTTCTTTCGCCTCTGCATACTTTTGTTCAGCCTGAACTTTCAACACATTCAGAGGTTTACCCACCTCTTTCTTTTCTGGGCCAGGTAAGGCTTTAAACTCCTCAAAAAGTGTCGAAAATAGCCCGTTACGAGACAAATAGGTTAACCTAAACGATTCTAAGGCTTCCTCAGAATCGAGTACAGCATCTACAATTTTATCTCGAGCGTCATCGACCTTTTGTTTCATAACCTGAAGTACAGAGCAGCCTCTATTCTGACATAGAGGCGTGCATGTCGATGTTTACTTGGCGACTTTAGCTGCCTTAAGTACCGCTGTGAATGCAGCCGCATCATGTACGGCAATATCTGCCAACATTTTGCGATTAATCTCGATGTTCTGCTCTTTTAAAGCGTGGATTAGCTTTCCGTAGGTGGTACCGTTTAGGCGAGCAGCAGCATTAATACGTGCAATCCATAGTCTGCGAAACTCACGTTTCCGGACTCTACGGTCACGGTAGGCATAGAGCCACCCTTTTTCGACCGCATTGATTGCGATGGTATACACATTTTTCCGCTTGCCCCAGTAACCTTTCGCAGCACTTAAAATCTTACGGCGACGGCGACGGGAAGCCACTAGGTTGGATGAACGTGGCATTTTGGATCGTGTTTAGTTGTTAGAAATAGTTAGAATTTGCCTGGCAGCATTGTTTTTACGCGCGGTGCATCCGCATCGGTAACAATCGCATCTTTGCCTAGGTTATTCTTACGCTTGGTTGTTTTCTTCGTCAAAATGTGGCGCTTATTGGCTTGCTTTCGTTTGATTTTGCCACTTCCTGTGACCTGAAAGCGTTTCTTCGCGCTACTTTTTGTTTTCATCTTTGGCATGACACACCTTTGCTAAAATTAGTAAGCTTTAAAGATACAGAGCTTTGAACCGAACTCCAATCAATTACACCTTATTTGGTGCGAGAATCATAATCATTCGACGACCTTCCATTGCTGGTTGAGTCTCGACTTTGCCAACATCACTTAAGCTTTCTGCAAGCTTTGCGAGTAATTCCTCTCCATTTTCCGTGTACATCATATCTCTTCCTCGGAACTGTACAGTAGCCTTTACTTTATCACCACTTGATAGGAAGTCACGTGCATGACGGGTTTTAAATTCTAAATCATGTGCATCAGTATGAGGTCGGAACCGTAGTTCCTTCACATTGATCACATGTTGCTTCTTCTTGGCTTCTTTTTCTTTTTTCTTTTTCTCAAACAGGAACTTCCCGAAATCCATCACTTTGACAACAGGCGGATTGGCATCTGGTGAAATCTCAACAAGGTCAAGGTTGTACTGTTCGGCTACTTGTAAAGCTCGATCCAGATTCGTGAGCTCGTGTGCATTATCTGGTTTAATGAGTCTCACATTACCGGCACGGATTTCCTCGTTAATTCGTGGTCGGTTTTCTTGTTTTTGCTGTCTTGGGGGTACTCGTCTTGCGATAATTCTACCTCGAATCGATTAGTTGGGTGTTTTTGGAAGAGCCTTGGAAGCAATTTCTTCGCTCAGCATGGTTAGCGCTTCTGCCTGAGCTAGAACTCCCTGGTCTCCATGTTTATGTTTACGAACAGACACGGTGGACTGTTCCACTTCTCGTTCACCTAAGATGAACATATAAGGTGTTTTTGATGTTTCTGCATCACGAATCTTGGCACCAATTTTTTCTGCTCTTGCATCGACAGTGACTCTCATTCCAAGGTCTTGACATTGCTTTTGCAGTGCATACGCTGCATCTGATTGAGCATCAGATATTGGTAAAATAGAAAGTTGGTTAGGAGCGAGCCACAGTGGAAAGTCTCCTGCAAAATGCTCAATAAGAATACTCATGAAGCGCTCCATGGATCCAAAAGGGGCTCTGTGAATAATCACGGGACGATGTTTTTGATTATCGGAGCCAACATAGGTTAAATCGAAGCGTTCCGGCATCACATAATCGACCTGAACCGTTCCTAATTGCCAGCGACGACCTATTGCATCTCGAATAATGAAATCGATTTTGGGTCCATAAAAGCTGGCTTCACCTGGGGCAATCGTATAATTTAACCCCATGTCATCGGCAACTGCTTGAATATCAGCCTGTGCACGGTCCCAATAGGCTTGTTCCCCGCCGTATTTTTTGTCGTTATCGTCTCGATAAGAGAGTCGAATGTCGACAGGCATATCGAATAGAGAGAATACAGTTTGGGTGAGATCAATGGTGTTTCGAATCTCATCCTGAAGTTGATCATGCGTACAGTAAATATGCGCATCATCTTGTGTGAATCCACGAACACGTGACAATCCATTTAACTCTCCAGATTGCTCATAACGATACACTGATCCAAATTCTGCCAACCGTACGGGTAAGTCTCTGTAGGAACGCATTTCTGAGTCATAGACTCTATGGTGATGGGGGCAGTTCATTGGCTTGAGTAGATACTGATCGTCATCTACATCAATGGGTGCAAATTGTGAATCCTTGTAATAAGGATAATGTCCAGACGTTTCATAGAGTTTGATACGTCCGATATGTGGAGTGATAACTTCCTGGTATCCACGTCTAATTTGTTCCTCGCGTAGGTATTGTTCAAGCAAACGACGCATGGTCGTCCCATTTGGCAACCATATGGGTAGACCACTACCCACCATAGAATCCATCATGTAGATTCCGAGTTCACGCCCAAGCTTCTTGTGATCACGTTTCTTGGCTTCCTCGAGCTGTTCCGTATACTCCTCTAACATGGAGGCTTTAGGGAAACTGATACCATAAATCCTGGTCAGCTGAGCATTATCTGCATTTCCTCGCCAATAGGCGCCAGCAAGCGCGGTTAATTTAACTGCTTTAACAACGGAGCTAGTGGGTACATGAGGTCCCCGACATAAATCTGTAAACTCTCCCTGGGTGTAGAAGGTGATTCCTCCATCGTCCAAATCCTGGATGAGTTCCGTTTTATACTCATTCCCTAAGGAAGAGTAATAGGAGAGAGCTTCATCTTTGGAAACGTCTCTTCGCTCAAAGGTGGAGCCTTTTCGAGCCATTTCCTTCATCGTTTTCTCAATCTCAGCGAGCTCGTCAGGACCAATCGTATCATTACCGAAGTCGATGTCGTAGTAAAATCCTTGCTCGATCGCAGGCCCTATAGTGAATTTTGCCGTGGGATAGAGAGTCTGCACAGCCTCTGCCAATAAGTGAGCAGAAGAGTGCCAAAAGGTCATTTTACCATCTTCACTATCCCATGTGTTAATAGCGATCGTACCATTTGAAGGGATTTCACGATGCAAATCATAGACCTCTCCATCGAGCGTAAAACTATACGCATTACGGGCCAGACCCTCGGAGATGTTTTTGGCGAATTCGAACCCAGTGGTACCAGGCGCAACAGACCGTTTCGATCCGTCTGGAAGGGTTAGATCAATCATGAAAACAGGTGAGCAAGAATCAAATCTATCGTCGTGATGAGAAACTGTGATTGGATAAAACTGTTGCTTATAAAACAACGCGTGGTGGGTTCTGGCGGATTCGAACCGCCGACCTCTACAATGTCAATGTAGCGCTCTAACCAACTGAGCTAAGAACCCGAATCAACAAAAATACGAAAAACCATCAATCTAGTCTATGAGCTTGTGGATCCTATTTGTACCTTAAATCGCTTAACAAACTGAAGATATGACACGACGATTTGCGCGAGAAAAGGTAGTTCAAGCTCTCTATGCTTGGGAACTAAAAGGGAATACAAAAGAGGAGATACGTCGACTTTTGGTTGAACAACCTCTTCAAGAAGACAAAAAGCTTCAAACCTTTGCCTCTCATTTATTTGATATGGTCATCGATCATCGAAAAGAGATTGATCCTATGATCGAAAAGCACCTTGCAAATTGGGATTTGAAGCGACTCTCTCTCGTTGATTCATGCATTCTTCGAAGCTCCATTACCGAGTTTCTCTACTTCAAGGACATCCCTCCAAAGGTTACCATTAATGAGGCGATAGAGTTGGCAAAAGCATTTTATGATGAGCAAAGCGGCCAGTTTGTGAACGGGTTGCTAGACGCAATCCGTAAAGAATTAACGGCCGAGGGTCTCTTGGTCAAAGAAGGACGAGGACTTCAAGAATGAGTGTATCCTGTGGCATCGTCGGGCTTCCAAATGTTGGGAAATCGACCTTATTTAATGCATTAAGCAGTGCCAAAGCCGAAGCTGCTAACTTTCCATTCTGCACAATTGATCCAAATGTAGGATTGGTGAACGTTCCTGATCCACGACTTGATACACTCACCGATTTAGTCAAGCCTGCATCTGTGATTCCTGCATCGGTAGAATTTGTCGATATCGCGGGGCTCGTTAAGGGTGCTAGCGAAGGGAAAGGAAAAGGAAATGCGTTTTTGAGCAATATTCGTGAAGTGGATTTAATCCTTCATGTCGTACGCTGCTTTGATGATCCCGATGTGATTCATGTTGAGGGAAGCGTTGATCCGTTACGTGACATTGATATTATCGAGCAAGAACTCATCCTTAAAGACATCGATATACTCGACAAACGGGTGAGTACTCTCAAAAAACAAGCCAAAAGTGGTGACAAAAGTCTTGCTCTTCAAGCTGAAGCACTCGAAGCGTTGTTGGACAAATTAGGAGAGGGAATTGCACTGCGAGCGATTGACTGCACAGAACTTCAACTTGAGGCGCTTAAGGATACACACTGCTTATCCCAAAAGCCTGTCTTATATGCTTGCAATGTAGACGAAGATGGACTTCCAAATGGCGATCACGTTGATGCTGTACAAGCTGTTCGCACTAAAGCGGACGCTCAGGGAGATCAAGTTGTGGTGTTTTGTGCCAAAATTGAATCTGAAATTGCTGAGTTGGAGCCTGAAGAAAAGCAGATGTTCTTGGAAGATCTCGGCCTGACAGATGCAGGGTTACCCATGTTAATTCGGGAGGCGTATCGATTACTTGGCCTTATTACCTATTTCACAGCTGGCGAAAAAGAAGTTCGAGCTTGGCAAATTCGTCAGGGTACAAAAGCTCCGCAAGCAGCAGGGGTGATTCATACCGATTTTGAGAAAGGCTTTATCCGTGCTGAAACCATAGCATATGATGACTATGCAGCACTTGGCTCAGAAAAAGCGGCACGAGAGGCGGGAAAAATGCGTCAGGAAGGCAAAGAGTATGTGGTCAAAGATGGAGACGTCCTTCTGTTCCGCTTCAATGTCTAGTCTTGGATCAACTCTGCGGGAGGGGTTGGATCTGTAATCCAGCGAGTCCCTTCGGGCGCAATGAACTCTGGGTCTAATTCTCCTTGAACCACCCAGGCTTCAGGATATCTTCGTCGAATGGTTTCAGCAAAGAAGATTGCAACGCGTTGCTCCGTAAAATTCCCCACTGACACACGATAATAAGGGGTTCTAAAATCGAGCGAGCCTTTGGGACGATGTTCAGTAAATAAGGTGTCTGACCAAACCAGATAATCCTGAAGAATGCTATCAGCCTCAACGACCTGTCGAGTTCTGGCAATCTGAACTTTGTACCCGTAGCTTGGTTGATCCACGGATGCAGAATCATCGATGATGGGTGACTCCAAATAGGGAGACGCAAATCGTAAAGGGGGTGCCCAATCTGTGAGTGAGTTACGAGTTCCATCAAGAAGTGGACGAACAAACTGTGCTTGGCTACTACGTGGTCCAATCAGAGATCCGAGTAGAATGCAAACCACCCATGATGTCCAGAATACAGCTTTCAAGAGGCACTCCATTGTGTGCAGATGTCATCCAATAGAGAGCTTGCCCCAAAGCGCATGTGTTGTGGATGGCGCCAATCAAAGGGGAGATGTTTCTCTGCCAACTCAATGTATGGGATGGCTTGTTCCACACTTCGAACACCACCTGCAACCTTGATACCAATAGCTTGTCCCGTTTTATGATAATGGTCCGAAATGACGTTCATCATGGTTTCAACAGCCTCCACAGTCGCAGAAATAGACACTTTTCCAGTGGAGGTTTTTAGGAAGTCTGCACCTCCAGCAATCGCAGCTTCAGATGCAGAGGTGATCATTTGGATGCCTTCTGGACCATCCGTTCCACCAGCACCCATTTCACCTGTCTCTAGAATCACTTTTAGACATGCTTCTCCACACACAGTTTTGTGCGCCGCTACATGTTGTTCAATCGTTTGCCAGTCACCTTGTTGGGCAGCCCATTTAGGAATGACAATATCAACTTCCGTAGCCCCATCGTCTAGTACGGACTGTGTTTCAATGAGTTGTGCAGATAGAGGAGTCATAGCATGAGGGAACCCACCAGAAACTGCACAGACCCTTACACCAGTTTGTTCGGTTGCCTTAGCCACGGTTTCCACTCGCAACGGATAGACACAAATAGCTGCAACACTTGGCAATTCATCGGCAGGATGGATTCCTCTTTTACACAGGGTCTCAATATCTGACGTAGACTCTAACCCCGAGAGTGACGTGAGGTCTAAAATACCTGTAAGAGAGGCTAGATCCGTTGGATTCATATGCATTATTCTAAATAAGACTACACAAGAGGTCCTGCTGAAGCAATCTCTTGACCTGCAATATCTTCAAATTGTTTGAAGTTCTCTCGGAACATGCCAGCAAGTTTATGTGCAGTTTTTGTGTAGTCATCCTTGTCGGGCCATGTACGCTTTGGATCCAGTAATTCTCTTTGCACCCCAGGAACATCATCAGGAATTTCCAATCCAAATATTGGATCTACATGAAAAGCTCCCTTGTTTAGTGACCCACTAAGTGCCTCGGCAAGCATGATTCTGGTGTTTGATAGTTTCATGCGTGAGCCAACGCCATACGAGCCTCCTGTCCATCCTGTATTAATAAGCCAAACGGTTGCCCCATGCTTTTTGATTTTATCAGCAAGTAGGCGTGCATACTCCGAAGGATGTAGCGGCATAAAAGGAGCTCCAAAACATGCACTAAAGGTTGCTTCAGGCTCTGTAACACCGCGCTCAGTTCCCGCCACTTTCGCAGTATATCCGCTTATAAAATGATACATCGCCTGTGCAGGTGAGAGTCTTGAGATAGGTGGAAGCACCCCGAACGCGTCTGCGGTCAAAAAGATGATGTTCTTTGGATGACCCGCACGTCCTGTTTCGCTCGCATTTGGAATGAAGTCAATAGGGTAGGAACATCGAGTATTTTGGGTCAGCGAAATGTCATCAAAATCAGGTCGACGCTTGTCGTCAAGGACAACATTTTCTAGGATGGTGCCTGGCATTTGAGTTGTTGCATAAATCTCAGGCTCTTGTTTTGGGCTAAGGTTTATGGTTTTTGCGTAACAACCCCCTTCAAAATTGAAGATCCCATCCTCACTCCATCCATGCTCATCGTCTCCGATTAGGGTTTTGTCTTGATCTGCGGATAAGGTGGTTTTTCCTGTTCCAGAAAGGCCAAAAAAGACTGCAGCGTTACCCTTTTTATCGACATTGGCTGAGCAATGCATGGGCATTACACCTTTTTGGGGAAGTAGGTAATTCATTACACCGAAAATGCCTTTTTTTACTTCACCAGAATACAGTGTTCCGCCTATGAGAATGAGTTTTTTCTCAAAATTGACAAGGATGAATGTCTTGCTTCGTGTGCCATCTGTTTCGGGATCCGCTTCACAATAAGGTGCTGCTAATACGGTAAAATTTGGATCAAATGACGCTAATTCCTCATCATTAGGGCGAATGAACATGTTATGAGAGAAAAGCCCATGATAAGCCGCTTCACTAACCACACGCACGTTGAGACGATGCTCAGGATCGGCGCCTGCGTAGAGATCTTTTATGTAGACCGATTTCTGGCTTAGGTAATCGGCAACCTTTGCGTGTAGTTTATCAAACACCTCACTAGAGATAGGGGTGTTGAATCCACCCCAGTCTACATGCTTTTTGGTCTGTTCATCTTCTACAATGAAGCGGTCCTTAGGGGAGCGCCCAGTGTAGGTGCCCGTTAGAATGCGAATGGCATGCTTGTCTGTAAGAATACCTTCATCGTTTTTGAGTATGTGCTCGTAGAGCTCGGGTGGAGTGAGATTCCAAAATTGACGTTCTTCGGGGATGTTGATGTCTAGTGTGTCTAAGCCAATGTGACTTTTAGGTCTCCCATTTTCCGTAGGAATGTTTGACCCTCCATTTTCAGTGCCCATGCTCCAAGTATGTTGTTTTATCTCTGGGATTAATCTCTGTGATTAATCGTTTGATTAATCGATTAGCTCGTATCTTTAAAAGTAAGGACGCCCAGGGTGAATGACCACCTTATTTTTTGGAATCCATCGTTTTCGAATATGTCTTTGACCCCTTGTAGATTAGCGTGTATTCAATGTGCGTATCCTGGCTCGATCTCCTCGAGTCTTGAGTTGCATGATCGTCTCATTCGTGAGGCGGCAGGGGATGGAGCGTCTTTGATTGTCCTACAGGAATTGTTCTATCAGCCTTACGTGGGTGCAAGAATTGAAGAGGCTCATTTTGCAGATGCAACTACCTTAGAGGGTTCTGTGATTACCCACATGAAAGAACTATCCAAGGAATTAAAGGTGTGGCTTGTCGTTCCTTTTTTTGAACAGGCAGGGCCCGGGATTTATTATAATTCTGCAGTGGTTTTGAATGATCACGCAGAGATTGTTCTTCACTACCGCAAAAATCATATTCCAGAAGACCCAGGATTCCACGAAAAGTATTATTTCTCTCCAGGCGATCTTGGATATCCTGTAGTGGAAACTCCATGGGGGATACTTGGCGTGTTAATATGTTGGGATCAGTGGTATCCAGAAGCTGCTAGGATTCTCGCATTGAAAGGAGCACAACTGATTGTGTATCCTACAGCGATAGGAACCTTATCTACAGAGTCTGCGGATGAGGCCCATGAGTTTCATGATGCATGGCAAACCATTCAACGTTCACATGCGATTTCAAATGGTGTATTTGTCGCAGCGGTAAATCGGGTGGGAGTGGAGTCAGGGACAACCTTTTGGGGTCGTTCTTTTGTCACAGGTCCATTTGGGAACATTCTCAACGAAGCAGGGAAAGATGAAGAGATTCTACATACAACCTTGGATGTATCTCAGGTAGAGTCAGTTCGAACTACATGGCCATTTTTCAGGGACCGAAGAATTGATACCTACGGACCACTATTAAAACGGTGGGCAAAAGAGTGAATCCAGCGCAGAGGTTTCACGAAGGTGATCTCAATTCAACACAGGGAGACAACGTTTTTCGGTGGCCTGCAGAATGGGAGCCAAAAGACGCGCTAATTCTCACGTGGCCAGAAAATCGTGAAACATGGCCTGGAGAGAGACTTAAACGTACCGAGGACGTGTACGTAGAACTCTTGATTGCGATGGCTTCTCGCGAAAGAGTGATATGCCTCGTTTCATCGCAGTCTATGCGTGAATATGCCGAACAAAAGGTCTATCAATCGCGCACACCAGGACAAACACTGACCCTTGAATGGTTGGTGTTGCCGTCGAATGATCTGTGGATACGAGATTATGGGCCTATTGGTGTGTGGAATGGGAATGAACCGGTTTGGTTAAACTGGACGTACAATGCATGGGGTGGAAAATACCCCCCGTTTGATCTCGATAATTCGATGCCAGAAGCATTAGCCGAGCGTTATAAGGTGAAGACGCAATCTCTTTCTACCGTGCTGGAGGGTGGCGCAATTGATGGTAATGGACAAGGCGTGTTACTCACGACCAAAGCGGTACTACAAAGCCCAACACGGAATCCAGGGGTAAGTCAGGAGGCCTTGGATGAGATTTTGGCTGAAACACTAGGGTGCCGACATGTGTGTTGGTTTGACGAAGGATTACGTGGTGATGACACCGATGGTCATGTCGATGACTTTGCTCGATTTGTTCGAAAGGACACTATTCTTATCGCACAAGATCTACCTGGCGGTCCAAATGAAGCAGTGCTGGCTGCAAATAAAAAAACACTCGAAGTATTTATTGAAAGGGTAAAGGAGCACGAGGGATACGAAATCAAGCTCCATGAATTACCCATGCCTCAATGCGAAATTGATGGATCGACTGTAGATGGGTCAAGCGTTGTCCCAGCGAGTTACGCAAACTTCGTATTTGGAGCTCAGACAGTGTACGTCCCTTTGTATGACCCCAATACCGACGATCAAGCGATTTCCTGTTTCAAAGAGGTGCTCCCAGACTATGAAATTGTTGGAATCCCATGCAATGATCTTGTTTGGGGGCAGGGGTCTATTCACTGTGTGACACAGAACCTCATTGGATTGAGTGGATGAAGGTGCGTACATTCGTCTGTAGTCGTGAGTTAACCGTTCATTATTCACAATCCAATCGACGTTGAGTTCGGACAAAGAAGCCACAATCGATCATCCAGACTTTGAAGCAGTCATAGGACTTGAAGTTCATGCCCAACTTCAAACAAAAACAAAAGCCTTTGCTGCTGTTGAAAGCGAGTATGGAGAAGCGCCGAATACCCAACTTACCCCCTTATGTCTAGGCCACCCTGGGACTTTGCCTCAGGTCAATGAAGAATTAATCCATTACACTGTAAAAATGGGTCTTGCGACTGGCTGTGATATTGCCAAACGCTCCATTTTTGCTCGGAAGAACTACTTCTATCCTGATTTACCCAAGGGATATCAAATCTCTCAATACGAGACTCCCATTTGTTTTGACGGTGAGATAGAGATCACCCTTCCAACCTACAAAAAGCGTATTGGACTCACGAGAATTCACATGGAGGAGGATTCAGGGAAGTCGTTGCATGATCAAGACCCATACCATTCGTTAATTGATCTGAATCGCGCCGGATCAAGCCTCATCGAGATTGTTTCTGAACCAGATATTCGGACACCTCAAGAAGCATATGCGTACCTCACAAGAATTCGCCAGATTGTTCAGTATCTCGATATTTGTGATGGGAATATGGAGGAAGGAAGCCTTCGTTGTGATGCCAATGTATCGGTAAGGCCTCGTGGCCAAAAAGCTTTTGGGACACGCACTGAGCTTAAAAACATGAACTCGTTTCGAAATGTTGAAAAGGCTATTCAATATGAGATTGACCGACAAATCGCTTTGATTCAGGACGGTGGGGAGGTGATGCAGGAAACCTTGCTTTGGGATCCGAATGCGATGACAACCCGGTCCATGCGAAGCAAAGAGGAGGCGCATGATTACAGGTATTTTCCTGAGCCTGATCTGCCTCCGATAGTGTTGGACGAAGCATGGCTGCACTCAGTCAAAATTGCGTTGCCTGAGCTGCCTGATGTGCGTCGAGCTCGTTTCATTGAACAATACTCCCTTGGTATCGATGATGCGATGACCTTAACTGATCAACGAGCACTGGCTGATTACTTTGAATCACTTGTGGAAGCAAGTGGCGATGCGAAGGCTTCCAGCGCAATGGTTTTGTCAAATGTTCTTCGTGTACTCAATGAGCGTGGGTGGTCGATCGAGCAATTCCCACTTACATCGTCTGAATTGGCTCAAATTATTGCCCTAAAGAGAGATGGAAAAGTGAATTCAAGCGCTCAAACGACCTTGTTTATGGAGCTTGTGAATCGAGCGGCTAATTCGGCTTTGGACCCAACATCAAAAGCTAAGGGTGTCAATATTGAAGATCTTGCCAAGGAGCTTGATCTGATTCAGGTTTCGGATGATTCAGAGATAGAACCGTTTGTTGATCAGGTGATTGCGCAGCACCCTGAGGAGGTGGCGCGATACAAAGAAGGAAAAACAGCACTCATGGGATTCTTTATGGGACAAGTGATGAAGGTGTCTCGGGGGCAAGCAAACCCAGAGCTTGCACAATCTTTGTTACGTAAAAAACTAGACTAACCAACAGCAATTATGGCCTCAAGAACACCTTTTTTGGCGGGAAACTGGAAAATGAATCAGGAACAACAGTTAACGATGGACTTTATGCATGGACTGTCGGTTTGGCTACAAGATCATGATGCATCTTCCATAGATATTGCACTTTTTCCATCCTTTTTATCGATTCCAGCAGCCATTGCTACAGCGCATGAGTCTGTGATCGTAGGCGCTCAAACAGTTGCATCCTATGATAATGGTGCTTACACGGGCGAGGTAAGCGCAGCCATGATTGCAGATGCTGGTTGTGGTGCTGTCTTGGTCGGACATTCTGAGCGTCGCGAGTATTTTGGGGAGTCTGAACAGGACTTTGTGCTGAAAGTTGAGAAAGCGTTACATGCAGGACTACATGTGATCTATTGCGTGGGAGAGACACTAGATCAGCGAAAAGCAGGCTCTCAACAAGATGTTGTTCGAAAGCAATTAGATCCAGTCCTAAAGTCCATTGATGCAGAACAGATGAAGAATGTTAGTATCGCTTACGAGCCAGTATGGGCCATTGGTACTGGGGAAACAGCCACTCCAGACCAAGCGCAAGAGATGCACGCATTTATTCGAGAATGGCTAGCAAACGCGATTGGGGAGGATAGTGTTGCTAACACTCGACTATTGTATGGTGGAAGTATGAAGCCAGCCAACGCGAAGGAATTGTTGGATCAACCCGATGTAGATGGTGGGCTTATTGGGGGTGCTAGCTTACAAGTTGAAAGTTTCACAGA
The DNA here is from genome assembly GCA_913057895.1 of uncultured Bacteroidota bacterium. Taxonomy (GTDB): domain Bacteria; phylum Bacteroidota; class Rhodothermia; order Balneolales; family Balneolaceae; genus UBA8296. Next base: position 44,102 of record CAJXOH010000001.1, read on the forward strand.
CATACTATCCCATGCACTCTCATAACGTTCTATGCATAGGATCGGGTGGGCGTGAACATGCACTGGTAGCTGCGATCGCCGCCTCTGAGGGTTTAGGCGTATGTTATGCAGCCCCTGGGAATCCAGGGATGGCGTCTATTGAGAAGGTGCAATGTGTCAATCTACAGGCTACCAACCACCATGAAATCGTCTCCTTTTGCAAGGAACATGACATAACCCTCGTGGTGATTGGTCCTGAGCAACCCCTCGTTGACGGACTCGTGGATACGTTGCGTCAGCATGAAATCCCTGCATTTGGCCCTAGTGCGTATGCAGCTCAACTCGAAGGAAGTAAGGCGTTCGCGAAGGAGTTTATGGCTGAATTTGGGATTCCAACAGCTGGGTCAGAGCTTTTTACCCTTGCTACAGATGCGGACGCAGAGGCTATTAAAGCCTGGATTCAAAACCAAGCATCCCTGCCTATCGTATTAAAAGCAGATGGACTCGCTGCTGGAAAGGGGGTCTTTGTTTGCGAAACAATGGACGAAGTGGACTCCGCTCTCGAGCAATGTTTGGCCTCTGAATCGTTGCGTGAAGCATCAACCAAACTTGTGGTAGAGGAGTTTATGGAGGGGGAAGAGGCATCCGTATTTGTACTAACGGATGGGTATTCCTCCAAAATATTGGGCGTTGCACAAGATCATAAACGAATCTATGATGGTGATAAAGGTCCAAACACGGGAGGAATGGGAGCCTATTCTCCCGCACCGGTCGTAACGGAACCCTTATTAAAGGAGATAGAGGAGACCATCATTCAACCAACAATCACAGGCATGCAAGTCAAAGATGCCCCTTATACTGGGATATTGTATGTCGGATTAATGATGACAAAGGCTGGGCCAAAGGTAGTTGAATACAACTGTCGTTTTGGTGATCCAGAGTGTCAATGTATCCTTCCTTGTATCCAGAATGATTTTATACATCTTTGTGAAGTAACTGTGCAACAAGAACTTGACCAAGTTGATATATCTCATTCGGGTGCCTCAACATGTTGTGTTGTTCTTGCTTCGGAGGGTTACCCAGCATCGTATCCAAAAGGAATGAAGATCCAAGGGATTGAGGATGCAGAGTCGGTACTCAATGTAGATGGTGACAAAGCCATAGTGTATCATGCGGGAACAGCCTTCAATGAAGATGGTGCACTTGTTACAAATGGAGGACGGGTCTTAACGGTTGTGGGTCAAGGGTCATCCCTCCAAGAAGCCGTACGGCATGCCTATCTTGCAGTGGAAAAAATCGACTTCGAGCACAAGACCTTCCGCAAAGATATCGCACAGAAGGGTCTAAATAGGCTCCAAGAGCAGTAAACCACAGACGTCGATGAAGACGCTTACTGATCAGTTATGGACCTCCACATCGTTTGAAGAAGCCTGGAACACGTGCATCGCACACCATTGCCATCATCAGTCAATTGCTTGGCGCTATGTCAAAGAAATGTCTCGAAAAAATGATGAATCAGCCGCACGTATTCCTCTTGATGAGTGGCCTTTACTCCCAATTTCTGGGTTTCGAGAGCGATTGATAAGCATTTCGTCAAATCCAGAGGTCATTTTCAAAAGTAGTGGCACCTCTTCAAGTGTTCCCTCAAGTCATGCTATAAGCGATCTAAGCTTCTACCACAAGGTGAGTGTTCATGGCTTTATGTCTTATTATCGGGATGCATTCCAAGATGGAGCTCGCTTCATTGGATATGTGCCAGGGTACATCGATAACCCTAATTCCTCACTGATCTCTATGATTGGTGCAATCTGCACTGAACTTGGTGACAAGGCACGAATGATCTCAACCCCGAGTGAGCTTCGTAAAGCACTAGACCAAGATTCTATCCGTCCAATCGTGCTATTTGGGGCTGCTTTTGGCCTGCTTGATATTGTGGATCAGGACTCTGAGCCTGGTTCACATGTAGTGGAACTACCAAAAGGGTCGATTCTTATCGAAACCGGTGGAATGAAAACCCATCGTCGAGAACTCTCTCGAGACGAAATGCATGCTATGCTAAGCGATGGATTTGGAGTCCCTATATCCCATATCCATTCTGAGTATGGGATGTGCGAAATGACTTCTCAGGCCTATTCCACGGATGGGGTTTGGTTTACACCCACTCCTTTGGCAAGGTTCGTTGTCAAAGAGATGGAAAACCCCCTCCAAACTGCGCCTATTGGGACGAAAGGAAGATTAGGGATCTTAGATGCCGGAAATAGTAACAGTTGTCCCTGGTTTTTAACCGACGATGTAGCCGTTCAGCGTGAGGATGGTGCCATACAACTGTTGGGTAGGCGTGATAAGGCTGTCTCACGAGGATGTAACTATATGGTGGATGTAGATGGATAAGGCTGATACTGTAGAAAATGTGCCAAAACGAGCAATCCAGACAGCGGAAATTCTAGGCAAACGATGGCAAGAGTGGATTCATCAGCCGCCTGAGGTTATGGAGCCAATCATTGCAGCTCAAGTGGACCAAAGTGGACATACAAGAGCCGATGTTGTCTATCAACTCAAGCATCTAGCTGATGCGATTACCCCAGAATCATTGCGCCAATGGGTGCAGAAAAGTTGGTCAACGAGCGATTCGACCCTTCAAGAACTTCAGCCCACAGATGTGGTCTGCTGCATTCACGCTGGAAATCTCCCCATGGTTGGGCTGCAGGATATGTTTGCAGTTGCTCTCTCTGGAGGGTTTTATGCCGGAAAAGTAAGTCGTCGAGATGCCTCGTTGATGTGTGCGTGGCTTGAGTACCTGAAAGACCATGAACCTGACTTATCTGAGCGTATAGCATGGTCAACAGAGTCCAAATCGTTGATGCAAAAGATTCATGGATCCATTAATGCGTGGATTTTTACGGGTAATGAGTCAACATGGGACTCGATAAAGCATCAATGGGCTGATCAACCATCTATCACAGAATCAACGCACTCGACCCTCATTCGAAGGGCAGAAGCCTCGATCGTCATGCTTGAAGACGAAGATGAGTCTTTAACCCCCTCGCAATGGAATGCGCTTGCTGAGGCGATTCTTCGATATCAAGGCAAAGGGTGTCGTTCTGTTGGCGTCATCCTAAGTGCACACCCATTATCACACTATCAACACTCTTGTGCGATGGTCGACTCATTGGAGTCTGTCCTTATCAAATCGATGCATGATGAGCGTCCTATCTTACAGGAACGACAAATGGAGCGCGGATGGTGCGCAGCCAATCAAATAGCGCACGTTTGGGTCGATCACCTACTCATTCGTGAAGCGCCTGAGATCCTTTTTGAAGAGAAAGAATCCCTTTTTTCACCCATTCCAGGAGTTGTGTATTGGGTTCAAGGAAATGAATCTATGATTTCATCCTGGCTAAAGAATCCAAAAAAAGGATCTCAAATTCAGTCTGTGTACACAGCTCAATCCACCAATTCATCCAAGCAGATAGAGCGTATCCCAGTGGAACAACTTGATACTGCTCAACAACCACCCTTAGATTGGACCCCAGATGGAGAAAACCCATTGAGATGGCTTCTTTACCAACCATCCAAATGGTGTGCATCATGACGCTGGGAATCGTACCTTTTGGCCATGAATACATACGATCCATCGAAGATTGAGTCCAAATGGCAGGCCTATTGGGATGCTCACGAGACATTTAAGACACCAGAGAAGCCAGAAGGACCCACATATTATGTCCTAGATATGTTTCCCTATCCTAGTGGTAGTGGGCTTCATGTAGGCCATCCAGAGGGATATACGGCAACCGATATCATAGCTCGTGCAAAGCGAGCACAAGGGTATTCGGTCCTTCACCCAATGGGGTGGGACGCGTTCGGTTTGCCTGCTGAGCAATATGCTATTAAGACGGGAACCCATCCTGAGAAAACAACCCGCGAAAATGTGGCCAAATTTAAGTCTCAACTCAAGATGTTGGGATTTTCCTATGATTGGACTCGTGAGGTCAATACCACAGATCCAGAGTATTATCGGTGGACACAATGGATCTTTCTGAAACTTTATGAGCGTGGATTGGCGTATCAGGCAGAAGTTCCAGTGAATTGGTGCCCTGCATTGGGCACTGTGTTGGCCAATGAAGAGGTCGTCGATGGAGTCAGTGAAGTGGGAGGGCATCCAGTCATCCGTCGACCTATGAGGCAGTGGATGCTCCGCATTACAGAGTATGCAGAGCAGTTACTTGATGGTTTGGATGAGTTGGACTGGCCTGAATCCACCAAAGCAATGCAGCGCAATTGGATTGGTAAAAGTGTTGGAGCAGAAATTGACTTCGCGATCCAATCGACACAGAATACAAATTCCTCTGACTCACATTCACATATAACCGTCTTTACGACCAGACCTGATACGTTGTTTGGTGCAACCTACATGGTGCTTGCTCCGGAGCATCCAGCTGTAGATTCTCTTTTGACGCAAGATCAAGAAGCTGATGCTCGGGCGTACATTGAGCAAGCAGCCAATAAATCAGATTTAGAGCGTCAGGAATTATCTAAAGTAAAGACCGGTGTATTTACCGGAGCCTTTGCTATCAATCCCGTCACAGATCAACCGATACCCATTTGGATTGCAGACTATGTTCTTGGGCATTACGGAACCGGTGCAATCATGGCGGTACCCGGTCAAGACGAGCGAGATTATGAGTTTGCGAAGGCATTTGACCTCCCAATTTTACGGACGGTTCAACCACCTGCTGATTTTGAAGGTGGAGCCTACACAGGGGATGGACCTGCAATCGAAAGTGGATTCTTAAATGGAATGCATATTTCCGAAGCCAAAGAGGCCATGATGGATTGGCTGGAAGAGCAAAAAACAGGGCGTCGAAAAACGCAGTATAAACTTCGCGACTGGTTATTCTCTCGTCAACGATATTGGGGGGAGCCTTTCCCTATTGTGCATGTGGATGGTAAACCGGAACCGTTATCACCCGATGACCTGCCAGTCATCCTTCCTGAAGTTGAAGATTATAAACCTAGTGAAAAAGGAGAGCCCCCTCTAGCAAAGGCAACGGATTGGGTAAAAACCACATTTCAAGGTCAGGAGGCCATTCGAGAGACCAATACCATGCCACAATGGGCGGGCTCTTGCTGGTATTATTTGCGATACATGAGTCCGAACTACACCAAGGGGCCTTTGGACCCTGAAGCTGAGGCCATTTGGAAGCAGGTGGATTTGTATATCGGTGGGGCAGAGCATAGTGTACTACACTTGTTATATGCCAGATTCTGGCACAAAGTGTTATTTGATGCTGGGGTAGTATCCACCTCTGAACCATTTAAAAAATTGGTTCATCAAGGGATGATTCTCGGAGAGCTTGAATTCACGGCATTTCGTCACAACGGAGAATGGATTTCAAAGAAGAAGCGTGATGAAATTTTAGAGAATGATCCTGAGGCGTCAATTGAAGCTGTTCGTTGCGAAGAAGAGGATGTTGAAAAAAGGGGAGACGCTTTTGTTCATAAAGCCTCTGGTGTTGCAGTTGAAGCGAAAGCCCATAAAATGTCCAAATCTCGAGGTAATGTCATTAATCCGGATGATGTCGTTGACCGCTATGGTGCAGACTCTCTTCGCCTCTATGAAATGTTTATGGGGCCGTTGGAGCAAGTCAAACCATGGTCCACGAAAGGGGTTGAGGGTGTCTATCGATTTTTGGGGCGTGTCTGGAGACTTATGATCGATGATCAAACAGGGCAACTGCAAAGCTCACTGAGTGATGTAGAGCCTACCAAAGCGCAAAATCGACTCCTGCATCAAACCATACAAAAAGTGACAGATGATATTGAAGGTTTACGGATGAATACCGCAATTTCAGCACTCATGATTTTTGTAAATGAGGCTAATGGATGGGAGACTCTGCCACGTACCGTTGCAGAGCGGTTCGTCTGTTTGTTGCATCCGTTTGCCCCACATATCGCGGAAGAGCTTTGGGAGCGTCTTGGTCATGAGAAAAGTATTAGTCATACCCCTTGGCCTGTGGTTGATGAGGCTTTTCTAGTAGAGGACGAGGTCACACTCGCGGTGCAGGTGAATGGGAAAGTGCGTGGGACCATAGAGGTTGCCACAGCTCAATTGGAGGATCAAGCCGCTGTGCTCACACTTGCAAAAGATGAGCCCAATGTGAAGAAATATCTCGATGCAGGTACGCTAGTCAAAGAGATTTACGTGCCTGGCCGCGTCCTTAATTTCGTCGTGAAATAACGGCTTTTATCGTTGCTCTATAGGAGTCCAATCGAGGTTTTTGTCTGCGATGTAGAGTGCGCGAGGCCGGATTAGACGGTTATTATCGCTTTGCTCCATGAAGTGGGCAGTCCATCCAGAGACTCGTGACATGGCAAAGATACAAGTGTACAAATCGGGTTGAATGCCAATGGAGTAGTACACTGTTGCAGAGAAGAAATCCACATTTGCATCGATGTTTTTCTCGCTCTTCATGGTCTCAAGCATGGCAACTGACCATTCATACAATTTCATATGTCCTGTTTCTTCAGATAGTTGTTTGGACATTTTTTGTAGGTGTACAGCTCGTGGATCCAGGGTTTTGTACACTCGGTGACCAAATCCCATAATTTTTTCCTTACGGGCTAACTTCCCTTTGACCTCTTCGACTGGATCTAGGCCTTCACCTTTGGCCTGCATCTCAAGAAGCATATTCATAACCGCTGTATTTGCACCACCATGAAGAGGTCCTTTGAGCGATCCGATCGCACCTGTAACTGCAGAATAAATATCAGACATCGTGGAAGCAATAGATCGTGCCACAAACGTAGACGCATTCATGCCGTGCTCAGCATGAAGAATAAGGCACAAGTCCATAGTCTTTATGGCTGCTTCCCCAGGGGCTTCACCATTGAGCATGTACAAAAAATTCTCAGCTGTCGATCCATTAGACAAAGGTGAAATGATTTCAAGACCTCTCCGGACACGGTCGAATGCCGCAATCATTGCAGGCATTTTTGCTGTCATCGAGATAGTTGCAGCTTGAGTGTCTGCTATGTCGTGACCATCATGCTCCGATAGCATGGATACAGCAGAGCGTAGTACACCCATAGGTTCTGCATCTTTGTCGCATGACTGAATGAACTCAATCACAGCTTTTGGTAACGTTCGCTCGGCTAATAGTGCCTGTTGTAGTGACTCAAGCTCGGCTTGGGTGGGAAGGCGGTCATTCCAAAGTAGGAAGCAAACCTCCTCAAAGGTCGCATGCTCTGCGAGTGTATCGATATTATACCCAGCATAAATCAATTCCCCTTTTTGACCATCAATGAAGCTTTTCTTGGTCGAAAAAGCGACGATACCGTCAAGGCCAAGGTTGATGTGTGGTTTGTCAGTTAAATCAAAAGAAGAAAGATCGTGTGGAGCCATAGATAGTTTGAATTAAGGTTGCTAAATAGTATGAAATCTTTGGGCTTTATTCTAGTGTGTACGCTGTGATGCTTCGTCTTGTTTCACCTGCTGCCAAGCTTCTTCGAGCTCGTCTAGTGAACAATCCGACAGAGCCTTTCCTTTAGCCTTGATCAGATGTTCAACTCCCTGAAATCGACGCTTAAACTTTTGGTTGGCCTCTCGTAATGCAGATTCACTATCCAACCCTTTGAGACGAGCAACATTGATGATCGAGAATAACACGTCCCCTAATTCATCCTGCTGTCGCGCGATCGATTCTTCTTCACGCATGGCTTGAGTCCATTCCTGTAGCTCTTCTTCCACCTTTTCCCAAGCTACATCCCATTCTTGCCAATCAAATCCTACGCTGGAAACTTTTTGCTGGATACGGTGAGCAACAATGGCCGACGGCATAGACATTGGAATCCCATCCAAGATTGACTCTCGTCCTTCAGCCAATTTTGTTTCTTCCCATGTCTTGGCTACTGCCCCAGCATGAGTTGCAATCGTCTCCCCAAAAACATGCGGGTGCCTCCGGATTAACTTCTCTGATAGCGTTTGAATGACCTCTCTCACAGTAAAGTGTGATTGATCTTGTGCAATTCGTGCATGAAACAAAACGTGAAGCAATAGGTCACCCAATTCTTTCTTCAACTCTTCTGGATTGGATTGCTCAATCGCTTCGACGACTTCGTACGTCTCTTCGACTAAATTGTTCTTCACTGATTCATGAGTTTGTTCCCTGTCCCACGGACACTCGACGCGTAGAATAGAGACAAGGTCTTCCAAATCAGTGAACGTATCCCGAGGTCGGACGTATTCCCAGGAAGGAGCTGCCACGATGGGCGTTTGATCAAGTCGTTGTATACTTTGCCACACAGGATGAAGTGGGAGACCGACAATGGTGCTATAATCCCCATCAATACGCTCTACCATCAATCCTCCCAGAGGGTCTTGGATTCCATATCCACCTGCTTTGTCGAGAGGGGAGCCTGTAGCGATGTAGCTCTCAATTAATGTGTCTTCAAGAGGATGAAAGGTGACACGTGAACAAAGGGCATAGCGCTCAAAAGCCACTTGAGATCCTTGCTCATCCGTTCGATTGATGAAAACCCCAGTCCACACTTCATGGGTATTTCCACTGAGTTGGTGTAACATGGTACGAGCCTCATTCGAGGAGGCTGGCTTTCCAAGCACATTCCCATTGTGAACGACGATTGTATCCGCACCAAGACACAGACTTTGTGGGTGAGAGGCTGAAGATGTCTCTACTTTTTGTTGTGCCAATGACATCACAAGCTGAGCTGATGAAAGCGACGTGTCAACGTTCTCTTCCATTCCCGAGGGTGCAACGATAGGGGTAAGTCCAATCGATTCGAGGAGTTCTTTACGTCGAGGACTGGCAGAGATAAGTACGAGTGGATGCTCGAGTGCTAACATGGAATATTCCGAACTTTGGGTCGTTTATTGTATTTTGAAGTGATTTAATTTCAATCAAGTTCCAAAGATTCACAACGCACTGCGTACTAAAGACATGTTACAATTATGAGTAAAGCACGAGCAAGAGCCAAAAAAGTCGCTGCTAAGAACCAAAAGTTGGTCTTTGGAAAACAACAATATATCCTTTTTGGAGCCGCCGTGGCACTCATTGCCCTCGCATACACAATCATGGCTCTCGATAACCAAATTGAGAGCTTTGTCTCGCTTACACTATCCCCAATTATGTTATTAACAGGGTATATGTTGGTGATCTATGCAATCTTGAAGCGGTAATCAAACCCAACGATTTAAACACAAAACGGAGACTCCATGAACCCGTGGTATAAACAATTACATTGGCAGATTGTTCTCGGATTAATTCTCGGGCTTGGATGGGGATTGCTTTCGAGCGCAACTGGATTCAATGAGTTCACGACAAACTTTATCAAACCCTTTGGTACGATTTTTATCAATCTGCTAAAGTTGATTGCCATTCCATTGGTCCTTGCCTCTCTTGTGGTTGGGGTGACAAGTTTAAATGATACAGCAAAGCTATCGCGAATGGGTGGTAAAACGGTCTTGGTGTATATGTTTACCACAGTCTTTGCCATAGCGATTGGTCTAGGAGCAGTAAATCTTATCAAGCCGGGAACCTCATTGCCCGAAGAGACCAAACAATCACTCATTGAGGCCTATGAGCCAGTGAATTCAAACCCTACGGAGGAATTGGATCAAGGCCCACTCGACTTTTTTGTACGAATTGTCCCCACCAATGCATTTGATGCGTTTGGCGATAATGCAAATATGCTTCAGGTTGTCTTTATTGCGTTGCTTTTGGGAATTGGTCTGATATATATCCCTATCCAGCAAGGGGAGGTGCTGATCAATGTGTTTAGCTCCTTGAATGATGCTATCATCAAAATTGTAGACCTCATAATGAAAACGGCTCCTGTCGGGGTCTTTGCATTAATGGCAGGAGTGATTGTGGATCTGGCGGGTGATGATCTAGGGCGTGCTCTTGAATTGCTGGTTGCCCTGGGTTGGTATTCATTAACAGTGTTGCTTGGCCTGTTTCTTCATATGTCTCTCGTATACGGCACGTTACTCAAAACAGCGGGTAAAATGTCATTTCGTAAATTCTTGATAGGGATGCGTCCTGCGATGTTACTTGGCTTCAGTACGAGTTCAAGTTCGGCAACCTTGCCCGTGACGATGGATCGAGTGAAGAAGCATGTGGGCGTGGATGATGAGGTAGCAAGTTTTGTTTTGCCTATTGGTGCGACCATTAACATGGATGGTACATCACTGTATCAAGCGGTTGCTGCTGTCTTTATTGCACAAGCACTGGGAATGGATCTGTCGCTTGCTCAACAACTCACCATTGTGTTAACTGCAACACTTGCGTCCATTGGAACAGCTGGTGTGCCTGGCGCTGGAATCATTATGTTGGTGATTGTACTTCAAGCAATTCAGGTTCCCGTGGAAGGAATTGCACTCATTCTGGGGGTTGATAGAATCCTAGATATGTTCCGCACTACGATGAATATCACGGGTGATGCAACGACCTCAGTGGTGGTAGCCTCCTTAGAAGGGAAGCTCAGAAGCTCCTAAAGGGACTCCTTTATAGCGACCACGATCATCTTGTTGTATGGTCATGAATACGTGATGCGCATCGTGTTCCATGAACCATATCCACTCCTGTTGGACAGATGTTGCACATAATTGTGCTTTTTCAGTAAGTGTTACCGTAGGACGCATATCGTACCCCATGACCCAAGGAACAGGCACATGATGAACGGTTGGAAATAAGTCCGCTGCGTAGATTACGGTGTGAGAATCGTCGCTAAGTCGTGGGAGTTGCTGCCCAATGGTATGGCCATCGATATTGAGAACGTCAAAGCCAGGCTCGAATTCATAGTTGTCTTGTACGGTTACAAGTCGCCCTGACTCTCCAATGGGAGCAATATTATCTCGTAAGAAGCTAGCTGTTTCACGAGCATTGGGGGAATTGGCTTCTGCCCAATGACGTTCGTTGACGACAAATTGTGCATTGGGGAATCTGTGCTCAAGTTTGGTTCCAGCGCTATCCCAAGCTGTGGTCCCACCACAATGATCGAAATGCAGATGACTAAATACCATATGGGTAATCTCAGAAGGATCGACACCAGCTTGCGTCAACGATTCCATTAAAGGATCGGCACCATAAGGGATACCATATATATCACATTTTTTGGCGTCATATTTTGTACCAATGCCATTATCAATAAGATATCGATGACCTGTATGAGAAGATTCAATGAGTAAACATCTCATTGTCATGGGAATTCGAAGACGCTCATCATGCTCTATCGCTTTGGACCACAATGTATAAGGAACCACTCCAAACATTGCTCCACCATCTAGCCATATGTCTCCAGCATCTATGGGTGTACATGTGAATGGGCCAATTTGGAAGGGTGTGAATGAATTCATAAGATTTATGCGTTTAACTGGTGCAAAGTAACAAAAGATAACCCTTGACTCTAGCGATGACACTGAGAAAGTATTTGAATAGTCTTGTTGAGCAATCGAAGATAGTGTCCGTTGCTTTTATGGTGAGCTTTGTGAGTGTTGGATGGATGCATGGCTCTGTTGTCAACGCACAGCCCGTAACAGACCCTTCGATTGATCCATACACATTTACATCCGTGAGTGATGAAGAGGCTTTTGCCAAAGGGATGCGCGCCTTTTACAATGCCCAATGGGATCAAGCCAACAGCTATTTCCTTTCTGGAATGGCTTCAGACACAGACCCAGAGCCTCTATTCTATGCCTCCTTAATTCCATTTTGGGATTACTTTTTTGTAGGGGAGTCCTCTGATAAGGCCGCTCGCTATATGTCATTATCCGAAAATGCCATCCAACGGGCACAGGTAAAACATGAGGCTCAACCCAACGATACCACGTTGATCTCGATGTTAGGTGGTTTGTATGGATACCGTGGACTCATTGCTGCTCGAGAGCGAAGCCCAATGCAAGCTCTTCGTAACGGTCTTCGCGGGCTTTCGTATACAAAACAGCTTACCTCATCGGCATCTGAACGTCCAGAAGTACTGATAGGGTCTGGGATCTACAATTATATGTCTGGTCGTGCCCCTGCTGGCATGAAGTGGACGTTTTCACTGTTGAATGTCAAACCAGGTGAAGTTGATACAGGGTTTGAGTATCTCGAAAAAGCTGCCGCCATGGATGACCATCTGGCGATTGAAGCTGCATCCATTTTAGCCTACATCTATTTGAATGAAGAGATGTACTCAGATGCGGCAAGACATTGGGGGCGATTAGCAGAACAATTTCCTAGCAATCCGATTTTTCATTACTACCTGGCTGAGGCCTATTTCCACTCTGGATACGAAGATCGTGCAGCAGACTCTTATCAGAGAGTTGTTGCGCTCAACTCGCCTCACATGACAGAACTAACTCAGCTGAGTCAAGAACGTTTGCAAGATCCTTTGGCTGACGCAATGACCGAGTGAGTTAAACAACTTGCCAAGTGAGTCTAGCTCGTACTGGGCCAGTCACGAACTGAACCTTGAAACGAACTGAAAGCCGCATCTCCTTACGAATGAAAAAAGAGCTCATCATCAACCTCTTGAATGATGCGCCATACAAAGGTTTCAGTTTCCATGACGAGGTGAAAAAAACGTAGCTCTTCCGTTTGAATCACATAATGAATATGGAAGCCATGGCCTACGCGTTCTTTATGGGTCTGTCGGATGGTTTTCACCTTGAACCGACGTCCATCTTGAGTCTCAAAACGGTAGGGGGTGATTTGATGAGGGAGACGGCGGTTTTGAAACCCACGCATCACCGTTAACACATTAATAGCTGGGAACTTCTGAGGATTCATACAAGGCTAAAGCGGTTGGAAACAACATATCTGACACATAAAATATATGTACAATATATGTAAAATATTGTACCTTTTTTCTATGGATCCCAATCGCCCTTTTTCCTACGACACAGACCAGGATGTGCATCGCATTACCCTGTACAGTACCGTTGCGCGAGATCATCAGCACCGTGATTTTCGCAGGCGACTCACCCTGCATTTAGACATGAATTGCTTTTATGCACAGGTAGAGCAAAGAGCCTATAATTTATATGGATTGCCTCTTGCGATGGGGGGGTGGCGAAAGCCCAATGGAACCGCTCGAGGAATTGTTGCTACGGCAAGTTACGAAGCGCGAAAACTGGGCGTAAAGACAGCAATGAGTGCCTTTGAAGCCTCTCAGATCTGTCCATATTTGGTGTTTATGCAAATCGATTATGATAAGTATAAAGGGATTAGTCGCCAGCTTCGAGCGATCTTGGACACCTTTTCGCCACAGGTTGAGAAATATTCAATGGATGAGTACTTCATGGATGTTACGTTTTTGCTTAAGCGAGGACGCAAAGCGATCGAAGCCTATGTGCGGGATCTTAAGCAAGCGGTATATCAACAAACGGGACTGGTTGCATCGGTAGGAGTGGCTACGAGTAAAACGTATGCAAAGCTTGCCAGTGATTTACGCAAACCTGATGGCATGATGGTCTTGTTGACGCCAGATGATGCGGTTCAGCATCTATTTGAACTTCCATTGAATGAAGTATGGGGGATTGGCTCGCGCCGATACAAACGGCTGCTGTCGTGGGGATTGCAAACCATCGCGGATGCCCACAAGGCAGGACCGGTACCCTTCAAGCGTATTTTTGGGGAGATGCAAGGGCAGCTATTCTATGAGATTGTAACGGGTCGAGATCGAGCCAAGGTCTTAGAGAATGATCACCATATTCCTGACGAGGTGAGCTACATGCATACGTTTTCGGATTGGACAGTGGAGGCTGATCAGGTAAAAGGGGAATTGGTCAAAGCGATTCGTAAGGTAGCCTATCGTTTACGAGGCTATCAACGCAAGGCGCACCAGTGGGCCTGTCATATTCGCTTCCAAGAGGCACAATGGGAGGGTACGACGTTTGCGTTTCAGACCGACGGATACACCAATTTGGATGATTATATCCTAAAGGCATGCCTTCCTAAAGCGATGCGACTTGTAGAACAGGCATTACGCAAGGGGCAGCGAATCCGGGGTGTAGGGCTTCATACCATAGAAATGCGTCACCATGACCAGCTTGAGATCTTTTTTCAAGAAGATGATCGAATGCGTGGACTCTATCGCGCCACCGATTGTTTAAATAATCTATATGGTGCCGATACAGTTCGCAAGGTTGCCATGGATCACGGCGTGCCAGGAAATACCCATTTTGTGAATCGAAGTTAAGCCACAAAAAGAGTTGCCTCAAAGATTTAGATATAGCTACTCCAACAAACTCTAGTCTACAGAACTAGATTGAATACGTAATCCTCCCGTAAAGATAGGTGGATGTTGAGTGTTTATACCAAGGTCTTGTTCGATGACATGGCCTGCTTCGAGTATGCGTTTTTCATCAAAAAGATGCCCAATTATTGTAACACCCGTAGGTTTTCCTTCAGGTGAAAACCCATGTGGAAAGACAACAGAGGGATGGCCCGTAAGATTTGTAATAAGTAGATTTTGACGCCAAAAAGGAGGCGCAAGGATCATATCTACTGCCTGAATTTGTTCATGAATGGTCTGAATAAGCATTGAGCGAATTCGGTTGAGTTGAATCCATTCCACCGCTGGAAAGAACCTAGCTGCTCTAAAACTATTTGGCCAGGCTTGGGGCTCTTGCCACACCATTTGATCGTCATCTCCAGATCGAGTGAGCTCATCAAAGGCAGCTGCAGCTTCTACCGTCAGTAAGCTAAACATCCCTTCAAGCGGAAGATTGTGCTCAAAATCAAAGGCAACGAGTGTTGCACCTGCATCCTGTGCAACTCGCACGGTCTGCATAAAAAGCGAATCTTGCCAAGATTCAGGCTGATACGTCTCATCCATAAAGGTTGATGGGACCCCAATGGTTAATCCTTCTAAAGAGCGTTTACGGTTGTAATCGAAGGGTGCATCAAAGGTGGTTGGGTCTAAAAGATCAGCCCCATGTATGGCATCAAAGACGAGTGCAGCATCTTCCATCGACCGTGTGATTGGTCCAATTTTATCCATCGTCCAGCTTAATGCCATCGCTCCATGTTTACTTACACGACCGAATGTTGGACGAAGACCCGATGAGCCTGTTCGAACGGATGGAGAAACGATAGAGCCTAATGTCTCGGTACCAATAGCAAACGGCACGAGACCTGCAGAAGTTGAGGCAGCACTACCTGCAGAAGAACCACTAGATCCTTGCTCTAGGTCCCATGGATTCTTAGTCTTACCTCCATACCAAATATCACCGTAGGCAAGTGCCCCCAAAGTTAATTTAGCAACGAGTACAGCACCTGCTTCATCAAGCTTCTCAACCACTGTGGCTGTTTCATTAATGATTTGATCTTGATAAGGTGTAGCACCCCAAGTTGTTCGCGTATTTTCTACTGCCAGTAGATCCTTGGCGCCCCATGGAATTCCATGAAGAGGGCCTCGTATTTGTCCTCTAGCACGTTCTTGATCCATTTGTTGAGCTTGTGCGAGTGCACGCTCTTCTAAAAGTTGAGTGACAGCTTCTAATGTCTCACCATACAGGGTCAATCGTCCCAAAACATAGGTAGTTAACTCAACGGAGGTTAAGCGGCCACGTTGCATGAGGGTTTGTAGTTGATTCAATGACATGAATGCCAGTCGACTATCTTCAGGGCTCAGAGTGAAGTCACCTACGGTAGCACTGGGTAACTCTACAGCTGGATAACTCTCTCTGCGATTAGGTGGTTGAACTCCTACTGGGATTGGGTTGAAGACAAACGCAGGGGCAATCTCATTTTTGATTGTGGAGCCACGTAAGGACTCAAAAAGCTCAGGGTATTCGCCAACGTCTTCACGCATTTGATCGCGCTCTTCTTGCGTAAATTCAAGTCCAAGTAAATCATCGGTTGTATCCAGCCAGCCAGAAGAAAAGGGTGAGGAGTTATTAGAAAAGTAAAAGGCGATGCCTATTGCAGCTCCGATAAGGAGACCAAAAAGAAAGGATTTAAGAGACATAGTGATAGTATTCACATAAGATATTGGTAGGAGTATGTTCTAGTATCCATATAAAAGCTGTAAATCCCAATCTTTCGAGTTGAATTGCTTTCGCGTACTTTAGTCGTAGCCTCTTGGTTCCCGCAAGGGATTAATAGGGAAGACCAGTGTGAGTCTGGCGCTATCCCCGTAGCTGTGAGCTTTTAGTAGGTTTTCATCAAGATGCCACTGAATCATGGGTTTAACACCCAAAGATTTGGGAAGGCGATGAATACGAAGCAAGCCAGAAGACCTGCCAGGTGTGTACATATGAATACGTTTTCGGGTGAAAGACGTCTCAATTCAACAACGATGAAAACTCAACTACTCCTTGGGGCTGTATTGGTGTGTAGCGCCAGCACTCTCAAGGCCCAAATCAATGATGAGCAAGCCACTGGTTCGCCGTCAGATACCACGGTTACACTTTCAGAAGGTGTGACGGTCACCGCATCAAGAGTTCCACTAAAACTATCTCAAACTGGGAAGGTTGTCTCAGTTTTGGAAAACGAGTGGGTGAACGCTTTTAACGATCAATCGTTAGGGTTGTTGTTACAACAACTTCCCGGTGTTTATTCAACAGGTGGCTATCAATCCAAAGGTTCCACTCAAGAGATCTATCTCAGGGGAGCAGATCAAGGTGATCTATTAATGATGATTGATGGCATCCCTGTGAGTGATGCCTCTCAAATTGATCAACGATACGACCTGCAATTTATTGATCCACAATCCATTGAGCGCATTGAGGTTTTAAAAGGAGCGCAAAGTACCCTTTGGGGAAGTAATGCGGTCGCAGGTGTGATTCATATTATCACAAAGCAGGGCATAGAAAACCCGTTCACTGGGTCAATTTCTGCTGGACTAGGCTCCTTTGGACATCAGACGGTTCGTTCTTCATTTGGCCTTAAAAATGGTGGTTGGACGGCTCAAATATCGGGACGAATCGATCAATCGGACGGATTCAATGCAACACTCAGCGCTCAACCAACAGGGGACGAAGATCGTGATGGATACAGTAGTGCTATAGGGCAGTGGAGTATTTCCAAGATATTTACGGGTGGAACATCACTTACATACCGTGGATCTATCCAAGGTTATCAAGCAGACTTAGATGGTGGTGCCGGGGTTGATGATCGAGATTATACTGCGAACCATTCTCATCAACATCATGTCTTGTCTTTTCAGAGAGTTACCGAACGTTCTACAATACGATTGACACAACAAGTACAAATAACCGATCGCGTATTCTTAAACGACAGCACTCATAAAACAGGATTTTCTGATTGGTCAAAAGGAGACTATGCATCCAAAGAAGCCTTTACAGATGCCTACTGGACCAAAGCATGGATTCCGTCAGTCAGTTCTGTATTGGGCGCGCAAGTACGTTGGAATTCAACCAATCAACGTTATCGCAGTATTGGTTCCTTTGGTCCATTTGAAAGTCAACCATTGAGTGAATCAACTGCTAATACAACAACCATTGCTGGTTTTGGCTCATTGTTATGGACACCATTAGAACGACTTTCATTGGAAATCGGGACTCGATTGACCTCTCACTCCACTTTTGGAGAGCATGTGACATACTCGATCAATCCACTTTGGCGTCCATCTTCAAAGGTCGATCTATTTTTGAATGTCAGTAGTGGTTTTCGTGCACCTTCTTTGTATCAGTTGTACAGTGAGTTCGGTACCCAATCACTTCTTCCTGAAAAGAGTCTGAATACAGAAATAGGAGTGTCATTTTACCCTAAACCACGTGCATTAATGATCAGAATCGTGGCGTATCAGCGAGATATTGAGAATGCAATCGATTTTGTCACAGATCAAAATTTTATTTCGAGTTATCAAAATGTGGGCACTGAGTTTAATCGTGGAGTCGAATTGGAGGTAGAGTCATATCTCGGGAAATCAATCCAAATTGCTGCAAATATGACGTACCAAGAAGGTCATCGAACTCAAAACGGACGTAAACAAAACACGGCTATTCGTCGACCAAATAGGTTGGGTGGATTACGAGCAATGTGGCGCCCTTCTACTCAATGGACAGTTACAGCGTCAACTCAATACATCGGATCACGGAAAAAAGGACCTTTCGACCCAGGCCCAGAGATGTTGGATGAGACATGGTTACTAGGAGCACAAGTCCAGTGGACTCCTGTGGATGCATGGAGGGTATCAGCGTCGCTCATGAATGCACTTGACACCCCATTCACTGAAATACCTGGATACAGGAGTGCAGGACGACATGGGTTTATCAGGTTGACGTATACACTTTGAGTGTGGATAAAGTGTCCATTTTGTGGATAAAACGAGCACTTTTACCTTGCTCGTGCCTAAATGGCGCGACTATATTGAACTATTGTTTTTTGTCCAACTTACTGACACTACCAGACCCATTAGGCTGAACACCTAATGGGTTTTTTTTTGCCCCACATTTTGTATCAGACTATGTGCCACCACCATATGAGGGAGTGTAAGCACTGATATCAATACAAAGGTGAGCATGACCAGACGATTCCCTAATTCCATCGCTTGAGCTATCCATAGTAATCCAGCCAAGCCGACAAACGAGATCAGTGTAAAGGGTAGTGCACGTAATGCAAAACCTGCAATTGTAAGAGGCTGCCCTTTTTCACCAAAGTAGGTTCGTATTTCATCAATATGGCCCATGCTGTGCCAGAAGGCGAAGTAAATTGCAAAGCTTAACAGTGGTCTTGCTGTGATGAATAGGACAATAAGGACCACGCTATCCACGATAAATTGACCGCGTTGAGACCACGATTGAAAGCCAATGAATGAAAAAACAGGCATAAATAGAGCAAATTGGGCCAAAGACCCCCAGAATATTGCTTCAGATTGAGTACTCATCCATAGGAATAGGGTGGAGTCTTGTGGAAGTGCTTCACCAACTATCGACATCGCAACCTCGTCATGTGCAGACAAGATTAACCCAATAATGGCAACGCCCCTAGATACTGTTGCAGAGACTATCCATGCTGTATGGGGTTCATCAATCTCAAAACGATGAAAAAATCCTTCTATATCTGATTGGCCAAAATGTAAAACAGAGATCACCATAAATAGGATGAAACCTGCTGCAGGTGAGAAAAACCAAAGCACCGATAAGGCCACCATTAAAAATAAGTACCAGCCATAGAAACGGATATGATCCCAAATGGAACTACCCTGTTCATAAACCTTAGCTGCGATGAGGTGATCAATTGCACCATGCGGAATCCCAACAAGTGCAATGGCTGCAGCAACAATGAATAATTCTATACGCTGAAGTAAATCAGGAATCCATAAGCTAGCTGCAATGATGAAGATAGCTACTGCCATTGTGAGCAGATTCTGTGTAGATGAACGGTGTCTCATTGTGGAATTGATTGGTTAATGATTCCAAAGGATATGATTACATGATACTCTTTGCTAAGACCCACCTTGTAAAATTTTGAGTGGATGTCTAGCCATAGACCTAAAAAATGGAGCATATGGCAGGCGCGAAAAGATCCAAAGTTCTTGACCAAGATGGCTCGATTCATCCAAAAAACGCAAAATATCATGGATAGAATTACGCTTAAAGAGAGTGTCAAAAATTGGACGTCCATTAGCTGGTTCGTGATCTAAAATGGATAATAACATTAGATCATAAATGCGAAATCGAGTTGGGGATTGGCCAGCAGGGGTGGGATCGACACCTGATATAAGTTGTGTAATCACTCGGTCAACCTGTGTTTGAATCCGAGAAAATGTATATCCAGTGGAAGGTTTTGTGTGACCAGCCCAGACTCCCATAGAAAGTGTGCGTTCATTAATACGAGGAGCATATGAGGTGGTTTCCATAGGAATATTGCCAGATTCTCTTCGAGTGATCGTGTATTGATCATGAGTTAGGTTGAATTCTGACTCAAGGTAGTTTTTGATTGATTCCTCATAGAACGTCTCATCCATTCTAGACTTTGAGAATAACGTACACTCAATCAAAGCATCTGTCTCAGAAAATGGGAGTGCATACATGAATGTCAATCCATTGCCCTGTGGCGTATTAAAATCCATGAGTAGTGCTGTACTAGGATCAAATGCGGGGGTGGAAGAACTGATTTCCCATCCAGTAAAATGCTGAATTAACTGAATGTCGGATGACTGAGACGAATCAGATGGCTTAGAAAGCACGGACTGAAAGCACCATTTTGCACGATAGACACCTTCAGAGGTGTTGACAATGGCATGGTCACCATCGTGAGAAAACGATTCAATAGACGCTTCTAGTAGGGTGACATTAGCAGCTTCTTTGGCTTGATCAAGAATGGTAGTTGAAAACGATTCGCTTTTCAAGCAATGATAAACGTACGGGGATATTGATTCACTGCGATGGACGTTGGAGGAGCCGACAGCGAGTGAAGGCCATGAATGTTCCAGCATGGATGCATATCCAAACGGATCTTGATCTTTGGACCAAAAACACCAGGTTTTATCTGTATTAGGTTCTAGTGATTGATCGATCACCAGTATAGAAGAGGATTTGAAAAATGGGTGAAAGATCATTCTGTGAAGCAAGCTTAAGCCAGATGCCCCTGCTCCTGCGATAATGTAATCCACGTCTTTCATGGGTGTAAAATGCGAAGAAACCCAACAAAAGGGTATAAAAAAAGCACCACCCGTTGCCAGGTGATGCTTTTTAAGATCATTGGATCGTGATTAGGCTTCAGCAAGCTTAAATCCAGCTGCTTCAGACTTCGCACGAGCAATCGCATAGATCATGACTCCGTATCCAGCTTTCGCTAATACGTCAGCCAATGCATATCCAACTTGGATCGCAACAAGTGTATTACCTTGCTCAATTCCGAAGAATGGTAGACAGTATACGATTGGGTAGAAACCCCATGTACCGATCAATAGTAGACGGATGTTGCGGAAAAGAACGCGAACATTGTCTGGTTGATCTTCCATTGCTTTTCCTAGCTCGCCCCAAAGGACAAAAAGGATGTAAACAAATGGAATAGTAGAGAGTGTACCCCATAGTCCATACGCACCAAATAGTGTACGCTCACCGAAAGGCATAATTTCTCCTGGATATCCAAGAGCAATCATGAATGCAGAAGCAATCACTAATTTTGGTAGAAGAGATGCATTTTTCTCTTTTGATAGACCTAATACAAGTACTAGCTCAACCAGCAGGAGTGGTACAGTTAGTAACCAATCAACGTAGCGGTAAGCATCGTTGAATCCAGCGGTGTCGAACATTCCAGTAGCAGCGTTGTATGACTGTTCAAAGCTGCCGAAGATTCTGAAGTAGTGGTAAGCAGCAATACCTACAACCAATCCAGAGACAATCAGAGAAATGCGGTACTTCGGTGCAACTTGTTGTTGTCCCATCCAGAAAAACACAAACGCAGCAAGCATAGATGCAATTGTGAATGAGAACATGTTATACACCAGCGAGTACTGCGAAGGGTCAAGGGAAATTAAATCCATGATACCTAGTGTTTAGTTAACGTTGAGAGCGGGCTAGCCGCTTTAACATGTAAGGAAAACCGCTTCCAAACCCATGTCGTTCCCAATTTGACAAATTTTTTAAAATAAACGTAGCAGTTCGCCGTTATTTAGAATTTTTCAAATCTAAATACGACCTCTTTTTCTGTAGGAAATAGGCCTTTATGAGGCTGTGAGGCCATAATGTCACAGGGTTATCACCATGAGTCCGATTCGAAACCTCCATCGATCTTTTGGCTAAAATTTGACGTTTATTTGAATAAATAAATCCATGTGCTCGCAAAATCGCGAATACATGTAGCCATTTTGCCTTCAATAGTAATGGAATGGCCGATATGCCATCCAGTATAAGGCGGGTGGAAAGGATGGCGAATAATTCATTTCTGGGTAGGTTACGAATCAACATTACAAGATTGTTCCTGTAATTATAGTACGTTTTGCGAGGATTCATTGGTTCTAAGGACCCGCCACCTAAGTGATAGACTACACTAGATGGCTCTACCCAAACAGTATATCCTCGATTTTGTGCTCTCCAACACAAATCAATTTCTTCCATATGAAATTCAAAGTCTTCATCGAATCCACCTAATTCGTGAAATACATCACGCCGAATGGCTAAAGCGGCTCCAGATGCCCAAAAAATAGCCCTTGCATCATCATACTGACCGGTGTCTGTTTCAGTAGTAGAAAAAAGCCTTCCACGACAAAATGGATACCCATATTTGTCTATATAACCACCCGCTGCCCCTGCATACTCGAAGGATTCACGAGATTTAGCAGCTAGTAGTTTAGGTTGAGCAATCGCAACTTTTGGGTTATCGAAGGATTTGACTAATTGATCAAGCCATTTGGGAGTGACTTCAACGTCATTATTTAGAAACACTAGATACGTTCCATCTGCTTGGTCTGCTGCGCGATTATTTCCTCCACAGTACCCATAGTTGTCATCTAATAAGACATGTCGTGCCTTGGGGTGTGTTTGCTTGAGCCATGCCGCAGTATCATCTGTAGACGCATTATCGGCCACTATGCATTCATCTTCCGGTCCAAGGGAAGCCATGACACTAGGCAGGTACTCCTCAAGGTAGTGTCGCCCATTCCACGTAAGTACGATGATTGAAAATCTTTTTTTCAAGACGAAGGAAGTTTGCTATTCTTGCGTGATAAGATAACGTATTCCCATCCAGAAACATGAAGATAGGTTGTATCTCCGACACACATGGAGTGTTACCTGCCGAGGTATTCGATCACTTTAAGGGAGTCGATGAAGTATGGCATGCAGGTGATTTTGGGACCATGGATATTGTAGATCAATTACAATTGATTGCCCCTGTAGTAGGAGTGTATGGCAATGTGGATGGTCATGATATCCGTCTAGAATACCCAGAACACAACAGGTTTACTCGCGAGGGAATGGATATCTGGATGACACATATTGGGGGCGTCCCAGGCAGGTATTCGCTACCGGTTAAAGAAGAGATAAACGCCAATCCACCCGATATTTTTGTATGTGGTCACTCTCATATCCTCAAAGTGGCAAGAGACCCGAAACTCAACAATATGATTTATATCAATCCTGGGGCAGCTGGGATTCAGGGATTTCACCAAAAAAGGACGCTCATGCGATTTGAACTATCCAAAGGGGTAGTCTCAGATATGGAGGTGATTGATTTAGGTCCTAGAGTATCATTGAGCTAACAGTCAAAGTCGATCAAGGGCCAAAGATGTTGCATTAAGCGCAGATTGCAACACCAACGGGATACCACCTCCAGGGTGTGTGCTTCCTCCAACACGGTACAGATTCTTGAATCTTGGATGGACATTTCTAGGGCGAAGAAACGCTGCCCATCGTGAATTTGAACTGGTGCCATAGATTGCACCACGATTGGATCGATATGTATTGAAATAATGAACAGGTGTATGGATATGCTGAACCTCAATCGACTCTCGGAGTCCGCGTAGTCCCCGAGACTCCAGATGTGAGATTATTGCCTCAGCATAGCTTGATCGATCAGATTCTGACTCTGTTTGTCTACCGAGGGTATGTTCTAAAAGGGGAGGGACATTGACCAATACAAATAGATTACTTCCACCCTTGGGAGCATCGGACGGATCACTTACGGATGTGTTTGAAATATAGATCGTAGGATCTGTTGGGTAGACTCCTTGAGTAAATATCTCATCGAATTCTCGGGCGTAGTCTCGTGAGAAAAAAATGTTGTGATGCCCTAGATGATCCCAAGATTTATTTGTTCCCAGTAAGAGTACAAATCCTGAACTCGAGGGTTGTTGCTTCAAGGCAGATCTTTTCTCTCGTTGCGTGACGCTTTGTGATGCAAGTCGAATGGGGAGGTCAATGCTGTCGGCATTAGATAGCACCACATCAGCAGGAAATGACTGACTGGATGTGGATACTTCGACAACATGTTGATGTTTTGTGTGAATCTGTTCAACATCATGATCGTAATAAATATGTACACCAAGCTCCAAACATGCTTTTTCAAGTGCTTTTACAAGTTGAAATAACCCACCCATGATATACCAAGCTCCAAGTGTTAATTCCACGTGTGGAATGACATGAAGTGTTCCGGGAGCTAGAAACGGGCTCGATCCGTTGTACGTAGTGAAGCGCTTGAAAAACTTGCGTAGAAAAGGAGAATCGACATGTTTATCTACGACCTTACTTACCGATGAAAAGGCTTCAATATCCAATAAATCTAAAAGGGGTAATCCCTTTAGATCTTTTGCTCGTGCTAGAGGGTTTCTAATAAATGTAGCATTTGTCTTGCGGTATAGGTCTGCTGATAGATCTATTAGTCTTTGAAATCCTTGGACATCATTCGGAGCGACTCGTGAAACTTCGTCAAGTGTTTTTTGTAGATCTGCATAGTTCACAAATGAAGGTTCTGATGAAGACCCTAGTTGAAGATCACGATCCCAATAATGACACAAAGGATCCATACTAGTGAATTCGAGATACGATTCTAGAGGCTTAGCTGCATAGGAGAAGACCTCTTCAATGGTTTCCATCATTGTAAGGACGCTTGGCCCTGTGTCGAACCGGTATCCTTTTTCTTCAATTTGGGAACACTTTCCACCTGGGATAGAGTTACGCTCAAGTATGGAGACTTTATGACCTTCTGAGGCCATAATTAGAGCAGACGTTAATCCCCCAAGGCCTGCACCAATGACTACGATATTTTTCGATGAAGCAGGCAAACGTTTTCAATGTGATAGGTTTGTGGGAACATATCCACAGGTTGGATAGATTTGATGTCATAAACCTCTTTAAGCTGCGATAAATCACGTGCAAGAGTCATGGGATCACAACTGATATACACGATGACAGGGGAGAGACGTTCCATTAAAAATGTGACCAACTCTGGGTGCATTCCAGCTCGTGGTGGGTCCGTAATGATGACATCAGGCGTCCCAACGGTTGATTGCCAGTCGCTTCTTTTAGCCCAATCCAATGCATCTCCACTCAAATATCGAACATTGTTGATTTGATTACGCTTGGCATTTTCAATCGCCTCTTTGACCGATTGTTCATTTAACTCAATCCCGATACAATGTTCGGCGACTTGGTGCATATACTGTGAGATGGAGCCAATTCCACAGTATAAATCCATTAGCGTGTGTATGGTGTCTGAACCAAGTAACGATTTAGACTGCTCCACATACGCTTTGGCCACATCGTACAAAACCTTTGCCTGTCTTGTGTTGGTTTGAAAAAAGGTCATGGGACGAATTCGAAAACGAGTGGATCCTAGACAATCTTCAATGTAGCCGGGTCCAAAGAGATTGAGTTCTTTGTGGTGCAGTTTGGTTGGACCAGTTGAATCATTAATGGTCCAAACAAGGGTCGTGATCTCTGGAAATTTCGCAAGCAAATGATCTTTGAGAGGGTTCATGAGATCAGAATCCTCAGATGCAGTCACGATATTTACAAGCCACTGCCCAGTCATTTCACCCTTTCGAATTAGGCAGTGCTTCATCCATCCTTCTTGTTTCACAGGTGACCAAGCGGAGATTTTATGTGTTATACACCATGATCGAATCGATTCAACAATCTCCCACGAGGGTGATGACTGAAGGTGGCATTCATGAAGGTTTAAGATTCGATCAAACCTTCCAGGGGCATGCAATCCTGCAAAGAAGCCAGTTGACTCAATAGGCTCGCCACTAGCGACTTCCTCATCTGTAAGCCATCTTCGTTGCCCAAAACTAAACTCCATTTTGTTTCGATACCCTAGATGATCGTCGCTACCCAGAATAGGCAAAACAATGGATGGGTCTAGACCTGCTGTACGTTGGATAGAGTCGCGAACAATTTTTGTTTTAGCTGCCCTCTGAGCCTCCATTTGTACATGTTGCCATGTGCAACCACCGCACTCTTGCGCGTGCCGACAAAATGCTTCAGTACGATCAGAAGAGGGCGAAAGGAGCGTGACAACCTTACCCTCTGCAAACGATGATTTCTTCTTTGTAATCCGAATTTGACAGTGATCACCAGGTATCGCTTTAGGCACAAAAACGACAAGGTCATCAACTTTGGCTACCCCTTTTCCTTTAAACGCGACATCCTGGATGTGAACGTCAACGAGGTGCCCTTTTTTAAGCGGCATGAAAACCTATGATTTTTTCAATAACTCTGGTTGGACCAACTGAGCCCTGTAGGCAGTTGCTACATCAGTATGTTCCTGAAGTTTAGAAGATACTTGATCCAGTCTTCGAAAGAGTGCGTCATTGACAGCCTCAATAAAACTACAAGCTAGTTTTGGGTGTCGTTTTTTTAGGACTTCATAATCCGCCTGAAAAAATCCATATAACTCGCAGCTAGTCAAACAAGTTGCAGTAGACTTTCTTCTGTAATCATATTCGATTGCGAAAAGGCCAAAATGATCTGAGTCACTCAATGTGATGGAAGAGCTGGATTGTATCTTTGCATCCTCATCTGTAGACTCAACCGCTACATTAAGCTCAACCTGACCATTTTCAATAAAGTACATTCCAGTACCAGGATCATTCTGTGAGTAAACAATCTCACCTTTTTGATACGATCTTTTGTGGCAGAGGTTTAGGAATTGAACCCTTTCCACAGTTGAAAAATCCATTAGAAATGGATTACGAAAAATGACTTTGGCTTGCTTTTTCACGTGATTCGATTTGTTTAGCCTTAGAATGAATGACCGATTCCAAAACTAAAATACATTTTTTTGTTGTTAAACCAGCCTGATAACGGATCATGTGTCCGTAAAGAGAAATCTACTCTTGCGACAACAAAATCCCAATCAAACCGTAGACCCAATCCCGAACTAACGGCTACTTCCTTGGGGAAAGAACGAAAAGAAAACACACCTTTATCTAGAATATTTTGGTTGTTCAGACCTCGTAATTCCCGCTGCGGGCTGTACCAGATGTTACCACTATCTACAAACCATGCAAGCTGGATATCGCCAGATCGAGTTGATTGGACGATTGTCCGTCTGAGCTCCATAAACGCTGCTAGTTTTATGTCTCCTCCAGGTCTTGTGACTTCACTTTGTGGAGTAGAACCAGGCCCCAAGCGAAAAGGCTCCCAACCCCTTATATCATTACTCCCACCCGCAAAGAATCGTTGATTTAATGGAATTATTTGGTCGTAGGTAAATGGTTGCGCCAATCCTCCGAAAAAGCGAGTCGCAAAAATAGTTGAAGAGCCTAACGGGACATATCGTCTACGATCTAGGGTGAATTTTACGAACTGACTGTACTCTAAACGGTTGTCTGAAAGCGCAAGTATTGGAGGTAAAGACCTCTCAATCGTTTTTGGTGTAATGACTAATCTATCTAGCAGGTAAGGTAAGGTTCCACCCATGCTGACTGAATACTCATGATAGACTCCTCGATCACGTTTAATTAAATCTGTGGTATTCCGACGGAATGTATAACGTATCGAGCTAGAAATTTGAGGCCGAAAATCCTCGAGAATTCGTAAAACTTGGACAGGGTCGTTAGGAAACTGTAGGGTGACATTTTCACGAAATGCGTCACTTGGATTGGTGTCAATCAAGCTGAGGTCAAGAATGTCTATAATATGACGATCCGTTTCATTTAATTGAATGTCAATTTGGGTAGAGAATCGAATATTTGAATTGATATCGAAGTAAAGCTGGTTTGCTCGCGTGAATGATAGTGTGTGGCGAGTAAAGGCAGACCCTATTCCAATAGATGAATTCAAAAATCTGAGAGGTCTTCCTAAAGAGGGAATGGTATAGGTCATGGTAGCATCTATACTTCGAAAGAGTGTCCCGCTGCTTGTGGTAGGGGTCTCTGATATGGATGCTAAGGTTGATGATGTCACATACTCGAAATTTGAGTTTAGACGAAGGTCAAAAAAGTGACCCCGTTTGCGAACATTGTTATTGTTGTATGTAGCTCCAATACCTGTACCAAAGCCATATCGCTCCATGCCAAAAAGATCGAATTGTAAGGAGTGCTTTGGGTTCATCCGCAAAGAATACTCTAAGGGATAGACACCTCCAGTGGAGTCATAGTCGATTTCTCCAGCTTGGCGAAACTCTTGGAGTCTAAATGCTGGCTGACGTTGAAATTGTGAGATTGTAGACTGAATAGATTCTAAACGGTAGGCATCTCCTGGTTTAGCTCTATTTTGGGATGCAAGTTGTGAAAGAGTGACACCAGCACTTGAAGATATTTCGGAAGTGAGTTGATACCCATCACGCAGCAAAGTATCTCGGACGATTGTATTGGAAAGCTCTGGATCTTCTCCTAAGGGTCCTTGAACGGTAAAATGAACGGATCCGATACGTAATGGCTGACCAGGTTGGATGCGAAAGAGGCCTCTGACCCTTGTTGAATCGGATGGATTACGTTCTATAAAGAGGATCACACTGTCCTTAGTTATTTCACCATACTGATTGTTTTTTAAGAATGTCACAATCCGGTCTTGCTCATCGCGAAGCTCTTGTGTCATAAAAGGTCGTTCAACGTACCCTCTTTGATTATTCCTACGGGTAAACGTGATGTATGGGCTCTCTCTGTAAAATGATTCGATTGTTGGCTCATCCAATCCATTTGGTAACCCTTGGTAATCGACTGATTCCAGATACACTCGAGCTCCTTCTGACACCATGAATGTTACATGAGCTTTTTGATCCTTTATTGAGGTGCTTGAACGAATAACAGCGCTCTGATACCCCATACTCTCGTAGAAAAGACGTAACCGTTCTTCATCTTTAGCTACTTCAATAGGATCAAGTAGAACAGGTTCCTCTCCAAATCTGCCCGTGAGTTGGTAAAGAGCGTACCAGGGTTTGATGCGCTGGATCCCAAACAAACCCCGGTTGGGTCTAGATCGAGTGATTTGTCGCAATGTTTGTGTCGAAAAAGAGCGATGCCCCGTAAAGGATACTCGCTGAAGTAGGGGAGTGGAAGGGACAGATTCGTCAATGGTCGTTGTCTCAACAGGCTGAGATTGACCCACTTGCCCATAAGAGAAAGATATGCTCAGAAGAAGAGCACTAGTCAATAATAAAGTACGCTTCTTAAAAACCCCAAATGTTGGGTAGGAGCTCATTACACATCATCATAGTCAAAGCCATCATCACCATCATCGCCATGAAAGAAGTCTTCCTTTTCGATGTAATCGGGCCAAATATCCTCGATGTTTTCGTAGATGATCTCTTCTCCGTCCTCAAAATCCTCAAGTTCTTCGAGGTTGCTTATAAGTTGACTAGGAGCACCATTGCGTTCAGCCCATTCAAGGAGTTCCTCACGCGTTGATGGGAATGGGGCATCATCTAGTACAGCAGCTAGTTCGACAGTCCAAATCATAAAATGGTTTTCTAATTAGTTTTGCACATGCTTATGTTGGGCAGAAGGTATGAAAAGTTTTCTTTCCCTCTGGAGCAAAGGAACAAAAATTTTGTATCTTTTTACAGTAAGAAAACGAGGACATTCTATGAATATTGGTGGCTGGGAATACCTAATCATTTTTTTAATCATCTTGCTTCTCTTTGGAGCGAAAAAGATTCCAGATTTAGCTCGTGGGTTAGGTCAAGGGATTCAAGAGTTTAGAAAAGCTTCAGATGAAGTAAAGCGTGAAATTGAACAAGGAAAGAAAGATGCGGAAGAAGCAGCATCCGCGACCTCATCTACATCAAATGACGAGAAGACGACCTCTTCGTCATGATCCCCTCTTTTTTATCGGATAGAAAAGCTCTCCTTGAAGGAACTACGACGTTACTAGCGTTGGTACAGCGTAGTTTAGATGCCATTGATGCTACAAATGATGAGGTTAATGCGCTCATTGACGTATACCGAGAAGAGTCATTGAGCGAGGCTAAACGGATTCAAGCCAAGGTCGATAAAGGTGAAGCTGGACCTTTGGCAGGGGCAATATTTTCTATTAAAGACCTCTTTGCTCATAAGAATCATCGACTTCAGTCAGCGTCTAAAATTTTAGACACATTTACCTCTGTCTATGATGCGACTGTTGTAGAGAGAATACTAGCAGCTGACGGATTGATACTGGGTCGAGCCAATCAAGATGAATTCGGGATGGGATCATCCAACGAGTACTCTGTGTATGGACCTTGTAAACACCCAGAAGACTATCAGCGAGTTCCAGGTGGTTCCAGTGGCGGTTCCGCTGCAAGTATCGCTGCGGGGTATTGCAACCTATCATTGGGAAGTGATACGGGTGGTTCTGTTCGTCAACCAGCAGCGTTTTGTGGGATTGTTGGGTTAAAGCCAAGCTATGGGCGTATTTCTCGTTACGGCCTTGCAGCCTATGCCTCTTCTCTAGATACTGTTGGCTGCTTTGGTGCTACAGTCGAAGATGTTGCGGCCTGTATTGAGGTCATTGCAGGTCAAGATGTTCATGATATGACCACACTGTCCACGGAAGTTCCATCCTACCTCCAGGAGTTGCAAGATCGCGACTCAACTACGAAGTCTCTGCGCTTCGGGATAAATCCATCATGGTTTAGTGAGGGACTTGACCCTGAGATAAAGCATCAAATTGAGTGGATACTTGATGGGCTTAAAGAGCAAGGACATGAGGTTAAAGAAATTGCTATGCCAGCACAATCGGCCTCATTATCAACCTATTACATCCTCGCAACTGCGGAGGCGTCCTCAAATCTTGCTCGATATGATGGAATCCATGCAGGGTATCGATCAGCACAATCTGAGGGAGCTAAGCTGGAGGATGTCTACACGTTATCACGATCTGAAGGCTTTGGCCCTGAAGTAAAAAGACGGATTTTGCTCGGAACCTACGTACTGAGTAAGGGGTATTACGATGCCTATTATGGAAAGGCGCAAAAAGTCCGAAGACTTATCCAGCGTGAATATGAAGAGGCGTTTCAGCAGGTGGATGCCATGATTTTGCCGACAACGCCAACAACAGCGTTTAAAGCAGGAGAGAAGGTGGATGACCCTCTATCTATGTACTTGAATGATATTTACACTCTCGCGGCGAATTTGAGCGGAATTACAGCCATGAGTGTTCCGATTGGACGTCATAGTAACGGCATGCCCATTGGAATTCAGATCCAAACACCTGTTTCGGATGAACTCGGTTGCTTTCAAGTGGGTACACTCATTGAAAATCTATCCAGTAAGGAAAAACAATGAATCGGCTTCAAGGAAAACGTGTGCTAATTACTGGCGCAACTGCAGGCATCGGCAAGGCTCTTGCCCGGCTTCTTGCTAAAGATGGTTGTCATTTAATCGTGAATGGGAGACGTGAGCAAAGACTTCAAGATCTTATCGAAGAACTAACCAACACCTATCCAAATCAATCTTTTGAGATGTTTTTGGGAGATGTTGGAGATAAAACGATCGTCCAAGAGTATTTTGACTCGCGTGAGTCAAAGGAAGCGGTTGATATTTTGGTTAACAATGCCGGGTTTGCACTAGGTGTAGACCCCGTTCACGAAGGGAATCTAGAGGACTGGGATGCAATGATTCAAACCAATGTAAATGGCTTGTTGTATGTGAGTCGTTTCGTCTCAGAACAAATGAAAAAACGCAATGAAGGGCACATTCTAAATGTTTGTTCCATAGCGGGCCATGAAGCTTATCCTGGTGGCGTTGTGTATACAGCTACGAAACATGCGGTAAAAGCCATTACACAAGCCACAAAAAAGGATCTACATGGAACCAATATTCGTGTAAGCATGGTCTCTCCTGGATTGGTCGAAACTGAGTTTTCAGAGGTTAGATTTCAAGGGGATAAAGCAAAAGCATCTGCTGTTTATGAAAATCTAAACGCATTAACAGCCAAGGATATAGCAGAAATTATTCAATTTATTCTACAGAGGCCAAGTCATGTCAATATTCTTGACTCTGTGGTCTTTCCAACTGCCCAATCCTCAGCTCAGATGGTTCATCGACATGAACCTAATGAGTCTTGATGTCTCCTTATGAAGACTCTAGGTACCTATGCTAAGGTTCGCGCAGTAGCAGAGTCACTTCACATAGAGATAATACTATCATCCATTCATGAATTACGATGGGAGTATCTCGGTGCCGAAGTACAACCCTCTGAGTCTGTTCTCTGGTTTAAGCTCTCCGATTCCACTCATGACGATGATGAACACAATGACACTGATATTCATGCGCTACAGAGAGATTTGATGGATCTTGCGACTCAGCTGGATATTCCCATCACACTGGAGTCTTCTGTTGAGCAGGAACGTAATTGGAATGAGCAATGGGAGGCTGGGATTGAACCGTTTCAATGTGGCTCATTTTGGATTACACCACCATGGAGTGAGAAGCAAACTCCTAGTGGGTCAAAAAGAATCATCATTCATCCAAAGATGTCGTTTGGAACGGGGACACATGAAACGACTCAACTCATGTTATCCTTGCTAGAAGAGTTAGATGTAGAGGGACTACATGGTATTGATGCAGGTACTGGTACAGGAATATTAAGTGTAGCTTCGATATTATTGGGCGCAGAATCTATGACTGGATTTGATATTGATGCATGGTCTGTGAGTAATGCAATAGAGACTGCGAATTTGAATGGTGTTGAGAAACAGGTCGACATACAACAGGGTGGGTTTGAATGTCTAGAAACTTTAGATCGATGTGACGTCCTGCTTGCAAATATTCATACGCGTGTGTTACTTGATGGTGCTAATGCATTTATTCGAGCATGTAAACCACACGCACCCTTATTGTTGTCCGGAATGTTAGTTGCTGATGAGGAATTCGTAAAACAACACTATGAGTCGTTAGGTTGTACAATTCGTGCATCAAGGAAACAAAATGATTGGGTGGCTCTACATGTTGAGTGCCCATCCACATGAGTACCAACTACAGTGAATTCAACGCGATGAGTCAAAACGAAGCAAAACTGCAGAATAGCGATGAACCTGTAGACCCAAGACCCCGAAAAGAAATAGATTCTGACTTGGTTAGAGCCTATTTGTCTGGTGATAGTTCTGCATTTGATGCATTAA
Source organism: uncultured Bacteroidota bacterium (assembly GCA_913057895.1). Classification (GTDB taxonomy): domain Bacteria; phylum Bacteroidota; class Rhodothermia; order Balneolales; family Balneolaceae; genus UBA8296. The sequence continues at coordinate 77,047 of CAJXOH010000001.1, forward strand.
ACACGAGATATCGAGATCCATTGTATTTTCATGTCCGAAAAATTGTCCGTGATGAATCGGCGGTTGAGGATTTACTTCAGGAAATCTTTACGAAGGCATTTGAAAATCTTGACAAGTATAATCATGAGTACGCCTTCTCTACGTGGTTGTACCGCATAGCAACGAACCATACCATTGATTCGCTTCGTAAGCGAAAAATGGTGACGCATTCAATCGATGCACCTATACAGTCTAGTGAAGGCGATCTTACCCGCGAATTACCCTCCTCTGCGCCAAGTCCACACGATCAACTCCAAAAAAAGGAGAGGGCGGCCCATATTCAGAAAACAATCGAGTCACTACCTGAGAAATATCGTGAGGTACTTCGTTTAAGGCATTTTGAGGAGATGAGTTATCAAGAGATTTCTGAGCAGCTACAACAGCCTATTGGAACTGTAAAAGCACAACTATTCCGAGCAAGAGAGAGCTTAATGAAGGCTCTAAAAGATTCTATGTCTCAGTATTAAAACGCAATGCGCTTGATGGTTCCTACGCGTTAGAGGAATGAATATCACGCAGAGCTTTTGCTGTATGGGTGAGTTTTTTCCAGCCAGCTCTCATAAGTGGAGTGCCTTGAAATGTTTCAAAAAACGTGTCTTCTGCAAATTCACTCCACTCTTTTTGGGAAGGTAGGGGAGAAAAGGGTGCGCGAGTTTCAAGACCAGGCATCTGTTGGTGCGTCGCTTTGCGATTCCATGGGCAAACATCTTGACAAATATCACATCCAAACAACCAACCATCTAATGTAGATAGCGTCTCAGAGGATAGCTCTTGTTTATGCTCGATCGTGAGATACGAGATACACTTACGTGAATCAATGACAGAGGGCTGAACAATGGCTTGAGTAGGGCATGCGTCTATGCATGCCGTACAACTTCCACAGTGATCTTGAATAGGTTGATCTGCAATCGTCTCCACATCCAGAATGATTTCAGCGAGTAAGAACCACGAGCCATAGTCTCGATGTAGGATATTTCCATTTTTACCTAGCCAACCAATTCCTGAACGTTGCGCCCATGCGCGTTCCATTACAGGTGCAGAGTCTACAAACGCTCGTGCATGGATGTCCTGACTAACGGTCTCGTGCAAATGGTCGATGATCGTATGACAGGCTTTTTTAAGAACCTTGTGATAGTCTCTACTCTGCGCATATTTCGCAATCCGTGGGATTTCAGGATTACTTGGTTCCCATCGCTCCTGAAAATGATAGCCTGCCATAAGGCAAACCACTGTTTTTGCTCCTTCGACTAGTTTCGTTGGATCGACGCGCTTATCAAAATTACGCTCCATCCATTCCATGGATCCATGATGTCCACGAGATAACCATTCCTCCAGATTTCGAGCTTCTTCAACGAGAGGTTCAGCTTTCGCGAATCGGCACGCGCCAAAGCCGAGTTCCTCAGCTTTCTGTCTAATTTGACGCGTTACAAGAAGGGGGTCCACATGATGCGTTGTTTGTGAAAGGGTCGGACCCGTCGCATTGGACGACAGGTGCCGACCTATTCAGCAACTATTTGACGTCGATTAGCTCAACTTCAAAAATCAGTAGTGAGCCTGGCTCGATAATACCTCCTGGACGTGGATTGTCTCCATATCCAAGGTCAGCAGGGATGTAAAATTTGTACTTAGCACCTTCCTTCATGTACTGAACACCTTCAGTCCATCCTGCGATAACACCATTAAGAGGGAATGTGACGGTTTGCCCACGATCGTATGAGCTATCAAATTTACGGCCATCTAGAAGTGTTCCAGAGTAGTGTACTTCTACCTCATCGGTTGCTGAAGGTGAATCGCCTGTTCCTTCTTCTAAGACCTCATACTGAAGGCCACTTTCTGTCGTCGTTACTTCAGGGCGTTGGCCATTTTCTGCGAGAAATGCTTCTGCTTCTTGTCTATTTTGTGATGCTTGATTCGTCATTTGATCTGCCGTCATTTTTTCGAGTTTGAATTGAAGTGCTTGTACGGCATTCATCATGTCTTCTTCTGTGAGTTCAGAGTCATCCCCTGATACTCCTCGTTGGAATCCCGCAACAAAGTTTGTGTAATCAAAGTCTTCATACCCAGCTGGGTTGAATTGTTGGCCGTAAAGATAGCCAAGACTGTAACTTAATGAATCCACTTCTTCAGAAAAGGAGGCCTGAGTAGGATTGTTAAGGTCTTGGGTACATGATGTGATTGTAAATAGACCCAAAACTGGGAGTGCAAATTTCAGAGTTGCCGATTTTAAGAATGACATATCGATGTTTTTGAGAGGTTGGGTAAAAGCTTTTTTATCTTATTGAAATTACACACAATTCAAGCGGTTAAAAAAACAGATTGAAGTTCACGGAATTCGCCCTCTCGGAATCACTTCTACAGGGCCTACAAGATATCCAGTTCACAGATGCTACACCGATTCAAGAGAAGTGCATCCCTGCAATACTGGAAAAAAAAGATGTTATTGCGACAGCACAAACGGGTACAGGGAAAACAGGAGCATTTGCGATTCCATCCATTGAAAATGTTCTAAAAAGTGATCGAAAGGGGGTTAAATGTCTCATTTTGAGCCCTACTAGAGAACTTGCGAGTCAAATTGATGAGCAGATTTATGCGATTGGCTATCACACAGGCGTCTCTACGTTTACGGTGATCGGGGGTAGTGACTTTGCAGCCCAAGCCAATGCAATACGAGATGGCGTCGATATTATCGTGGCAACTCCTGGTCGGCTAATGGATCAAAAAAAGGTCTCAAGTCTCGACTTTTCGTCGGTAGATGTTCTGGTTCTGGATGAAGCAGATCGAATGCTCGATATGGGGTTTATGCCTGACATCAAGGAAATAATTTCTTGGTTACCCAAAGAGCGCCAGAACTTACTCTTTAGTGCTACGATGCCCGAGGAGATCGCTAAACTGACCAAATCCTTCATGAAGGATCCAGTAGAGGTCAATATTGCTCGTTCCAAACCCAATGCTTCTGTTTCACAGTTTGCATTCGAAGTAAAAAGCGAGCAAAAAATACATATTGTTAAAGAAGTGATGCGTCAAGTGAAGTGGGAATCTTGCATCATTTTTACGTCTACTAAAAAAGGGACGGATGAACTCCAGCGATTGCTCAAGAAGGAGTCTATACGTGCATTAAGTATCCATGGAGATCGATCCCAGGAGGAGAGGTCCAAAGCACTCCAGGCATTTATGAATCAAGAGGTGCCTGTGATCGTTGCTACAGACGTATTGGCAAGGGGAATCGATATAAAAGGGGTTTCAATGATCATCAATTATGATGCTCCTAATAATACGGACGACTATGTCCATAGGATTGGACGAACAGGTAGATATGACCGAAAAGGAATCTCTATCTCGTTCTTCACTAAGCGTGATAGCAGAATGCTTCAAGAAATTCTAGCTATAGATGGTATCAAATTGACCAAAAAGGATTTAACAGGAATTTCTTCTGCCTCCAAAGAGGTAGTTTTTGAGTTGCCAAAAGAACTAATGAACCCTGATCCGGAATCATTTAAATCGGATAACGCTACGAAAAAAGCTCATACGCAGAAATCATCCCAATCCAAGAAATCATCACAAACCAAGAAGCCTTCAGCCTCATCTGAATCCAATAAGGGGGGGCGAGCGAAGTCATCACATTCTACGACTAAACGGAGTAAATCCCCTAATAAACACTCAAATTCACGCACTGAAGGAAAAACGGGGCAACAGTCAGGAGGTCGCAAGCAACAAAACTCGGCTTCTGGATATAAGAAAAACCCCCATTCCAAATCTAGATTCGCGCAAAAGAAGCAAAAGCGTGAAGTGCCTGAAGTACCAATAGAGTGGATTCCAAAAGCAAGAAGGACGTCTAAACGTTCTTGGAAGGCTCAGAAAGGCTTTATTGGTTTGTTACTCAGTTTCTTTCCTAAACCTTAAAACAACTCGATCCTATGAGTACAAAAGACTCTTCTACCGAGAGCCTAGACGATGGTATTGTGCAAAATGAAGTCACAATGAACGTCCAACATGAAATCACAAGAGCAGATTTGGAACAGCCTCTGACACTGTCAGAAAAGGAATTAATGGAATCACCTGAAGCGGAAGAGCTTGCAAGACAGGTAATGAGTGATTATGGCGTGGATTTGGGACCAGCAAGAGTTGGATACTTCCTTGTCTACCCCAACTTATCTAAAACAAGAGCGGCAGCATGTATGAAAGCAAATCGTGAGGTAAAGTATTACAGTGGGAATGATTATCTCATTGAAATCTCTGGTGATTTGTGGGATATGCTGGACGATGCAACCAAGAAAATGGTCATTTACCACCAACTGTTACACATTGATCCTGTATTTCAAGCCAAGTCTGGACAATGGAAGATGATGATACGAAAGCCCGATTTTGCGGATTTTTATGAAATTCATGACAAATTTGGCAACGAATGGTATAAAACGGTTCAGGCGACCATGTCTTCATTGTATGACTTAGACCCTCGGCAGGAGGGGAGAGTGTCGTTATAACTAGTAGTTTACTATCACCTTTTGTGTGTGTAACTTAGTGGTTCACCTCTGATTCACGTGATTAGCCAAAGTGGCGGAATTGGTAGACGCGCGCGACTCAAAATCGCGTTCCTCCGGGAGTGTGGGTTCGAGTCCCACCTTTGGTACAAGTATCGTTAGGATAAGTTTCGCTTACGCAATCTAGCTGGAGAATTCCGTGTCGAGTCCGACAAATCCACATCGTCAAGTGATCGGTCGGCTCGTGCGAGTCTCCTTAGCCTCTTTTGGGCTTCAGAATGAACTTGCTAAAGTTGATACGGGAGCGTTTACATCAAGCATTCACTGTGAAAAGGCTATCGTAGATGGCGACGATGTGCTGGTTTGGATGACGCCTAAAGCACTCAAAGAGAATAAACCACTCAAGCTCCCACTATACAAAACAAAAGATGTTAAAAGCTCAAATGGATCGGTTGAGCACCGTCCGATTATTCAGACCACGATTCAGATTCTAGGAGAAGAGTATCCCATTCAGTGTTCGCTAACAAATCGATCGAAAATGAGACATCGAGTGTTGATAGGGCGCAGATTCTTAAAACATAAATTTATTGTCGATGTCACTCTTGACGTCAATGCCCTATGAAGATTGCCATATTAAGCCGTAACAAAGGCCTTTATTCAACACAACGGTTGGTTGAGGCGGCTACCCAAGCAGGTGCTGAAGTAGACGTACTTGACCATTTAAAGTGCGATATCGTGATTGAAAAAGCGGAACCCTCCATGTTTTATCATGGTGTCAAGCTACCGCAGTATGACGCTGTTATCCCACGTATAGGAGCTTCGGTGACATTCTATGGAACTGCAGTTGTGCGTCAGTTTGAAATGATGAATGTGTTTTCAACGACAAGTTCACAGGCATTGGTCAGATCAAGAAATAAACTTCGTAGTCTACAGATTCTATCAAGTGCAGGTGTTGGGTTACCAAAAACGGTCTTCACAAATTATTCAAAAGACGTAAAGAATATTATTCAAGGAGTGGGTGGCGCACCACTGATCATTAAATTATTGGAGGGGACTCAAGGATCAGGTGTCGTATTAGCTCCAACAAGATCAGCAGCAGAATCCATGATTGAGGCACTTCATAGTGTAAAGGAGCGCATTATTGTCCAAGAATTTATTGAAGAAGCAAAGGGGCAAGATATCCGAGCGTTCGTTGTCAACGGAAAAGTGGTTGGAGCGATGAAAAGACAAGGCGGTGAGGGGGAGTTTCGATCAAACCTTCATAAAGGAGGTGAGGGTAAACGTGTGCGACTCAGTAAAGAGGAGCGAGCAACGGCACTTGCTGCGACCCGAGCGATGGGATTATCAATTTCTGGTGTAGATATGCTCCAATCGAGTCGTGGGCCATTGGTTTTGGAAGTAAATTCGTCACCTGGGCTCGAAGGGATTGAGCAGGCAACAGGTAAAGACATTGCTGGATCCATTGTTAAATTCGTGATGGAGAAAGTACATCAACCTTCAGGGATAAAAACTGTAAAGAGAAATAAGAAAAATGCCTAGTTCCTGGACAATTTGTGGTGTACAAGTTGGGAAAGGTGAGTCTAAAGAGGCACTATTGTCGGTTGCTAAGCTGCCAACGTACACACCGATTGAAGTGCCCGTCTTTATTTTTCGAGGGAAAAAAACCGGCCCGACATTATTGTGCACAGCTGGGCTGCATGGTGACGAGTTAAACGGTATTGAAATACTCCGTAGATCATTGTCTAACAATCTATTTAAGCCAGAATATGGAAATATTCTAGTTGTCCCTTTGGTAAATGTTTATGGATTTCTTCAAAATTCCAGGGGTATGCCTGACGGCAAAGATATCAATCGAAGTTTTCCAGGGTCAAAAAGGGGTTCTTTGGCTAAAATGTTGGCCTATGATCTAATGAGCGAAGTTGTTCCTCACGCAGACATGGTCATCGATTTTCACACCGGAGGTGCAGCTCGTGATAATTATCCTCATGTCCGATGTGATATGAATTATGAGCCAAATATGACACTTGCAAGGGCATTTGAACCTGAAATTATTCTGCATTCGCCCTTAATCAATAGATCATTTAGAAGAACGGTGCAATTATTGGATAAACCCGTAATGGTCGTTGAAATCGGTGAATCTTTGCGATTTGATGAGCCTGGAATCGATCAGGGTGTGCATTTACTGGCTAGACTTCTATCAAATTTGGGCATACAGGAGACCAATTTGGATAGCATCACTGATAGTACACGCATCTTTGGAGGATCAAAATGGGTTAGGTCTACAGCCTCAGGATTATTTCAGAGTAAATTTAACCCTGGGGATGAGGTTCAGAAACGTCAAGTCTTAGGATTAGTAACCGATCCTTATGGAAGATTCAAGAAAAGCATTCGTAGTACAGGTGAAGGAATCCTTGTAGGATTAAATCGTAATCCAATTGTTAGTCGTGGGGATGCACTGGTTCATATTGCTGTAGATGAGCGATAGCGGCTTTTTATGGACATATGTCGCATAATATATATTATGTAAAGTTGTTACCTGGAGCTATTATCCCCTAATCAACCATCCTATAATTCATACGAAGCTTGACGTATTACACTTAGAGTTATGCTACTTCCTTAACCTTCTCAAGGATTTCTGCATAATTGGGTTCATTGCCAGCATCCTCTAACACCTCGGCGTATTGAATCACCCCATCGTTATCGATGACAAACGCACTACGATTGGCAACTCCGTCCATACCGAAGAAGTCACCATTATAGACACCATATGATCGTATTACGTCTTTGTTGAAGTCACTTAATAGATCAAAGTTCAGGTTATTCATCGATTTGAATTGCCCCAATGTGAAGAAGCTATCTACAGAAATACCAAAGACCGTAGCATCTGATTCATTTAACGCCTTCATATTATCACGGATGGTACACATCTCTGTAGTACACACTCCTGTAAAGGCTAATGGAAAGAACAACACAATTACAGGGCCCTTGCCAATATGATCTGAAAGATTAACCACGGATCCTTCTGTATTTTGAAGTGCAAAATGTGGTGCCTTCTCTCCTACTTGTGCCATATGATTATCCTGATTTGAATTGGGGTTGTAAATTGTGAATTACATAAATAAACGACGGAATGGCCAAGGTCATTCCAATATGAACGGTCCATGGATGTCGAGCACTAAAGGGTGTTAGAAACCATTCAAGTACATAGGATGAGCCTATCAACAAGATTCCAAGAAAAAACACAAGTGCGCTGGCATCTCTGTTCATCGCCTGATTTATTGCCATTAAAAGCAGAACCAGAATTGCCGATCCAAAGACCATGATGTAGACAATGCGAATGAGAACAAAGGAATCATCAATTACTGGAAAGACTCCTAATATCGCAATGGGTACATACGCAAAAAGCACTGGATAACGGGCGTATACAGGCTTTAATTGGCGCATCGTATGGGCAATGGCAAGAAGTGATAAACCGGTTGCAAGCCGTGCTGACCATGTCGATATCACGCTTTGGAGCTGAGGTTCAATAAACGGGACCACATCAAGGATAAAATCTATAAATAAAGCTCCAAGTAACAGATACCCAATGACATAAAGGCTTAAAGGTGCAGGCTTTATATATCGACTCCACGCAATAACGCCCCCTAGGATTACGATAAGTATCAGTAAGGTGCTCCAAATGGACACCTTTTACCCTCCTGACTTTAAGGACCGGTTTCGATCACTTTCAGTTTGAAGGTCCTTGACGATAGAAGCAATTTGTTTAAGCATATCTCGTTCTTGCTCAATGAGCTGCTCAATACACATTTGTAAAGATTGTTGCTTTCCACCTCGAATAGAGACATCCCTGTCAAGGTCATATCCTGACATCCGCTCAATTCCTGCTAAGATAGATCCCCTATGCTTCGCAATTTTCTGTAATAACTCGTGAATGGGAAGAACTTTGTCTTCGTCATCATACCGTTCAACGAGTTGTTCTTCACTCAACTCTTTGAGGTTAAGTGGTTTATTAGAGCCCTTTGTTACGGCATCAGTGAGCGGTTTAAAGCGTTGCATTTGATTGGCATCAATAAGGATTAGCCAGTCTCTTATGGAACGTCCACCTGCAGGCTGTTCATCATAAGGTATGTCATCAATGACGTAGGCTAATGCCTGTGCCTCATCCTGCAAATACGTAGCCTGTTCTATGAGTTCACTCATGTGTATTGCTGATCTTTGAATTAAGATTTCCAGAACTTCACTGGAGCTGCAGAATCATTCTTGGTTTGTTGTTCTGCCATATCGATAATGGATAAGCCTGGATTGAAATCACGGTCACGATCGCGTACTGAGTGACGGTTGTTTTCTTCTTGGTAGTCCCAGAACGAACCAAATTGATTGTTCTTGTAGGATTTTAAGAAATCTAGACGTTCTTTCAATTCTTCTTTTGGTTTTAATAGACGATCAAGCCCATAAACGGCATCATCCCTAGACTGAAAGACAATATCATAATCCTGACTCATAACAATGGCCTCTTCAGGACATACTTCTTCACAAAAGCCGCAATAAATACAGCGAAGCATATTAATCTCAAAGAATGATGGGGCTCTCTCCTTCTCTAAATCATCAATTTCCTCGGCTTGCATGCTGATTGCCAGTGGTGGACATGCCCTTGCGCAGAGTCCACATGCTACACATCTTGTTTCCCCGTTATCCTGCACCAAAACGGGACGTCCTCTAAATGCAGCTGGTGGATCCCATTTTTCCTCAGGGTACTTGAACGTAAATTTTGGGCGGAACATCTCCTTTAAGGTATAGATGAGCCCTTTGAAGATTTCAGGGAGATAGAGTCTCTCTAAAAAAGTGAGTTCACGCTCGTTTTTTGACGAAGATGAGACGCTGTTGTGAATTGGACGATCTAAATTGGCCTGCATGTACCGATTATCCTGGTTTTTTAAGGGCCTGTGGGTACTGTTCAGAGAGTGATAAAGTACCCTTTTTTGGCATCTGCTTCAAACAAATCGTGTTATTTCTGACGGAAGACCATCGTGATAGGAATGCCTGCAAATCCATACTCATCGCGAATTTGATGCTCAATAAATTTGCGGTAATTCGCAGGTAAATCCTGAGGTTGATTCATAAAGAACTTAAAGACTGGGGGATTGGACTTTACCTGCGATGCGTATTGGATTGTAAGTGTTCGACCACGTTTCATAGGCAACGGACGTAATTTGATTACTTCAGATATAAACTCTGTGAATTGTTTGGTCGGGATCTGTTTTTTACGCTCCTGAAGTACCTGAATGACATGGCCCATTAACTTATCCACTCGTTGCCCAGTCAGCGCAGACAATGAGAAGCAGGGTACATAGTCCAACTGAGGCATTGCTTCTTTAATTGATTTCTCAAACTCTTTCCATGTATGAGTCTCTTTGTCCTCAATAAGATCCCATTTATTTACTGCGATGAGCATGCCTTTGTTAAAGCGTTCTGCCAAATTGAGAACTTTCTTGTCCTGGTCTTCAAAACCACGCGTAGCGTCAATTAACAATACAGCCACATCACATTCACGGATCGCTTTTTCTGTTCGAACAGTGCTGTAAAATTCGATGTTCTCTTTGACGCGTGCTTTTTTTCGTAGCCCCGCTGTGTCAACCAGGACGTATTCTTGATCCTCATATTGAAACTGAGTATCAATTGAATCTCTCGTGGTGCCAGGGATATCAGTGACAATGCATCGATCCGTCTTAAGTAGCGCATTTACCAATGAGCTCTTCCCTACATTCGGTCGACCGATAAAGGAGATTTTTGGGAGCTTCTCCCCCTCTTCTTCCTCTGCAACAGGTGGTAAAAGCTCTACGACTCGGTCCAATAAATCTCCTGTGCCCAATCCACTAATGGAAGAGACCGCAAATAAGTCTTCAAATCCAAGACCATAGAATTCATTGGCTTGGAGCATCCGCTCTTCATTATCAGCCTTATTTGAGACCACTATAACTGGCTTCTGACTGCGACGTAGAATCTTGGCAACCTCATCATCTAATTGTTGGATACCCATAACACTATCGACCAAAAATAGAACGACATGTGCTTCTTGTATCCCAAGTTGGATTTGCTCACGTACCGCTGTAGCGATCTCATCATCTTTGTCGGGTAAAAATCCACCAGTATCAATCACTGTGAATGCTCTCCCATTCCACTCACAGACTCCATAGTGCCGGTCCCGAGTCACTCCATATTCATCGTGAACAATCGCCTCTCTTTCACCTATCATTCGGTTAAAAAAGGTCGATTTTCCCACATTTGGGCGTCCAACGATTGCAACGACAGGCTTCAAAAGGCAGTTCTCGTCAACTAGAGGTTTAAGCAGTGATCAAACTTATGTAATTTGAGAAGATACGAAACTACACAACCTTCCATGTTACAAGCACTCTTTGAAACTTTTGGTTTTCCCATAGCTCTACTACTTAGCTTTGTAACGTTTGTCTTAGTCATCATGTGGCTGGCAGGGCTAGCGGGACTCATTATCTCTCAGCAAGAAGAGCATACCTCGAGGCCACTATCGATTCTTCTTGGTGTTCTACTTCCGCTTTATCCAATGGTTTGGATTGTGTGGGATATGATTCAAGAGCGTCGACGCTATCGAGAATGAATCACTAGCGTTTTTTGGTCCGTATCGAGTGAAGCAAGTGCCCCTATCGGAAGTGTCCACTGTTTTTCAATGTGGCCAAACGGAGCATTCATCCAGACAGGGTACTCAGCATTTTCTGTGATCCATTCCACAACAGTTCTCAAGCTTGGAGATGTTGAAAAGCGTGGTTCACAATCCACAAATGTTCCCAATAGAAGTCCATTAAGCCTATCTAAATGACCTGATAGATGCAATTGTGTGAGCATGCGATCTATCCGATAGACGCTTTCGCCAACGTCTTCAATACACAAAATTGCCCCTTCAAGCGATGGCATCCATTCTGTCCCAAGTAGAGAACACAAGATGGTAAGATTCCCACCAAGTAGCGGACCTGTCCCCTGTCCTTGTTTGAGTGCCATGCCTGGAGTAGTATTCATATCCACATCATCAAGTGGCAACGTTACGGCCTCCCTATTTGACAATAATGTCCAGAATGAATCGCTTGTTTGTGGCGGAAACGACGCATTTGCTGTGGGTCCATGATAGCTAATCATTGATGTCTTTGTCTGTAACGCTAAATGGAGTGACGTTATGTCACTATACCCGATCAGTGGTTTTGGATGGGAGGCGATTCGTTCAAAATCCAACATGGGTAATAATCGTGCTGCCCCCCACCCTCCACGAAGTGCCATAACGCCGTCAATGGAAGGGTCTTCGAATGCTTGATGGAGTTCGTCTGCCCGTTGTTGATCTGTGGCGGAAAAATCAAAGTAACGCCCAGAACATGACGGATACAAAACGGGCTCTATCTCTAAGGCTTCTAGTCGTTGAGTGATCTCTGCAAGCGAGTCCCTTGGGGCTAGAGCACTTGCTGGAGCGGTAATGGCAACTCTTGCACCTCTTTGTAAAATGGGCGCTGGGGCACGATTCATCAAACCCTTTCTTTCATTCACTCGGGGTGTATGATCCAAATCATTGCCCTGCTTTCCTAGTGCGGTCAAACCAATTGCTCCAAAAAAAGGCGCGCTAGCAAGCTGTGTGATAAATCGACTTCGTTTCATGGGCTGTAATCAGTGAAATAATTCTGGGTGATCATCCAAATAATCGAGCACCGCTTGAGGAAGAAATTCATCCAAGGCCTTCTTCATGACGATGCGTTCACGACTCTCCGTAGAAGAGATATCAATCATTGGGTGATCGATAACTTCAATATGGACTTGAACATCATTGTGGTATGCTGAAGTATTTTTTTCGGCTCTTTGGGCAACAAAGAGTCTATGTTGTGCCATGATTTGTTCGTACCCATACCATTTATGAAACGATCTGGCACTATCCTCACCCATGCATAAAATAAACTCATGGTCTGAGTAGGATGCCTTAAGTGCCTCAAGAGTCTTTAGTGTGTAGGATGGCGGTGGTAAATCTTTTTCCAAGGAGAGCACATGGACCTCTGGGGCATCATGAAAGACCTCTTTACAAAGCATCATTCGATCATCGAATGGAATTGTGGCTTTATCACGATGGGAAGGATGGAATGTGGGTACCACCCAAACCTCGTCAATTTCTGGATGATGCAGTAAAGAGTCTACAACTGCTACATGACCTAGATGGATTGGATCAAATGCTCCCCCAAATAGGCCAATGTTTGTTTTCAAAGTAGTGGATTAACGTGACGCGGAAGATATAGTTGCCGAAAGCGATGCGATCGCTGCTTCGGCCTCATCAAATAACTCTTCTACACGTGTGCGAGAGTCTCCACGTGGAAAAAGCTGCAAATAGGTGTCATATACTTCTAGAGCCTTCTGATATCGTTCTCGTTGACGATCAGCTACACTATTATCCGCATATAAGATGTATGACTCCATTTGATCCACGAGTGACTGTTCAGCCCATGTCGTTTCAGGGTACTGATCAATCACTTCACCATAGGTCAAAACGGCCGCTTCATATCGTTGTGTTCGACGGTAAAAATTTGCAGCGGAGTAGATTTTTTGAGCTAGTTTTTCACGTAGTGCATCAATGGAAGCAATAGCTTCTTCTCTATACTCAGAGGAAGGATATCTCGACAAGAAAATGTTGAAATTTTCAATCGCTTGCATGGTATACGTCTGATCTAGCTTATACCTTGGGCTTAACTCATAATAGCAGCGTGCAATGTTAATATCAGCAGTTTCACGCCTTGGAGAATCAGGATACAACAACGTGAAGCGTTCATATTCGGATGCAGCGACCAAGTAACGCTTATTCTTAAAATTGGCCTCAGCTAGATAGAATTGTGCATCCTGCGCGACATTGGATCCCCGTCCTAGAGTCAATACAGCACTAAAAGCACCTGCTGCTTCATCCCATTGTTCATCCTCATAGAGTGCTAGAGCTTTGTCATAGGCAATCTCAAGAGTGTCTCCAGGTTGAATAAAGGAGGAGTTTCTACAGCCACTACTTATGAGAAGTAGTGCAAATAAACCAATCAGAGGCGTTTTATAGGCGCTTGACATCGTTGTAAACCGGGAAAATGTCTTCATGAAAATCATGTTGTTGTCAATCATTCGTGAACTAAATTATCCTTCACGGCCCATAAGATAATGAATGAGTGTGGAGAACACATCATACGCATTTGATTCTGCAAACGCGTCGAGATGAGTCATTCCTTGTTGATAATATTGTTTTAGTGCTCTTTGTGCTTCTTCAACAACGCCATAAGACTCCATTTGTTTTATAACCCATGCTACATCTGAGTCGTCTCTTTTGGGTTTAGATAGCATGGATTGAAGTTCCTTTTGATGTGTCGAGGTCATTTGTTCACATAGCGTAGTCATCAAAAATGTTTGTTTGCCTTCAATGATATCCCCGCCAATTGATTTTCCCACTTTTTCCTGGGAGCCCGTGACATCTAAAAGATCATCTTGTATTTGAAAGGCTAACCCTAAATCAGTCCCTAAAGCATGTAAATGCGCCAATTGACTCTCAGAACCCCCTGCCACCACCCCTCCCATGAGTAAGGCGCCTCGCAGCAAAGCGGCTGTCTTTCCATCAATCATTTGCAGGTAATCTTGTGGACTTGAAAGTTGGTCAGATGCCTGATCCATATCGAGTGCCTGCCCATTACATACTTGATAGATAGACTCTAGATAAATTTTATATAAATGATGAAACCTATTATTAGGCAATGAGTCATAGTGATCAGTAAGTAGCATCATAGCTTGTACAAACAAGCTATCTCCACTAAGAATCGCCGTATTCACTCCCCACTTTTTATACACAGATGGCTGCCCTCTTCTGATGTCAGCATCATCCATCACATCATCATGAATGAGTGTAAAATTATGGGTCATCTCAACACAACATGCCGCTGGAAGTGCCTCATCAATGCTGCCACCACATAATTCAGCTCCCAACAGTGTCAATAGGGGTCTGACACGCTTACCACCATTTTCGAGCGTGTAATCGATAGGGGCTTGAATAGAAAGCGGGGTTTGTGTCCGCCTTGGAGCATTTTGGGCACGAAAAAACGTGTCGAACGACTTTGCGTAGGGAATGAGAACGTCAGGAAGAGCAGCCATGCATCAAAGATAGCATTTTTCAGGTGTGAGCTCATCTAGGCCTTTTGCGCCTAATAAGCACAGTACTTTGGTCATTTCGTCTTTCCATTGTGTCAGCAATGAATCAACGCCCTCAATCCCTTCTTCTACATAGGTTTTCATAATGGGTTGGGCAACAGCTACATGGTCTGCACCAAGACAAAGAGCTTTTACCCAATCCCCCACTGAGCGTAGCCCACCAGAGGCAATTAACACAAAGGATCCGTCTTTCTTTAATGGGGCTACTTCTTGCAAGCAGGTAGCTGTTGGGATGCCCCATTCAGAAAACAAATCTCTTGGTGCTTGATCATCAATCCGAAGCTGTTCCGCACGTGCCCAACTAGTTCCACCGGCTCCTGCGATATCAATGGCCGATACACCCACTTCTAAGAGTTGTTTAGCTGCAGTTCCATGTATTCCTGCTCCAGTCTCCTTCACAATAATGGGAACAGGCGAGTGAATAACAAGTCGCTCTATCCCCTTTAACACCCCACGAAAATCTCGATCCCCTTCTGGTTGTATGAGTTCTTGCAATGGGTTTAGATGCACAATGAGCGCATCAGCCTCAATCGCTTCTATGAGATGAATCAGCCTCGCTGGATCCCCTTCTTGTGCGACTTGTGTAGCACCTATATTGCCAAACAACAATGTTGTAGGTGCATATCTCCTCAATTCTTTAAATCCATCAGGAAGGGTCTTGGATTTCGTGTACTCCTCCAACATAGATCGTTGGCTTCCAAGACCGATGGCTAAGTTATGCTGCTCAGCTAGTTGGCAAAGCTCTTGATTTATGGTTTGTCCTTGATCATAGCCACCAGTCATTGAAGAGATAATCAATGGCATGGACATAGATCTTCCAAACAAATGGGTTTCCGTGTTGATCTCATCCAACGAGCACTCTGGTAATGCCTGGTGTCGTAGTCGAATAGATTCAAACCCAGCGGAACCTTGATATTGACTGTTCAGTGTGGTAGTGACACGTACATGATCCGCCTTACGTCGTTCACTACTCATGGGACTCACCTTTTAAACAACGGTACATTGGAACAAGCCTCACCAATCATCACTTTGGAGGCAACTGACGATAATTTCTGTAACACCAATCCATAAAGATCATCTGAGATCGCTTCATTGGAGCACCCCTTTATAATCACATTCTTATCCTGGAAGGTTGTCCAGTCGTAGTTGTGTATTTCATGTGAAAGGTATCCATGCTTTGCGTCGTTAACGGTGCCGACATGTATAAATCGTGCGCCAGAGGCATTGAGATATGGAATGGGTTTAAGCCAAGCCCAAGACGGAATTATAGACTCCACACTACAATGAATTGCCACGATAGCATCATGGTAGTTTGAAAAATCAAGTGAAGCTAACTGTTCGTTAAAATGGTCTTCTTTAACGATAAGTTCTTTAAATAACAGTGGCTTTAAATCAAATACGCGCGTATTCACCCCTTTCAACCATTGCTCCATATCCAATGTCGAGAGCTTTGTAGAGGCTTTTACTTTATTAACTAACGGTTTTGTTGCCATATCGGGGATCTAGGTAAGATTACACCGAAAAGGATTCACCACAACTACATGTGCGTGAGGCATTTGGATTTACGAAATGGAACCCTTTTCCCTCCAATCCTTCGCTAAAATCGAGCATTGTCCCTGCAAGATAGAGATAGGATCGCATGTCTACACGAACGGGAATTCCATTGATTTCAGCTTCTTGATCCCCTTGTTTTACGGCATCGCTAGCCTCTACATCAAGCTGATATGTGAGTCCACTACAACCTCCGCTGACGACTTCAATACGGATGACTTGATCCCAGTTTGATAAACCTGGAGCATTCTCTTGACTGCCTAGATTAGTAAGATCACCTCCAAGGACATCGATAATTTTGGCCTTAGCGGATTCAGAGATGGATAAATCAAGGGATTCAGCAGTTTGCATGACTTACACTGAAATGACTTCGATCTCAGGATCGATTCGTTTCACCATACTTTCGATGGCATAAAGCGTACCTGAAGTTGCAGTTGGGCACGTCCCACAAGCGCCTTGATAATGCACTTTTAGACGATGGCCATCCAGTCCTATAACCTTGAGACCTCCACCATCAGCAAGTAGGTATGGACGAACCTGTTGATCTAGCATCTCATTGATCTCTTTAAGGCGTGGGTCATCCGAGTTCATCGCTTCTTCTGAGACATGTACTTCATGATCATCTGCAAGATCTAGCTGTGGTGTTGCCTCTCTAATTGGAGGAGCTAATTTTCGCAAAAGTTCAGACCAAACTGCATTTCCATCTTGTGTGACAGTTATGTACTTGTCTACGTAATAGACATTAATCACATGGTCAATAGCAAACAATGCGGTGGCTAGTTCGTCCCCATCGGCTTCAATACTAGACTCAAATGATCGGGTCACCCCATTCGTTAGGGGTTCGCCCAATATAAATCTCATGGCATCTGGATTGGGGGTACGTTCGATTTCTTTGATTTTTGGCATGATTCAGTGGATTGTGTCTTCGTAATCTAGGAGTCCAAATTGGATTTTCAATATCGTTGAGTGTTTATGAAAAGAATTCTAGACCTTCTTCAATAGCTGTTACAAATCGATCAATGTCCTCTACCGTATTGTAAAACGTGAGTGAACATCTAACGGTTCCAGGGATTTGATAGTATTCAATAAGTGGTTGAGCACAATGATGCCCAGTTCGTACGGCAATTCCACGGCGATCAAGGAACATCCCCATATCGTATGGATGAATGCCTTCAAAGTGCAATGGTAGTACTGCAATTCGCTCCTTAGGTGAACCAATAATCGTGGTCTTTGGTAATGAAGTTAGTCTAGATTGTGCTTCAACCAGAAGTTCATGCTCAATGGATGCAATTGTGTCCATTCCTATATCCATGAGATAATCAACAGCAGCTCCAAACCCAATACCAGCCGCTATAGCGGGTGTGCCAGGCTCAAAACGAAGTGGAGGACCTTGATATGTGGATGATTCAATGGCAACATGTTCAATCATACTGCCTCCTCCGCGAAATGGTGGCATCGTTTCAAGATGTTCCATCTTACCGTACAAGATCCCAAAGCCGGTAGGTCCACACAGTTTATGCGCTGAAAAGGTGTAGAAATCGCAGTCAAGTGACTGTACATCCACTGCAAAATGAGGAGCAGATTGGGCTCCATCGAGCATGACAATGGCTCCATGATCATGAGCATCGGCAATCATCTCCTTGACAGGATTTACTGTGCCTAATGCATTTGACGCATGAATCAGTGCTACGACTCTAACAGGTTCACTTTCTAATAGTGATTGGTACACCGTAAGGTCAATCTCTCCCTCTGGAGTGATTGGAACTTTGTGAATGATGCAGCCACGTTCTTGGGCAATTTGTTGCCAAGGGACAATATTGGCATGGTGCTCCATCTCCGTGATGAGAATCGCATCCCCTTTGGATAGATGTGCTCTACCCCATGTTTGTGCAACTAGATTGATGGAATCGGTCGCGCCATAGGTAAAAATGACTTCTTCACGTTGAGAAGCCCCTATTAGTGCTTGAACACGATCTCTAGTGAGTTCATAATCATCTGTAGCTGTTTGGCTGAGGGTGTGAACCCCACGGTGCACATTGGCATGTGCAGTACGGTGATACTGATTAATGGTCTCAATGACCGATTCTGGCATCAGGCTTGACGCAGCACTATCAAGATAGGTTAATGGGTATCCATTAACCTCCTGTTGTAGTTCAGGAAAATCTTGATTGTATGTGTGGGTCAAAGCCATGGTCATTCATTAGAATCGTGAGGCTACGTTGCGGCTCGTGTATGCCTTTACTTCGTCAACTAGAAATGTGTGAACGGATTCTACTTCGATGTTCTCAATAGTCTCTAGTGCAAAAGCATAGGTAAGAACTTCCTTGGCCTTTTGCTCTGTCATTCCACGACTTTGAAGATAGAATACCTCATCAGGGTCTAGATCTCCAATTGTGGCACCGTGTGAACATTGGACATCGTCCGCAAAGATTTCGAGCTGAGGCTTGGTATACACAATCCCATCTCTAGACAACAAAAGATTTCGATTCTCCTGGAAAGAGTCTATGATCTGTGCATCTTGGCGGACAAAGATTTTCCCATTAAATACGCTATGCGCATTACCGTGAACGACTACTTTGTGTAACTGGTGTGAATTCCCATGAGAGAAACGATGGTCCATTACAGAGTGCGTATCTGAGATTTGATCTCCATCGATCAAAATGAGTCCATCAAGAGTGAAATCTACTTCTTCTCCTGTCTGAATGATTTGAGGCTCATTTCGGAAGAGATGAGCACCTAAAGCAATTGTGTAAGAATGATACTCAGCCGTCCCTTCAAGTGACGTGATGGGTCTGGAAATATGAAAACATGACTTATTCTCACGCTGGATTCGAAGGTGATTTAGGCGACCCTTCTTTTGAACAAATGTTTCCATGACAGGAATCGTCAGATATACAGAGTCGTCAAGAGATACATGTTCCTCGATAAGCGTTGCCTCTGCCTCTTGTTCCACATGAATCAGTAAACGAAACGATGATACGTAAGGGGTTGGGCCACCTGTTTGAATGTTTAGCACATGAATCGGTGCTTCTACCTTTGCACCCTTGTGTACATGCAAATAATAGCCTGACGTCAACGTAGCGGTATGCAGAACAGAGAAGTAATCGTTTTCTACGGGAACGAGTGACTGAAAGCCTGCTTCTTCTAGCTCACTTGGTGTCATCTCTTGTAGCTTTTTGACCGTGATTGCGCTTGAATCAAGTGAGAAAGAACTTAAGTCCTCACGAATCGCACCATTTACCAAAACGAGTGTCGATTCACGAGACTCAGGAAGTCGATATTTCTGGACGTGCTCTTCAGTGACAGATTTAGCTTCTCCGTTTACACTTTGGAACGAGTGCTTCGTCAGTGTTTTCAACGGTGTAAAGCGCCAGTCCTCATCTTTCTTTGTTGGAAAAGAGAGTGTTTCAAGAGAATGAGCCGCTTTTGCAGCATACGGTGCAACCCAGTCGATCGGAGGCTGACTTGTGAATTCTAATTCTTTAAAATGCATATCTCTACTCTCAAGCGTTTTCTAACCAATCATAGCCCTTCTCTTCAAGTTCAAGAGCTAATTCCTTTCCACCGGTTTTAACAATTACTCCATCGATCATCACATGGACAACATCAGGGACAATGTACTCAAGGAGACGTTGGTAGTGAGTAACCATTACAACCGCATCATCATCGCCATGAATCTGATTAATCCCTCCAGATACGATACGTAACGCGTCAATATCGAGTCCTGAATCGGTCTCATCCAAGAAAGAGAGTTTTGGTTGTAATACAGCCATTTGGAAGATCTCATTGCGCTTCTTTTCCCCTCCACTAAAAGCAGTATTGACACTTCTGTGCAAAAACTCTGGATTCATTTCCACGAGATCCAATTTAGTCTTCAGATAATCTTCAAATTCTAGTGGATCCATTTCTTCTCTCCCACGAGATTTTGCAATGGTATTGTACGATTCACGTAGCAGTGTCATATTGGTTACACCTGGCACTTCAACGGGATATTGAAATGCAAGGAAAATGCCCGCATGCGCACGCTCGTCTGGATCCATCTCGAGAATACTTTCCCCATCGTAGATGATATCGCCTTCAGTGACTTCATAGCCTGGGTGGCCTGCGACAATTTTTGATAGGGTACTTTTACCGCTACCATTTGGACCCATAATCGCATGGATCTCGCCTTTACTAACGGTTAAATTGACGCCTTTAAGGATCTCAATGTCCTCTCCTTCAACAATGGCGTGTAGGTTCTTAATTTCTAACATGAACTAGGATACTTGTGGTTTACTGGTTATTACGTGTTCTGGTGCAGTGTCTACGTGATGCCATGAACTCATTGAGTTCACGCATTATCCGACACTACCTTCCAATTTGATGTCGAGGAGCTTATTGGCTTCAATGGCAAATTCCATAGGGAGTTCTTTGAGAACTTCTTTTACGAAACCATTGACAATCATTGAGATAGCATCTTGTTCACTCATTCCTCGTTGTTGGAGATAAAAAATCTGCTCCTCCCCTACT
The DNA here is from genome assembly GCA_913057895.1 of uncultured Bacteroidota bacterium. GTDB lineage: Bacteria > Bacteroidota > Rhodothermia > Balneolales > Balneolaceae > UBA8296. The sequence continues at coordinate 97,851 of CAJXOH010000001.1, forward strand.
CGTGATGTTGTCGCTTCGTGCTCGATTTTTCCTGTAGGATTTGCAGATTCTATATAAGGAAATGTGTGGGCTCCACATGTTTGACCGATAAGCATGGAATCACATTGAGAATAGTTACGTGCATTCTCTGCGTTTTTCCCAATTTTGACCAGTCCTCGATAACTATTTTGAGATTCGCCAGCAGAGATTCCTTTGGAGATAATGGTGCTCTTTGTATTCTTGCCAAGGTGGATCATTTTAGTTCCAGTGTCTGCTTGTTGCCTTTTACTGGTCACTGCAACAGAATAAAACTCACCAACTGAGTTATCGCCTTGGAGTATCACACTTGGGTACTTGAGCGTGACCGCAGATCCTGTTTCTAGCTGGGTCCATGAGATTTTTGACCCATTGCCTTTTGCAAGTCCTCGTTTTGTCACAAAATTGTAGATACCTCCTACCCCATTTTCATCTCCAGAGTACCAGTTTTGAATCGTAGAGTATTTGATTTCTGCACCATCTAGAGCTACGAGTTCAACGACCGCTGCATGAAGTTGATTTGTATCAAACATGGGTGCAGTACATCCTTCCAAATAGCTCACAAACGAGTTTTCTTCAGCAATAATCAACGTTCGCTCAAACTGTCCGGAATCCATGTTATTGATTCTGAAGTACGTCGATAACTCCATGGGAGAAATCGTATTCTTAGGCACATAGGTGAATGACCCATCTGAAAAGACTGCAGAATTAAGTGCTGAGTAAAAATTGTCACGTGCAGGAATCACAGAGCCCATGTACTGCTTTACGAGCTCTGGATATTTTTGGATGGCCTCAGAGATGGAGCAAAAAATAACCCCTGCATCTGCAAGTTTCTCTTTGAATGACGTGAACACTGAAACGCTGTCAAAGACGGCATCAACAGCAACACCTGCAAGTCTCTCTTGTTCATCTAAAGGAATGCCTAGTCGATCGTAGGTCTCCTTTATGGCTGGATCTAGCTCATCCAGAGACTCAAGCGATGGCTTTGATTTTGGTGCACTATAATATTGAATTTGGTCAAATACAGGTTTTACGTAGCTAGCATTGAACCATTCTGGTTCTTCCATTTCAGACCAAGCACGAAATGCTTTCAAGCGAAATTCAAGCATCCACTCGGGTTCATTCTTGATAGCGGATAATTGGCGGATGATATCTTCATTTAGACCTTTTGGAAAGTCATCGTACTCCACATCGGTCGTAAATCCATATTTGTACTCCTCACCGATAAATTCATGCAATTTGTCGGTATCACTCATCACCTCGCTCATAAAATCAAGATTTTTAAGTTATTGTTTAGACGTTTGTTCACTCACCAAAATAGTCTGTTATCTAGACTGATTAAAAATAGCAGTCCTGCAGGACAAAGTCACGTTGACTTACCTGATTTCAATATTTCATGAAGGCTCAATGAGCCATTGGGGTAGTATCGTTCCATTGCGCAGTATACCGTCAATGGCATGGACGATACGTTGTTGCTCTGGCCACAAAAAAAACGTCTCTATGTCACCTGCGGATACCCATTGATAATCTGTATGTTCATCATCAAGGATAGGATCTGCATCGACGTCAACCTCCCCTGCAAAAACAGGAATCTTGTGGAAAACATCATGCTTTGGATTGTAAAACTGGTTTACAGTGGGCACCGTCCAAAATGGCGACGGTGCTAACTGCGTTTCTTCCTGAATTTCTCGATAGGCGGCTTGCCAGAACGTTTCTCCCGGATCTACTTTTCCACCAATCATTCTCCATTGACCTGCATAGATCTTGTGCGATGCTCGTAACAACGCCAAGTATTCAGGTCCATTTGACCCCATTCGATAAAGGTATGCGTCGATGAGTTCAGGTAATTTGGTCATGGAACTGCAACCAAATCCTTAAAGTACGCCAGAGTTGTTTTCAATCCCTCTCGACGTGAAACGGTCGGATTCCATCCTAAGATTTCTTGTGCCTTCTTGATATCGGGCTTTCGAATCTTTGGATCATCTTTGGGGAGATCTTTGTGTACAACACGACTCGATGTGTTGGTTAACTCAATGATTTCATTGGCAAAATCTAGAATTGTGATTTCTTCTGGATTGCCAATATTCACAGGTTCAACTTCTTGGCTTTGAGATAGGCGATATATCCCTTCAATCAAGTCATCGACGTAACAGAATGAGCGAGTTTGTTGTCCATCACCAAAGACAGTAATATCATCTCCACGCAGGGCTTGTGCCATAAACGTTGGAAGTGCACGTCCATCAACGAGTCGCATGCGAGGGCCGTAGGTATTAAAAATCCGAACTATTCGAGTTTCTAACTTATGATATCTGTGATAAGCCATTGTCATGGCTTCCGCGAACCGTTTCGCCTCATCATACACACCACGGAATCCAATTGGATTCACATTTCCCCAATAGGTCTCTGGTTGTGGGTGAATTAATGGGTCGCCATACACCTCACTCGTGGATGCCAATAAAAATCTAGCCCCTTTTGCACGTGCCAACCCAAGAGCTTTGTGCGTACCCAAAGAACCAACTTTTAGTGTCTGAATCGGCATTTCAAGGTAATCAATCGGAGATGCAGGAGAGGCAAAATGAAGAATTAAATCTAAATCACCGCTGATATGAATGTAGTTGGTAACATCATGATGGATGAACTCGAAATTTGAATCTCCAAATAAGTGCTTGATGTTATCCCCACTTCCAGTGATGAGATTATCCATGCAAATCACTTCATACCCTTCCTTAAGGTATCGTTCACATAGATGTGAGCCTAAAAAACCAGCTCCTCCAGTAATGAGTACTCTAGATTTAGCCATAAACTGTGGGTCTTCCTACGCTAATGTAGGTAAGTCCTGCATCTTGCGCGTCTTCTAATTCAAATAGATTTCGACCATCGAAGACGACTGCTTGGTTCATCTTGTCCTTGAAGCTTGAGATATCTGGTCGACGGAACTCATTCCACTCTGTACAAATGATCAATCCATCCACCCCGTCCAATGCTGTATCTCTATGATCCACAAACTCCATTGAATTCAATGTTTCAGCTTTGCTAGCTGCTTTGAACGTATCAATAGCCTCAGGGTCGTAGGCTTTCATGGATGCTCCCATTGCGGCCAGTTCTTCGGTGATATATAACGATGGTGCTTCACGTACATCATCGGTTTCTGGCTTAAACGCCAATCCCCATACAGCAAATGTCTTGCCTGAAAGATCATTTTGATAGAACAATTTCATTTTTTCAACGATGGACACTTTCTGTGACTCATTGACCGACATCACGGCATCTAGAATTTTGAAATCATACCCATTTTCTCCCGCGGTGTGATGAATCGCTTGGACATCCTTCGGGAAACAGCTTCCACCATACCCAATTCCAGCAAAAAGAAATCGTTTTCCAATACGGCTATCGGTACCTATGCCCTTCCGCACCTGATCGACATTAGCGCCTACACGCTCACAAATATTAGCGATCTCATTCATAAACGTGATTTTCGTCGCCAGTAGTGCGTTAGCAGCATATTTTGTGAGCTCTGAACTCCGTTCATCCATTATGATGATCGGGTTACCGCTACGTACGAATGGCTGATACATGGCCATCATAATGTTAGCAGCTTTATCACTAGACGTGCCTACCACAACCCGTTCAGGCTTCATGAAATCTTCAACAGCTGCTCCTTCACGCAAGAATTCAGGGTTTGATACTACATCAAATTCATGGTCTGTCTTTGACTCGATAATTTCCCGAACCTTATCTGCTGTGCCCACAGGAACCGTACTTTTGTTCACGACCACTTTGTACGCAGGGTATTTGTTAAACAAGTCACCCAAGTCTGAAGCAACATTAAGGACGAAGCTCAAATCTGCTTGACCATCGGCCCCAGGAGGTGTGGGAAGGCATAGGAAGATGGCGGATCCAAATTCAAAAGCCTCTTCTAGATTGGTGGTGAATTGAAGTCTATTCTCACGTATTGCCCGATCAAAGACATGACGCAGACCTGGTTCATAAATGGGGATTTCACCTTCTTTGAGGCTCTTAACTTTTGCTTCATCTATATCGACACATATTACATCATGGCCTGAGTCAGCAAAACATGTTCCGGTCACAAGACCTACATAGCCTGTTCCAATTACAGCAATTTTCATGATCTAGAAATGCTTAAGATTTCGAGTTTTAAATTTCCAGCTGGAACTTTTACCTCAACAATGTCCCCAACTTCTTTACCCAAAATTGCTGCACCAATGGGGGAATCCACAGAGATTTTACCACTGCTAAAGTCGGCTTCATCCTTAGAGACCAACGTGTATGCCATCGTTTTTCCAACATTATGATTCTTGATCTCTACGGTCGACAGCAAGTATGCTTTTGATGTGTCAATATTCTTTTCATCAATGATGGATGAGGTAGCTAACGTATTTTCCAGCTCTGCAATTCGCTTCTCAAGCATACCTTGAGCCTCTTTTGCAGCATCATATTCTGCATTTTCACTTAAATCTCCTTTAGCACGAGCTTCTGCAATCTCTTCCGCAATCTCTTTTCGTCCCCTTGTCTTAAGGTCTTTTAGCTCCGCGTTGAGTTTTTCGTACCCTTCTTTTGATAGATAATTCTTCGGCATAGTTGGGTGGGGTGATTCTCTTCAGATTAAAGTCACTAAATTACCACTATTGCCCCTGCAAACCAATTACAACCATTACCAATCTTGTGAAGAAAACACCTAAGCAACTCTTTTTGGATCACCAACGTAATGCAACTGAATTGCGTAATCAAGGTGGTTTACCGAAACGTTGTGTATGGCTTCACAACGTTAGAAGTATGCAAAATGTGGGTTCAATCTTTCGAAGTTCAGATGCAATGGCAATTGACGAAGTACTACTTTCAGGATATACACCTTGTCCCCCACGACCTGAACTATCAAAAACGGCTTTGGGTGCTGAAGAGCATGTGCCATGGCGGTTTGTAGAAGACCCTATCTCTGAGATTCACAGACTTCAAGCTTCTGGCATGAAAGTAATCGCTTTAGAACAAACCACTAATAGTCAATCGATTCTATCCGATCCACCCTACTCCTTTCATTGGTGTCTACTGGCAGGTAGTGAAACTGTGGGACTTGAAGAGGAGTTGCTATCGGAGGTGGATCAAACGGTTCATATTGATCAGTATGGGATGAAACACTCTCTAAATGTTAGCGTAGCAGTGGCAATTGCTCTTCATAGACTGTCTTTTGAGTCATGAACCTTCGTACTTTCTGGCATGAATTTTAAACGTACGCTTATTACTTCCGCACTGCCATATGCAAATGGCCCCCTGCATATCGGACATTTGGCCGGAGCCTACCTCCCATCAGACCTTTACACCCGTTTTCTTCGTCTACGGGGTGAGGATGTGCTCCATATTTGTGGATCTGATGAGCATGGTGTTCCAATCACTCTAGCTGCTGAAAAAGAAGGTGTCTCACCCCAGGTAATCGTTGATCGATACCATGAACTGAATAAGAACACGTTTGAAGATTATGGGATTGAGTTTGACTACTACGGTCGAACGTCTTCGGCAACCCATCACAAAACAGCACAAGAGTTTTTCCTAACACTCGATCAAAAAGGAATATTTAAGAAGAAGTCAGAACAACAGCTCTTTGACGAGTCTGCAAACATGTTTCTCCCGGATAGGTATGTGAAAGGAACCTGTCCGCACTGCTCCTTTGATCAAGCATATGGAGATCAATGTGAATCGTGTGGAACCTCCCTATCACCATCTGAGCTGATTCATCCAATCAGTGCAATTACAGGCACAACTCCCATTTTAAAAGAGACAGAGCACTGGTTTTTACCCCTTGGAGAGTTTGAACCGTTCTTAACGTCTTGGATGGATACGCACAAGGATTGGAAAGCCCACGTGCAAGGACAAATTCAAAGTTGGATTACTCAAGGTCTAGGAGATCGTGCTGTGACACGAGATTTAACATGGGGTGTACCTGTACCGTTAGAAAATGCTGATGGTAAGGTGCTTTATGTCTGGTTTGATGCTCCAATTGGATACATCTCAGCGACGATGGAATGGGCTGAGTTGCAAGGAGACCCATCAAAATGGAAAACATACTGGCAAGACAAACAAACGCGATTAGTGCACTTTATTGGCAAAGATAATATTGTCTTTCACTGCATCATTTTTCCATCCATGTTGCACGCTCACGGAGAATATGTCCTGGCTGATCAAGTGCCAGCCAATGAATTTTTGAATCTAGAAGGTCGAAAGCTGTCCACCTCGAAAGGATGGGCAATCTGGCTTCATGAGTTAAAAAATGAGATCGACATAGACCTTATTCGTTACTACATAGCATGTACCCTACCAGAAAATAAGGACTCCGATTTTTCATGGTCTGATTTTCAAACCAGGGTGAATAATGACCTTGCTGATGTCTTAGGAAATTTTGCGTTTCGAACACTGTCATTCATTCACCGTTTTGAAAACGGAGTTATACCTACGCCTCAGAATCTATCTGAGGAAGACATCAAAACACTGAAGTCTATTACGACACAAAAGGAGGCAGTTGAGCAAGCCATGGAAGGGTTTCGCTTCAAGGAGGCAGCAGGAGCAGCAATGGAGCTTGCTAGAATTGGGAATCGATATTTTTCTGATAGTGAACCATGGAAAACTCGAAAAAGTGACCCTCAATTATGTGCCAATACACTTTATGTTTCTGCACAAGTTTGTGCTGCACTGACGTGGTTACTAGCACCTTTTATGCCCACGAAAATGTCACAACTTGCCACACAATGTAATCTTGGATCAAGTGAGCACCTTTCAAGTGACTTGTTGTGGACCGATTGCACAGAAGAGATCATCAAACCTGGTCACGAGCTAGGTGAAGGGGCTGTGTTATTTCCCAAAATAGAGGATGAATGGATCCAATTTCAGAGAGAAAAGCTTCAAAACTCCCCTTCCGAGTAGTCTAACACCCAAAAGAGAGTTCACTACGTGTCTTTTGAAAAAGCCTCAGCTGCAAGTCCATCACTCAAAGCTTTAGGAAAACTCGGTTGTCATCTATCCAAGAGTGGGACAACCTTTCGCTTATTCGCACCAGCAGTCCTTGATGTTGAACTGTTGTTATACCGACAGATCGATCAGGATAAGCCTACGGATACCATTAAGCTTCATAAAGATGGTCAGGGTGTTTGGGCAACAATGGTGTCTGAACAACTCCAGGGATGGTATTATGAATATATAGTCGATGGAGAGGGTCCTTTTGCAGATCCATATAGCTTACATGTTGCTTCCATTGAAGACTATCCAATGAGGGCAAGAACATTGATTCTCGATGAATTGGATCTCATCCAGCGAATGCCTGCACGAGAGGTCCAACAAAAGGTGGAAGACCTAATGATTCTTGAAGTTCACGCAAAGGATATGGTCGCTCGAAACCAGGAATTGTCCTCGATGAGTGTTTATAAAGCATGGACGCATACCACAACTACCACAGAATTAAAAGGGCCATTCGATCATATTCATGATTTGGGTGCCAATGCTGTTGAGTTCTTACCCCTTGCAAAATCCGTGTATCACGAACCTCCATATCAACCCAATAATCCTACGTCCAATAATGACTGGAATCCCACAGCGGTGAATCATTGGGGGTATATGACATCCTACTTCTGTGCTCCTGAAACACGACATGCAACCCCTTCAAACGTAAATAATTGGCATGCAACAAAACCTCATGCTGTCTTTGAACTGCAGGACCTAGTTCTGACATGTAGAGAAAAAGAGATCACACCAATACTTGATGTCGTGTTTAATCACAGCAGTATGTATGATCAAAACCTACTTACGTCAATACTTGGACAGGAGTACTTTAGAATTGCTGAAGATGGGTCTTGGTTAAATCGAAGTATGACGGGTAACGAGCTGGACACCAATAAAATAGCTGTTCGTCATCTTATTCTAGAGTCGCTTAGAATTTGGATTGAAGTGTATGGATTTGAAGGGTTTCGTTTCGATTTAGCAGGATTGCTAGATCCAGATTTATGGACTGAGATTAAAGAGTTGGTGGATGCCTTACAACCAGGCACCATTCTCATCGCAGAACCTTGGGGTGGTACCTATCGCCCCCACGAATTTTCGTTGGCTGGCTGGGCTTCTTGGAATGATCGTTTTCGAAATGGTCTCAAAGGGATCGACCCAATCCATCAACAAGGAGCAATCTTTCAACAATGGGTGCCAGATGGTTCCAGAGCCACATTGGAAAACTGGCTCCGAGGAACACTTGTACGATATGAAGGTGGTCTGTTTGAGCGTTCCACCCATGCAGTGAATTATCTTGAAAGTCATGATGGTCATACGCTTGGGGACTTTATACGAATTGCTCATCGTGGTGAGAATTCGTTTGATTCAACGCAACGTGATGAATGGATTCCATTATCAACTCATGCGCTCAAACAAATGAAGCTTGCACACCTAGCTCTGCTAACAACGCCAGGGTGTGTAATGTTGCACCAGGGACAATCGTTTGCTCATCCCAAAATTGTGGAAGATCCAACCTCTATTCGATTAGACCATGATGCCTACAATAAGGACAATGAAACGAGTTGGATTGATTGGTCGCTACAAGAGCTCAATATGGATCTTCACCAATACACCAAAGGGCTTGTTGCACTTAGACATTCATCCAATGCACTCAGAAGAGCGATAGATAGTGAGATCTGTTTTGATCATTTTGACAACCCATGGCATCTCGTAAAAATTGTTTGGGGTGCATCTACACAGGATCTATTTCATTACATCATCGGGTTTAATTTTGATCCACATTCAACGTTACATATTGACTTACAACGAGGACCATGGGAGTGTGTGGTTGACCACCAACATGCTTCTCCATCCATGTTATACACTGTAGACCATCAGGTATCGGTACCTCCTGTATCAGGCATTGTGCTTCGCAAGTTGCGACAATGACAGGAACAGACTAATTTGACACATTCATCAGCACTCAATCACTACGCGGGGGACACGTGGCGACATCATCTTCGAGAGGTACTTGGAATTCCAAACTGGGGTTCATTATGGCAGCGGCTGGTGGGGCCGTTGGATTAGGTAATATTTGGCGATTTCCGACCGAAACTGCGGAAAATGGTGGAGCAGCATTCCTGTTTGTCTATGTGATCTGTTGTTTCCTAATTGGACTGCCTGTAATGGTTGCTGAACTTTCATTAGGTCGAGCCACACAGCGTAATGCGGTTGGTGCTTTTAAAGTGCTCTCCAAAAATCCAATTTTTCAAGCCATAGGCTTTTGGGGTGTGATTTGTGGATCGATGATTCTCTCCTTCTACGTAGTCATTGCTGGATGGTCTTTTAGCAATGTGTTTGTAGAGATCTTTGATTATGCTGGGTTGACAGGGGCTGCCTCCACACTGGTAGACACTAGCAATGGCGTTGTCAATATCTCATTTGCAGCACTATTTATGATCGCAACCATTTTTATTGTACGTGGTGGTGTTTCAGAAGGGATTGAAAGGGCCACAAAAACGATGATGCCACTACTACTCATCATGCTGTTTGTTATGATTGGCTTTACGTTACCAATGGAAGGTGCAATGGATGGTGTAAGAGCGTATTTACAACCTGACTTCAGTCAAATAGACCGTCAACTCATTCTGTACGCCTTAGGTCAATCCTTTTTCTCATTATCCTTGGGTTTGGGGGCATTGATTACCTACGGTTCATACTTATCCAAAAGCGACAATATTGTACAGTCGGCATCGATTGTCACCCTATCTGATGTGAGTATTGCATTTATTGCGGGATTACTCATTATCCCAGCAATATTTGTAGCTCAATCGCAAGGTATTGAGGTATTTGACGAATCAGGAGCTTTGATTGCTGGACCTGCCTTGATATTTAATGTCCTTCCGGTTGTATTCGATAATATTGGTGGGCTATTTGGCCTCGGCTTGGCTGTAACCTTTTTTCTATTACTCTCTGTTGCAGCACTCACATCAACCATTTCTCTACTTGAGGTTTCTGTATCGTATGTGATTGATGAATTCAAGATTGCTCGAAATACTGCGACATGGATCATGGGAGGTATCATTGGCACTGTGGCGATATGGGTCTCCTTCGACTTGGGCTTGATTGATATCATTGACACGGTTTTCAGCACCTATGGACTACCTATTGGTGGTTTGCTCATCAGCCTCTTTGTTGGATGGGTTTGGAAAACACCAACGGCGATGGAAGAAATTAAACAAGGATTCTCAGGATTTGATAACTCTGCATTCCAGAAGGTTTGGCCACTCTTTATTCGCTTCATATGTCCAATCCTTATATTTTTGATACTTCTCGATCTTGTTACAGGGTAATCTTTGCCTTGCGACAGATGACACTAACCTACTCTCCATTCAACCATGGCTAAAATCACAACAGCCGACTTTAAAAATGGGATGAATATCATCCAGGATGACAACATCTACACCATTATTGAATTTCAACATGTAAAGCCAGGAAAAGGTGCTGCATTTGTGCGCACCAAATTACGAGGGTTAGAGAATGACAAGAACATTGACAAGACGTTCCGATCAGGTGAATCTGTAGAGTCAGTTCGTGTAGAAAGACATAGTTACCAATTTTTGTACAGAGAAGGTGATATGTTCGTTTTCATGCACCAGCAGACCTACGAGCAGATCATGCTCGAGGAGCGACGTGTTATGGCTAAAGAGTATTTAAGTGATGGAGAGGTATGTGAGGTACTGGTGGATGTTGAGCGTGATAACGTCCTTTATGCTGAACCCCCACAACACATCACAACCACGGTTGTAGATACCGATCCTGGCTTAAAGGGTGATACTGCTCAGGGTGGTTCTAAGCCAGCTAAAATAGAATCTGGAGCTTCTGTAAACGTCCCACTTTTCATCAACATTGGAGATGCAATCCGTGTCGATACTCGTTCAGGAGAATACATTGAACGTGCTAAAAGCTAACTTGTAAACTCAGACGTCGTACTTATGGATCTAAAGAAGATTAAAAGCATTATTAAACTCGTCGAAGAGAGCTCTGTTCAGGAAGTCTCTGTCGAAGAGGGTGATTTTGCCATTACGGTAAGTAAGCAATCCTCTCTTCCACCGGTAGCTCAGCCTTCTGCCCAGGTGCTTGCACCCGCTGCTACTCCTTCGCAAGCAGCTCCACCACCAAGTCAGCCTGAGCCAGTCACCGAGCCTTCAGGATCAACACCTGCATCAGGAGGCCATGTACAAAAATCACCCATCGTAGGAACCTACTATGAGGCAGCATCTCCAGATAGTGATCCATTTATTACCCAAGGGTGTACGGTGAAGAAAGGCGATACGATATGTATTGTTGAGGCAATGAAAATCATGAATGAAATCGAAGCTGAGGTCGATGGTGTGATTGAGACCATACACACGGCTAATGGTCAGGCTGTCGAATTTGATCAACCTTTGGTCACGATTAAACCGGCGTCGTAATGTTTAACAAGATTCTCATAGCCAACCGTGGTGAGATTGCTCTACGTGTAATACGCACATGTAAGGAAATGGGTATTAAAACCGTCGCAGTGTACTCCACGGCGGATGAAGATTCTTTACATGTAAAATTCGCGGACGAGGCTGTGTGTATAGGTCCACCTGCGAGCAAGGATAGCTACCTCAAATTTCCAGCGATATTGTCTGCCGCTGAGGTAACAGATGCAGAAGCTATACACCCTGGATATGGTTTTTTGAGCGAGAACGCGATGTTCTCCGATATTTGTGCAGAGCACAACATCACGTTTATAGGCCCAACGAGTACCATGATTGAGACCATGGGGGACAAAGCAACTGCAAAGGCAACTATGATTGCTAGTGGTGTTCCAGTTGTGCCTGGCAGTGAAGGAATTGTTGAAGATGCGTCTGAGGCAAAAAAAATAGCCGATTCCATCGGGTACCCTGTGATTCTTAAAGCAACAGCGGGTGGTGGTGGCCGTGGAATGCGAGTTGTACACAAATCGGAAGAGTTAAAAAGTAATTTCGATATGTGTTCTAATGAAGCCATGAACGCATTTGGTAATGCTGGTGTCTACATTGAAAAATTTGTCGAGAAACCACGACACGTTGAAATACAAATCTTGGGTGATACTCATGGGAATGTGATCCATTTAGGGGAAAGAGAGTGTTCATTGCAACGACGTCACCAAAAAATGCTTGAGGAAGCTCCCTCTCCTATTATGACGCCAGAATTGCGTGAGAGAATGGGTAAAGCTGCAGTTGATGCAGCCAAAGCTATCAACTATACAGGTGCGGGAACCGTTGAATTTCTAGTGGACAAGGACCACAATTTCTATTTCATGGAAATGAACACCCGTATTCAAGTAGAACATCCAGTAACCGAAGAGATTACCAACTATGATCTCGTCGCTGAGCAGATTAAAGTAGCGGCTGGAGAGCCAATCACTGTAAAACCTCTAAAAATGCGTGGTCATGCGATTGAGTGTCGGATTAATGCTGAAGATCCAGCCCATAATTTCCGTCCAAGCGCAGGTACATTCACTGTGTATCATCCACCTGGGGGACATAGTGTCCGTGTAGATACCCATGTATACTCAGGGTATAAAATTCCGCCACACTACGACTCAATGATCGCAAAATTAATCGTTAGCGGTCCCACTCGTGAGGATGCAATCAAACGTATGAAGCGTGCGCTGCAGGAGTTTATCCTCGAGGGAATTAAGACCTCTATACCCTACCATATTCAGCTTATGGACGATCCTAATTTCTTAGCTGGAGATATGTATACCCGTTATTTAGAAGACGAATTTACCTTTAAACCTGAAGAGGAATCCTCATGAATACACCTGACGACGTAAAATACACGAAGAATCATGAGTGGGTTCGCAAACATGATGATGGAACAGCCACGGTTGGCATTACGGACTTTGCCCAAAATGAACTTGGAGATATTGTTTACGTAGAAGTGGAATCGGAAGGAGAAAGCTTTGAACTTGACGCTGTATTTGGCTCTATCGAAGCTGTAAAGACTGTAAGTGATTTGTATTGCCCAATGTCAGGGGAAGTTTTGGAAGTGAACGGCGAATTGGATGGAAATCCCGAGTTGGTCAATGAAGATCCTTACGGGGAAGGATGGATTATCAAATTAAAGCTCAGTGCCCCAGAGGAATGGGATGAACTCCTTACCGCAGAAGGGTATCAAGCGATAATCTCCTAAGCCTTTATGTCCATCCCCCATCAAGATTGGATTCTCATCCTTGATTTTGGTTCTCAGTACACTCAACTGATCGCTAGACGCATACGTGAGCATCACGTATACTGCGAGATCCATCCTTATAGTGTAACGCCTGATGAATTTGGTGAGCGTCCACCTAAGGGAGTCATTTTTTCTGGTGGTCCCAATAGTGTATACGACGAAGGTGCACCTCAGGTCAGTGACGCATGGCTCGATTATAAAACCCCACATTTAGGCATTTGCTATGGTTTACAGGCCATTGCACATGCCCGAACTCCTGGTTCTGTGGAACGAGCTCAAAAACGTGAATTTGGACGTGCGACACTCGTTAAGGAGATAGATGACCCATTATTTGATGGGCTAGAAGATCCTACTGTATGGATGTCACATGGTGATCACATTATGGAATTACCAAAAGGTTTAGAGGTGATTGCACGAACCGATAACGCTCCTGTCGCTGCTGTTCGAGATGTTGAAAAGCAGGTTTATGGTCTACAATTTCACCCTGAGGTAGCTCACACTCCTAGCGGTAAGCAGATCTTAAAGAATTTTGTGATCGACATATGTGGATGTAATCCTACTTGGACACCAGCATCATTTATAGATCATGAATTGGAAGCGATTAGACAAAAGGTAGGCAATGATCGTGTGTTATGTGCCCTCTCCGGTGGTGTAGACTCTACAGTGGTAGCAACAATCATTCACAAGGCTATTGGGGATCAGTTAACCTGTGTGTTTGTCAACAATGGTCTTCTTCGAGAAAGTGAGTATGAAGATGTGCTGACCCTTTATAAGGATCACCTTGAACTTCCTGTGGTTGGAGTAGATGCCTCTTCCCTCTTTCTTGATCGATTGAGTGGAGTAAGTGACCCAGAGGAAAAGCGAAAAATAATTGGTAAAACGTTCATCGATGTGTTTGATGAATTCGTCAACAAAGAATCCTCGGATTCAACCAACGACCCATTTCGATATCTGGCACAGGGTACACTGTACCCTGATGTGATTGAAAGTGTCTCGTTTAAAGGGCCATCAGTGACTATTAAAAGTCACCATAATGTTGGTGGTCTACCTGAAAAAATGAACTTAAAGCTTTTAGAGCCCGTACGTGAGTTGTTTAAGGACGAAGTGCGCGATGTTGGGCGCGAGCTCGATATCCCGGAGCGCTTTATTGCTAGACATCCGTTTCCAGGTCCAGGGTTAGCCATTCGATTGCTAGGTGAAATTACCGAAGAGCGTCTTGAAATCCTTCGCAAAGCCGATTCGATTTTTATTGGCGCATTGCGTGAGAAAGGGTTTTATGATGATGTATGGCAAGCGTTGTGTGTGTTATTGCCTGTTCAATCAGTGGGAGTAATGGGTGATGAACGTACCTATGAGAATACCGTGGCGGTTCGGGCCGTTACATCCGTAGATGGAATGACTGCTGATTGGGCTCACCTACCCTATGACTTCCTTAGCGAGGTTTCAAACCGAATTATTAATGAAGTAAAAGGGATTAATCGAGTGGTCTACGATATTAGCTCAAAACCCCCTGCAACAATAGAATGGGAATAATGTGTGTCGCACTAGATTATAGACAGATTACACGTTGTTTGTGTGTCATTCTCTTGTGTACTTGGATGGTCGTTGACATAGCCAATGCTCAACAGTATGATAGCCAACGAGATTTATCGTTTGATCGTGGAATTGTCGCATACAATCAAGGCGAATACACAGAAGCGTTGGGCTATTTTGCATCCTCCAATTCTCCTGTGGCACCATTTTTTGAGATTAAAACAAAGGTTGCATCTCAGCAATGTGAAGAAGCGATGGTACTGCTTCGATCATATACTCCACCTACACGAGGACTTAGTGACTCAGATCGAGAATTGATTCGCCATGAAAGCCGTGTGTTGCGTGCGTTGTGTCAAGTACAAGCAAGACAATTTTCTTTGGCTACGATCACACTAACCCATGCATTGCGTGAACCTTTGTCCTCGACACTTCGGATAGACTTGGAAAATCGACTACAAAGCTTACTCCCGTTTCTATTGGATCATGAATGGTCTATTCTTGAATCTGCAGATTTTACCCCAGAGGAGTATGAAAAGCTTCGACAGTACAGAGAGCGTCCAGCTTCATTGCCACTTGGATTTACCTACAGAATTGGCGTCTATCTCCCCTTTTCAGATCCAGATGAAGGTCTTCAATCCATAATACGATCGTTGGCTAGGGGTTTGACTCTTGCAGTAGAGCAAGCAAACTCATCTAAACCTCTTATACATCTTGAGTATATAGATAGTTACCAGATACCAGCCAATCAAGTAGGACCTGCTCTTGATTCTTTACAGATTGACTTGATGATTGGTCCCCTATTTACCTCCGATGCTCAAAGTACGTTTTCATCCTTAGCTGCACGACAGATACCTTCAATCATTCCCTTTTCAGGCGCACTTCCATTGCAAGATGCTGGTTCACCCTATTTCCAATGGGAGCCTCCACTTACAGTCCATGCATCAAAGATGGCAACCTATGCTTATGAAACATTAGGGATTGATACAGTATCGATATTAAGTGATCGCAACTCAGATGGGTATGTCGCATCGCAAATTTTTCGAAATGAATTTTCATCGCTAGGAGGCGTGGTACTCGATACGTACTTCGAAGATTTCGCGGCTAATGGCTTTGAACTTGACGAGTTTACTGAAAAATTGGATCCACAGTGGTGGTTGGATCAATTAAATACACCCGATTCACTAAAGGAATCGTTTCTACCCTACATTGAAGAGTATCCAGATGCAATCTATGCACCTTTAGACGGCCCTTATGAATCAACACTTATTCCTTTACTGTCGAATTCACTTGATGCATTAGACGCCAATATCCCCATTCTTGGCACCCCAGCATGGTTGGCGCCTCAAAACCAATCTGCTTCTACATCGTCACTTACCATTATCGCCAGTGAATCAAGCCAATTCGCTCCAGACTCTATACAATCTGCATTGTTAGATTCCTTATTTGAACAACGTTATGGAGACGTAGCATCCAATAACTATTGGTTAGATGGCTATGATCTAGGGATGTTCCTTGGTCAATTCATTGAATCTGAACCTCACCCCTCTGAGTTTTTTGAATTACTTAGAACGCAACGCTTCAGAGGGATTCTCCGAGAGCTTCATTTTGATGGTACCGCGACCAATCAATCCATTCAAATCATACGACGCGATCCTTAGTCGCTCGACCCACCGATTTCACTCGAGAGCTCGTTCCCGCTCGCGTTTCAAGCGCCTTTGCTCTGCTCGCCACTGTTGCCATAACTCAACGTCTGCCAGGTGTTCAGCATAGGTTTCGTTGAATTCGTGCGTTCGTTCAGGAGTCGCCACCATATAGAGGTAGTCATGTTTTTCTGCATTGTAAATGGACTCAATGCTTGATTGCGATGGATTGGTAATAGGTGAAGGTGGTAACCCGCGAAATAAATAGGTGTTATATGGATGTTGGACACGATAATCCTCGTATAACAAGGCTCTTCGTTCTCCCACAGCGAAATTGACCGTTGGGTCTGCCTGAAGTCTCATTCCTCGTTGGAGTCGATTCAAATAAAGACCACTGATCGTGGGTTTTTCATCATCATACAGTGCCTCCCATTCTGTAATGGAGGCAAGAGTTAGCACGTCGAAAAAACTCATTTCATTTACAGATGGATGAACATCATCTGCTGAAATTCTTTCTTGATGACGTTGCTCTAATACATTCATCGGTTCAAGTAATCGCTGCCAAAGCTCATCTTCAGGGATCGTCCAAAATACAGTATGATTCACTGGAAGAATGCGACTAAACAGAGTCATTCTTTCTGCTTCAGGGTATCCTTCTATCATAGACTCAAAGCTAGATGCAATGCTAGCTGAATCTGTGCGTAAGGTGTTGCCAAGTAGTTGAAATAGACGCTCTGGCGTCGTCCCAATTGGAATTGTGAGTGTGACTTGTTGCTGCAATCCTAACCCTAGATCTCTTAGCCAGGATGAAATCGGGGTATGGCGTCCAAGTTCATAATATCCTGGACGAGCTTGATTCCAACCATGCGTCCTACTGATCCACGTGAATTCCTCTATAGATATCGCTAAAACATTTCGATCTATAAGTTCACCGGCAATCTCGGTCATAGGTGTACGCTCTGTCACTACTAAGGTGATAGGCTCTTCCCCTTCGCTTGAAATAATCGCATCCTTGGTATGCAATCGTTCGTTGCGACTCCAAAATACTGCGAGTAATAAAACAGAGAAAACAACTCTGTGAATCATATCTGACGTTGAAGATCCATGGCAATCTTCATGTTAGCCTGAAGAGCGAGTCCACGAAAATTAAATAGGTCAACGATGGTACCAATAAAACATAAACCGAGTGTGAGAAGGTATAAAATCCCGCTCCCAGGCTTTTCTATGAAGATTCGGTGAATTCCAGCAATCCCAAAAAATCCCAATAAACAGAGGATTAAAATCATTACAGGGTCTTTACGTTGAGCTCTATAGACAATAGCAAACGTTTCCGCTTTTTGCTCGGTCATCGGATTTATAATGGCATGGATCATCTTTGCCTCTTCTCCCCGTAACTCTGGTAATTGTCGTACAAACATGGTTAAGTATAGTGCTAAATGAATAGAACTTGTACGCCTTTTTTATCTAAAATGTTACAAATCAATGAAATATCTGTATACTATGTCCAATAATGGTGTTTAGGACACGCGGTAACACCTGCGAGTAGAAGCATCGGGAATAAAACAATGAAGCATGAGTGATAGAGAAGTAGGAACAGTTAAGTGGTTCCATAATGGTAAAGGATATGGATTCATTACACGTGAAAACGGTGATGATATTTTTGTCCACTTTAGTGAAATTCAGACAGACGGATTCAAAAAACTCCTTGAAGGTCAAAAAGTTGAGTTTGTTCTAGGCGAAGGAGACAAAGGTCTTCATGCCTGTGAAGTCGTCCCTGTAGACTAACACCCCCTTTATTTTGTCTTTAGGTTCCTATATTGCAACTTTTAAGATTGCACGTGGGAACCTATGGACATAGTAAGAGGACTCTTAGGTATCATCTCCATTCTGGGGATTGCCTGGCTTTTTAGCACACACAAGACGAAAATTTCGTGGCGCTTGGTTATTACTGCACTATCCATGCAGTTTATCCTGGCATTCTTGTTGCTTAAACATGAGTTTTTGAGCTCTATTTGGGCACCATTGGGCTGGCCAAAAGAGATATTTGGCTTCATATCTGGCTTTTTTGTGGTTGTCCTTGAGTTTACAACTGAAGGAGCCGTCTTTTTATTTGGGGATCTTGCGAAGTCTCCTGGTGTTGAAGGGAGTCTAGGTTCATTCTTTGCATTCCAGGTCCTACCTACCATTGTATTTTTCGCATCCTTAACTGCGATTCTTTATCACTACAATGTATTGCAGTGGGTTGTGAAAAGAATATCCAAACTTGTTCAGAAGGCTTTAAAAACGTCTGGCGCTGAATCTTTATCCGTCATCACCAATATTTTTGTAGGTCAAACCGAGGCTCCATTGGTGATCAAGCCATTTTTGCCCTCAATGACACGTTCAGAGCTTCTTGCAATTATGACGGGTGGTATGGCCACCATAGCAGGTGGTGTAATGGCTGCTTATGTACAAATGCTTGGGAATTCCTATGCCATTACGATGGACGTATCCTTGCAAGCAGGCCGATTGTTATTTGCAGAGCAATTGCTAAGTGCCAGCCTCATGGCGGCACCTGCAGCACTGTTGATTGCCAAAATTATGATTCCCGAAACCAATGAACCTGTAACCTATGGAGATGTATCCATCGATATACCCAAATCAGAAGCGAATGGTATAGACGCCGCCGCATCTGGTGCTGGAACAGGGCTCAAGTTAGCAGCCAATGTAGGAGCCATGTTATTGGCATTTATAGCGCTATTAGCAATGTTTAATTATACTCTTGAGTGGTTTTCAACCATAACCTCTCTCAATCAATTTCTACCAGGTGGCGAGCCATTAACCATTCAAACCATCTTAGGGTGGCTCTTCTTCCCTATAGCATGGCTCATTGGAGTACCCCTTCAAGATTGTTTAGAGTTTGGTTCATTAATTGGCACAAAACTCGTCTTGAATGAATTTGTAGCGTATCTTGATTTGTCTACACTCATAGGCGCCAATACGTTGTCACCCAAAACAATAACGATGGCAACGTTTGCGTTGTGTGGGTTTGCGAACTTCTCTTCCATTGCAATCCAAATTGGTGGCATTGGAAGTTTAGCGCCAAATAAAAAATCTGAGATTGCTTCATTAGGGTTACGAGCCGTACTTGCTGGATCGCTTGCAACGTTATTGACAGCATCTATTGCAGGTTTATTTGTTGGCTCTTAATCAGAACCCTTTAAACACCATTTTAATACATAACCATGAGTTCATATCTGCGAGTATGTAAAAAGCTATCATACTCTATTGCAACGGGAATATTCTTTCTCCCGCTGTGTTTCTCAAACGTTGTAGAAGCACAATTTTTGTCAAATCGCCAGGCAGTTGCCTTTGTAGGTGATGAACCTATTACACAAGCAGAAGTACGATCCTTTTACGAGCAAAATTATCCACTTGAATCACCACATAAGGATTCCATCCGCTCTTTTTTAAAGGATTATGTCATATTCAGAGCGAAGCTGAAGGAAGCAGAAAAGATGGGCTTAGATCAAGATCCAGCCTACCAAGAAGAAGTCTCTACATTTGCTGAATCGACCGCCCCCTCCTATTGGATTGAAAAAGGGATAAAAAATGAAATAATCGATCGCTTTCTCGAAAAACGCACGTCTGAACTCAAGGTACAGCACATACTCATACGCTTGCGACAAGATGCAACTGTTAGACAACTTAATGAAGTATCTGAAACCCTTTTACAAGCGCGACGTGACTGGCTTAACGGGGTACCATTTGATTCATTGAATGAAGCGATCTCTTCCAAAATTAACGGACGACCTGCCGGTGGCGAACTCCCTTGGTTTTCTGCAGGAGCAACGGTGATTGATTTTGAAGACGCAGCCTACGCAATGCCAGTAGGTGAAATTTCCGATCCAATCCGAACACAATTTGGCCTCCACATTCTAAAGGTACTTGATAAACGACCAAGACATGCTGATCGTGAGGTTTCCCATGTCTTTTTCCCAAGTGCCAATGCTGATTCTACACGAATTGCAGAGGCTATGTCTGCACTTGAATCTGGTACACCTTGGGAAGAAGTAGTACAACGTTATTCTGCCGCTGCTAATCCAGCAAGTCCTGATGGTAGTATGGGGTTTGTTGGGTATGATATGCGTTATGCCGATAGTTTTGTCGATTTAGTGATGAACCTAGATCCTGATGCTCCATTTGAAGGCCCCCTTGAGTCACAATATGGCGTTCATATCCTACGCTTAGATTCAATTCGTCACTATCAAACACAAGAAGAAGCACGCGAAGCCGCTGTCGAGACACTTGAACGATTGGCGTACTTTCAGATTGACGAGGAAGATATAGATGAGCGTCTTTTGAACACTGATTTTGTTCGCAAGCATCAAGATGTTATTTCTTCCTTTACTCAGTGGCTATTAGATGGGTCTGACTTTCAGTTACGTGAACTGGATCTCAAGGAGCCACTTGCTTCTGACGTGTTGGTTACAGTAGATCATCCAAGGTTTGAATCACTAGGAGTTCCGCCACTTGAGTTAACAACCTCGGACTACATAGACTGGTTGGTTGACCAAAAGGGAGCCACAAATCCAACAGATGTATCTCCTACTTGGTTAAATGAATACGTTAAAGAGTACCTTAGACCTCACCTCGTTGCGATGACTAGGATTCAATTCCCTGAATTTGACACATCGTTATTACAATACGAACGAGGCTTGCTGGTGTTCAATTACAACGATCAAGCACTATGGAATCCCGTATATGCTGATACATCAAGTGTTTATGAGCATTTTGCTGCAAATCGGGATGCCTACCAATATGATAAGCGATATCATTATACACTTTTGTCACATCCCGACGATTCTGTACTTTCGCAAGCGGTAGCAGAATTTGAGTTTAACCCTAACACTCGTTCTATTACCAGTGGCTTTGAAAGTCTCTATGCGATAGAGGACTCAACTCAGTTCGTAGAGTCTTTACCTTGGGCGGAATTGCCCAATCTTACCCCAGGTGAGGGTACATATGGCGTCAAAGTTCAAGACAAACCTGCATGGATCTATTTACATGATATATTACCACCACGCTTAATGACCTTTGAAGAGTCCTTCATGCGTGTGTTTAACGATATGCAACCAGATCTTGAAGAGGCTTTGGAGAACAAATTAATGCAAGAGTATAATATTAAGATGAAACCTAGACGAATCCGGTAAGACGTGACAAATACATTCACACGACTGGCTACTCTGTGTCTCCTAGGTTTGTTTATTATAGGTCAGGTTGGGTGCACTCCATCGAGTAATGGACCTTCTTCACCCGAAATCGTTGCATTGGTAGATAATCAGGTCTTAACGAAGCAAGACCTTAGAGAACAACTTATGCAAACACCGGGTGTTGTGGATACCCTAGCTTTTTACCGGAGTACTCAAAAAGCCTGGGTAGAACGAGAAATGATTCTTGCACATGCCAGATCGATTGGACTAGATAAGACGACTCGTTATCAAACACGACAACAAGATTTGTCTAAACAATTGCTCGAGGATGAATTTGCGATTTATTTGGATCAGTACCACAGTACTAATGTGGATATAACCCAAGAAGAGATTCAAGATTTTTATTTACAGAATCGTGATCGTTTTCAATTCGACGAGCCATGGTACCGAGTCCGCTTTGTTTCAACCAATTCATACCAAAATGCGTTGAATGCACGCACAGATTTATTGAATGGTCAACCATGGGAAGAGATTGCTCAGGAATATAGTCTAGACCCTCAAGCAAGAATCCAGCAATCACAACAATTGAGACCGCAATCACAGTGGTTCTCTGACTTGCCACAACTTCAATCGCTACTACGAGTGTTAGGGGTTACAGAGGTTTCAGATGTCTATCGAATTGGAGGGCGATGGCATTTTATACAAATAACTTCCCGACTTGAAGCTGGAGATGTCCCAGATTCAGAATGGAGCGCACAATGGATTGAAAGTTGGTTGCGTCAGCAGAAAAAAGATGCCCTAAATCAAGCCTATATGCGTAATTTGTTAGGCGAATTTGAGTCAGCTGGACGGGTTGAATTAAACCCACTCACAAAATGATGTGTTTATGAATTACTATCGAATTACACCCTTATCCTGGATTCTAGGTTTTCTATGTCTCGCAATCTTTGGAGTCAATGATGCATATAGTCAACAATCAGGTAAAGAGGCTGATCGTATCGTTGCGATTGTTAATGACGAAATCATTCTGAAGTCTGAAGTAGATCAAGAGTTGGCTCAATATATCCAACAAGTTAGACTTCAAGGTCAAGATATCTCGTTTTCAGAAAGACTGTGGAAGGACGCGCTAGAATCAATGATTGACAATAAAGTAATGCTGATTCAAGCGCAGAAAGATTCTGTTGTAGTCACAAATGAGCAAGTGAATCGCCAAATGGATGTTCGTGTACAAGAATTGATTCAACAAGCTGGTTCTGAAGCGGCGTTGGAAAGAGCATTTGGTAAGTCGGTTGCTGAATTGCGTAGGGAATTCCGAGAGCCATTTAGAGAGCAGTTGGTCGTATCACAACTGCAATCACAAGTCATGGGAGAAGTGACCATCACTAGACCTGAGGTTGAAGCTTTCTTTGCAACGTTTCCAGAGGATTCATTGCCGACCATTCCTGAACAAGTTGCACTGTCACAAATTGTGTTGATCCCTGAGATATCTCAAGATGCACGCCAAAGTGCGCTTGATCGAGCCAAGATGGTTCGAGAAAGAATAATGGCAGGTGAGTCCTTTGAAGAGATGGCTCAAGAATTTAGTGATGGTCCTAGCGCACCGCGTGGTGGGTTAATTCCAATGCTCCCACTCTCTGATTTGGTAAGTGAGTACGCTGCAGCTGCTTCTGCCCTACAACCTGGAGAGATCTCGGAGGTTGTTGAAACAAGCTTCGGCTTTCATGTGATTCGTCTCAACAAAAAAGAGGGCAATCGTATTGAAACCAACAATATTTTAATCTCTGTAGATCAAGCAACAATTGACGAGCAAAGCACCATTGACTCATTGATGACCATTCGACAAAACGTAATGGATGGCACCTACGGATTCTCTGATGCAGCACGCGCGTATTCAGATGATGAAGAATCTTCAAATGCTGGTGGTCGCCTATACAACCCACAGTCAGGAGATCGATTTTATGTATTACAAACCTTAGACCCATCTACATACCGTACAGTACTACTGCTAGATAATGAGGGGGATATATCAGAGCCTAAACCCATCGTATTACCTGATGCGAATGAGACACAAGCTTATCGTATCGTTAGGCTTGATGAACGCATTGAAGAGCATACAGCAAATCTGGAACAGGACTATCAACGAATCGAGCAAATTGCTTTGCAACAAAAGCAGACTGAAGAGCTCACAATATGGTTGAGCGAAATACGAGATAATGTGTATATCGAGTATATAGGAGTACCCGAAGCTCTATCTTCTACACAGTAAGATCATGCTGAATGGCATGGAGTTCCACCATAAGTTTATGAAGCAAGCCCTTGATTGCGCGCTGCTAGCACTTCAGTCTGGAGATGTCCCCATTGGTGCGGTAGTTGTCCATGAGGGTCGCGTGGTTGGTAAGGGTTGGAATCAAGTTGAAAAACTCAAGGACGTAACAGCACATGCAGAGATACTAGCTATGTCGAGTGCGAGTGATGCCTTGCAAGATAAATACCTGTCCACCTGCTCGTTATACGTGACCGTCGAACCTTGCACAATGTGTGCAGGAGCCATTGAGCTTGCACGTGTTTCAAGAGTATTCTATGGTGCTCATGAACCCAAAACAGGTGCATGTGGGTCCATTCGATCGATACTTGGGTCAACAAAGAATACAGGATCCTCTGTAGAAGAAGTATATGGTGGAATTATGGAAGAGGAATGTGCCTCACTGTTGACAAGATTCTTTCAAGGGCTCCGATCTGAATCCAAAAAGGACTAGTATGGAGTTATTGCACCATTCTGTTCACAAAGTATCAGATCGCCACGAGTGGATTCTTTTTTTGCATGGTGCAGGTGGATCTTCACGACTTTGGACTCAACATGTAAAAGCATTCAAAGATCGTTTTAATCTACTCCTTATAGATTTGAGAGGACACGGAAAATCCAAATTACCTACATCTGATTCACCTTATACCCTCGATTTATTAACACAAGACGTGACACAAGTCATGGATGCATGTGGTGTCAGAAGTGCTCATGTCGTAGGGATATCTCTTGGGGCGATATTACAACGATGGATGGTACACCGAGTTCCTGAAAGAGTACACTCCTTAGTTATGGTTGGAGCAATTACACGTTTTGACCAGTGGACATGGACATTGGTTCATTTCGGCCATGCTGTAAAATCATGGATACCTTTTTTGACCCTTTATCGTCTTTTTGCCTGGATTATTATGCCAAAAAGGAATCATAAAGCAACACGTCGATTATTTGTCAGAGAGGCCAAAAAAATGAGCCAACAAGAGTTTCTACGATGGTTCGAACTTACCAAGAGAGTGCCAGCTGCCTTTAAACTCTTTCGAGATGTTGAGATTCCCAGACCTACCCTTTTCATCATGGGAGAAGAAGATCATCTATTTTTGAAACACATAAAAAGATTGGTTTCCATCTATCCATCCTATGGATTAGAGGTGTTTGCAGAATGTGGCCATGTTTGTAGTGTGGAGAATCCTAGACGTTTTGATCAACGCACACTCGCATTCTATGAATCTCTACGCTCTGACTTACCAAAACGTAGTTTTCCAGGTTAGGTTGTAGAAAAAGCGACTCTTTTGAACCCAGTTAGCCTTTCGACCTCGTTTTCGCAAGCGCAAATTAATAAGAGGCCAACTAGCTTTACGTACAATTCTAGCTGGTACAATGTATTCGCTTATACCAATCGTTTGCTGATCAGCCCAAGTTACCTTCGAGTGGAATCTCTGATAAAAGGGTCCATTATCACTAAGTGTTTGTCTTGCAAGTGTGAGCTTCTCTCCTGATTCAGTCTGAATAATCAATGATTTAAGATTTTTGAGCCCAAAAAACGATCGATTGAGGTAAGGAGTGATGTAGACGTCTTTTGTGAACTCAACCACTCCGGTTGAGCCATTCGAAACCCAAGCCCCCCCTGTCAAGGATCCATTGAGTTGCTTCATCACGTAATACAACAAAAATGAACCATTCTCAAAATGCGCTCTACCCCAATGCCAATCTTGAAATGACTGATCCATAGGTTCCAACCCTACGTTATGGTCATGATATCCATTGCCCTCAAAATCAATGTGTTGTGGTTCTTTTCCTCCAATGGTTAGCCTCGATTCAACGCTTGCCGCTTCCATGCACAAAATCCATGAATGTGCTCCTAAATTATCTTGAGTTGGATCGATGAATGAACGAACAGGTTCATCATGTGTGGTCGTGTAGATAATGGTGCCATGTAAAGACTCACCACTTGATAATCGATCGTCGAGTTGAATCTCCGCTCGAAATTCATGTCTACTACGAATAAGTGAAACGGTATGGGACCCAAATGTCAGGGTGATATCGTGAGTCTGCATGGAGGAATCCAAAGCAAAATCATTTGGCTCATATTCCTGGAAGGAATAGTAGATTGGGCGTCCGTGCTTATAAATGGACAAGGTTACTGCTGGGTAATCCTGAGGCATGGGTCCAGGTGTATCCTCAGAACCCTTAGCTTGCATCGCACCATGGTAATGTGGTGAAAATGGGTTTCCTTCATAAAAAATAAGTACGAAACTCCACGTTTTACATGTAGAAATCGCGTCAAAATACCACCACTCATAGCCACCAGAGGGTTTACTCTGCTTTTGTAGATCCAGCAATTGATTGGATAAAATCTGCATCTTTTGCTAAACAAGATCTTTCATGAGTTCATTCAATCGAGGTGAGTTATGTGTATTTTACACACATGCCAATAGATTCTATCTACCCTATTGTTGAGAATCTACTCTATGTAGCAGTTGTTGCCATTCTGGTTTCATGGGGTCACTATTTACGAAATATTTTCGACTTTAAACGATTCCCAGAGGTTGAGCCAACGCAAGAGAGTTCAGATACGTCTCAAATTACGTTCTGTATTCCAGCCAGAAATGAAGCTCACAATCTTCAAAAGCACCTCCCACAATTTTGTGCTACTGGAGCCGAAGTGATTGTTGTCGATGATGAGTCCACGGATGAGACACAAACGGTACTACAGGAGTTAAAACGTCAATTCTCTACTCTTACGATCATTCATAGTGCAGAACGCCCTGCAGGGTGGTTAGGTAAGTCTTGGGCATGCCAACAAGCTGCTTCGCATGCTACTACGCCTTGGATTTGCTTTGTCGATGCTGATGTATGGTGCTCCGAGACATTTTTGGACAGGTTTGTACGCTATTTTGGTTCTTCATCAGCCCCTAAGACAGGACTCATCACAATATGGCCTCAGCAAGTTGTAAAGTCATTTTGGGAGGTTGTGGTCATCCCTCATGTTTATGTAGCACTACTCACATTTCTTCCCATTCGATATCAAAGACGCAAACCCAGGTGGATGCCGCCAGGAATTTATTCAAGAGTTGCACCTGAGTTTGCGGCGGCGAATGGTCAATGGATGACCTTCCATAAGGATACATATCAATCCATCGGTGGGCATGAATCCGTTCGAACGCGTATTGTGGAGGATGTAGAACTAGCAAAACGTGTTCTACATTCCGGACATCCACTTACTATGTATAATGGTGTTAAGGATGTGTATTGCAGGATGTATCAAACGCCACATCAAATGTGGAATGGTTTCATGAAGAATTTCTTTGCCGGTTTTGGTTATAATGTCCCTCTATTTTTGTTCATGGGAATCTATCATGCCGTCGTCTACCTCCTACCTCCTCTCGTTCTACTGATTGGTGTTGTCTTTCCTCCACCACTTCCTATTTTCTTATCAGCCGTGTTGGCTAGTTTTTTGGCTATTCTGTATAGAGCTACAGTGAATGGTCGACAACAGTGGCCTATACTAAGTAGCCCTCTCCATTTTCTAGGAGTCCTATGGTTTGAAGCTCTGGCTATTCAAATCTTGTGGAATACGGCTAGAGGTAAACCGACAGAGTGGAAGGGTCGAAAAATTGAGTTGTAACTGAATCAAAAGGCAAACATATTGAGGGATGGATTCTCTCTTTTCCTTTTTAAGCTATTTAAGGATTGAACGTAATTCTTCGGTTCATACCAAGAACGCGTACGAACGAGATATTCGACAGTTTCTAGGGTTTCTCGCCCATTCACTGGACAAAGAAGAAAAAGAGCTTACAGACCAAGATTTGGAGGCCACACCCTCAATTACCTTACGCATGTGGCTTCATTCACTGCTTGAACAGGGGCTTAAAAAAACAACCATTGCACGAAAAGCCTCTAGCCTCAAATCGTACTTTGCCTATCTCCAAAAACGAGAATACATAGATCGGAATCCTACAGAGGCACTTTTATTACCCAAAAAGGAAAAACGTCTACCAGTCGTTATTAGTGATGAAGAAATGACCCAATGTCTTGACGCCTTGAATGACATATCAGATGACTCCTTTGAAGCAACACAAGAGCGTGCCATCCTTGAATGCCTTTACTCTACTGGTATTAGACTCAGCGAACTAGTGGGATTAAATGTTGCTGACTACAATGTGCAACAACGACAAATTAAAGTGCTTGGAAAAGGGAATAAAGAACGCGTTCTGCCCATAGGAGGTAAAGCTGAGGATGCCCTAGAAAAGATGATGCATAAAAGACAGGAATTGGGAGGATCTCTATCTAATGAGGATCCCCTTTTTGTCACTGTAAAAGGAAACAGAATTTATCCACGGTATGTGCAACGTTTGGTTAAGGAATACCTAGATCGTGTGAGCGAAGCCACAAAGAAAAGTCCTCATGTCATTCGGCATAGTTTTGCCACTAGAATGCTTGATCGCGGGGCTGATATTCGAATCATTAAAGAATTTCTTGGTCATGCAAGTTTATCAGCAACACAGATTTACACGCACACGAGTGTAGAGCATCTTAAATCCATTCATGCAAAGGCACACCCTAGGGGTGGATCTTCTAAAGAAGCATCAATACAAGACTCTATATCGTAATCTGTATGAGACCAGCCTTATAAACGTCAAACGATGTCAACATTAACCTAACCCAATCTCCTATGAGCACTCAGTTTACTGCAAGACATTTTCATCCATCCACACAATTAAAGGAATTCACACTGGATGCAGTCGATAAAATACATACGTTTCATAGTGAAATCTCTTCCATAGAAGTTGTCTTAGAACCTGGACAGGACGCAGATGCACCCCAAAAAGTGGATCTCAGAGTGAAGATACCAGGGGATTATCTAACAGCTACAGTTGAGGACGAAAGCTATGAGAAAGCAGTGTTGGAGGCAGTAGATTTGATGACAAGACAATTGCGTAAATTTAAGACCAAACACGCGACACATTAATCCCAACTATGCCACTACGTGTCCCCCCTTCTCGTCCGAAACGAGAGTCCATGACTGTTGCAGAATTGACCCAAGATTTAAAAGAATTGGTCAATATAGATATCCGACTTTGCACAGATGAATCAAGGTGCCAGGCAAAGCAAATAACCGAATGTACGCTTCATCGTCCAGGTCTTGCCTTAGCAGGCTTTGTAGAAACGTTCACGCATCAACGGATTCAAATTCTTGGCAATACGGAGATTGAATATCTATTACATCTTCCAAAAGAAGAATCTCGTGACCGATTCAAGCATGTTTGCTCCTTCGAAAGCCCTGCAATTATTCTAACCAGTGGAAATGAACTTCCAGCTGATTTACTGCATGAAGCAGATTTACAAGGAATCCCCGTACTGTCCACGAATCTGGAGACAACTCGTTTTATGTCCATTCTTCAAGATTATATGGACGATCAATTTGCAGATCAAACCATGATCCATGGTAGTATGGTCGATGTATATGGGATTGGGTTACTTATTGCTGGCAAATCAGGGATAGGTAAGAGTGAAGTAGCGATGGATCTTGTGGAACGTGGGCATCGTTTGGTCTCTGATGATGTTGTCATGCTTACTAGGAAGAATTCTGTGATCATGACCTCTGCTACAGAGATGAACAAACATTTCATGGAAATCAGAGGTCTTGGGGTCGTTGATGTGCTATCAATGTTTGGAATACGATCTATTCGATATCAAAAAAGACTTGAAGTTGTGGTTGAGTTAAATCTCTGGGATGATGAACAGAAAGTTGAGCGAACGGGTCTAACAAATGAAACGGTGGACTTAATGGGTATCTCCTTACCCTTAATTCGAGTTCCTATGACACCCGGAAAAAATATTACAGTTATTGCTGAAGTGATTGCCATGAATCACCTGCTCAAACATTATGGATATGATGCTGCAAAGGCATTCCAGGCAAAAGTTCAAACCCAAATAGAGCGTAAAATGAACGGTGAATCGGTTGAATCTGCGCCAACTGCAGGTCGTCCAGGGAGTGCTATCTCCTATTTTGAGGGGGATGTAGAGTAGCCGATAAAAGATTCGTATCTTTAGCAAACAATTGTGGAAATGAATCAGCCCAGACATTACATCTACGACGAAGACGCTTGTCGGTTTGTCCTTGTAGAGAATAACAAGAGAGAACTATTCCTTCTATCGATGTCCTTATGGATACTCAATGGGATGGTTTTTGGTGCCATCTTTTTATCTCTTATCTCTACATTTTATGCCACTCCAGCTGAACTAGCTCTCAAAGCAGAAAATGAATTCCTTATCGAAGAAGTTGAGGATTCTAAGGAAACACTGACCAACTTAATGGGCCAGTTGGATGAACTAGCTGCTCAAGACAATGAGATGTATCGTTCTATTTTAGGCTTGAACGAAATACCAATGGCTGAAAGAAATGCATCTATGGGAGGAGCTAGACCCCCAGAAATGGAATTATCGGTCTCCCCTTCGACCGCGCAACTTCTTGTTGAAGCCAGACAATCTATCCGCCAAATTGAGCAACGGATTCGTATTCAGAATGACTCCTACGAAGAGATTAAACGATATTTCAATACTAATTCAGATAAACTCAAGCACATTCCTGCAATTAAACCCGTAGATAACGTCTTGACGAGTACGTATGGCATGCGTACACATCCTGTATTAGGGTATAAGCGGATGCACCCAGGTATTGATTTCCGATCCGAAATTGGGTCACCTGTTTATGCAACGGGAAATGGTACCGTTACCTCTAGACGATATGCAGGTACGTATGGTCGAATGATTGTGATTGATCATGGGTATGGATTTGAAACAAGGTATGCTCACTTGTCAAGCTATTCGGAGGGTCTGCAGGAAGGACAACGTGTCAATCGAGGGGACTTGATTGGATATACTGGAAACTCCGGAATGGTTAGCGGTCCGCACCTCCACTATGAGGTATTGCGCAATGGAAAACATGTGGACCCACTCCTATATCTGTTTGCCAACACAACACCTGAAGAATTTAAGCTCTACCAAGAGCTTGCGGCAACAGATCATGCCTCAATGGACTAAGTCCATTTTCTAGGTCAAGGCTCATGATCGAGCTTATACCCCTTCCCTCTTATGGTGTGGATATAAGGTTTAGAGGTGACTTTGGCTATTTTTTTACGAAGCCCACTTATTGAGACACTTAGAAAATTTGTTTTAGTGTCGAAATGAATTTTCCACACTTCAGCAGTTAACCATTCCTTTGAACAGAGTTTCTGACTCTGCTTAAGAAAGGTCTTCATTAACTTACTCTCGATTTGTGTAAGACGAATTTGCTTCCCTCCTTTTCCATGCAATACTCCTTCTTTCGTGTCTAGCATGAGTTCATCAAATGAGTATTTCTTTGCAGATTGATTCTTTTTTTCGAGCTGAATGTATTCAAGAACTTTTTCACGAATAGAATGGCTTGAGTATGGCTTTACACACAAATCATCTGCCCCTGCCTTGAGGGATTTTACTCGACCTTGAGTGGTTGAATCTGGCGAGGCTAGTAGTAAAAAACCTTTGTACCCATTATCACGAAGATGGCGACACATGCGACGTGAGTGACTCACTTCCGACCCACCATCAATAAATACGATATCGGGGCATTCATTGGGTGAAAGTGCTGTAAAATCGATGTCCTCTAGTTCGAATGGAGAGTGGGTGCTAATTACGCATTCTTTGTGTTCGAGTGTCTTGGCCAACGAATCTAAAGAGACTGTTGGATAAGGGATAAGCCAACATTGAATCATGCTAGGAGGCGTCATTCAGAATCGAGAAATATTCACGAATTTCATGCGTTTTAATTCAACCCTTAACATACATCATTTCGATGAATCTGACGTCATAGTTGGCTCAACTTTAAACGTTCGCCCCATTGCGCGGAATTGGCGAACAAATCGTCTTTTTCCGACCTGTGGTGCAAATTGACCATATTCTAGAAATACAACTCGCTGTTGCTCAGGAATGTAATAGGTGAAGTGGACAAATGGACCGCCCATGAAATCGTTCACCATGGTCCATGTACCAAGGGTTTCAAACCCTAAGTATTCAGAATCACTCAATAATGATGTCGTTACAGGTCTTCGAGTTTCGGTAGTGATGTACGAATTAGGACGGCTTCCTTTTAGGTAGGTAGCCATAATGGAATCTCTTTTGGCTTGAATCCACTCAGGTGTAATGACTCCAGGATCTTCTAAGTCTTCCCATGCTCCCCAAATCCACCGATCATTATCCACTAAAGGTCTTCTAAATTGTACAAATCGGGTGGTATCAAACGTCCATACATAATCATGTTGCATTCGAACAGACCAGCCAGCATGGGCCATTAAAGAGTCTGCTAGCTCTACTTGTTCACCTTTTTCATAAATATCGAGGGTCCAACGTTCAAGCTCATAATCTAGTAGAGGTTCTAACAATCGGGTGTCTGTATCTAGAATTGCCTGTTTCATAGCGACAGTGTCAAGTCCAGTGAGTACAAGTACCCATTGATTTCTAGCCCAGACATCCTTGGCAGGAAATGCAAACGAGTTTCCACTTCGTACGTTTTGCTCGAATGTTTCATTCAGCATGGATCGTACCAATGATCCTGTGGGTGTTTGCTCATCTAATGGAGCTGCAATGACAACATTTGTTCGATTCTCAATCACGGAGAGGTCAGATTCACGCTCAAAAGACGCAATTTGGACCTTGTATTGAGGTTCATAGCCGGGTACATGGGGAATGGCTTGTTCAAATACTTCCCGAATGGCAGGAACCAGACTTTCATTATGCTGTGTAGTATCTACGACCAGTAATATAGAATCTAGGGACCCTTTAGCAGTGGGTTTGTATTCCATGTTGCAACCACTAGCAACGACTATTGTAAGTATAAGTCCTACAAAGATGGGTAGTAAAGATGATTGTTTTTTCATAAAGAAAGGATACTCATTATGACTGAAGTTGCGAAAGAAAACTCTGCAAAGCTTCCTTTGAATTATGGCTTGATGAATCCATCAACACGCGTAGAAGGGCACTGCCCACAATAAATCCATCAATGAGATCTTCATACGGCTCAATATCTGAGCGCTGTTGAATGCCAAACCCTGCCATAATGTGATTATTGGTCACTATATGGCGTACTCTTTCTAAAAATGTCCGTGTATTTGACGTGTATTGAGAGGCATTCCCCCCAGTAACACCTGTAACCATCACAATGTAGAGAAAGCCACTGCAAAGCCTATCAAGCTCTTGAATGCGATCATCTGTGGATGTGGGTGTAATTAACCCAATAAGTGAGCATTGATGCGCATGAAAAATTTCTCTGACTCTATCCATTTCTTCAAGCGGTACATCGGGTAAGATGACACCATCGACTCCTACTCTTTCACATTCTTGTGCAAATGCCTCAATCCCATAATGAAGAACAGGATTGATATACCCCATCAAAACAATGGGTGTCTCGTGACGATTTCGGAAAGATTGAATCGCTTCAAAGATCCACGGTAAATGGACTCCTTGCTGAAGTGCTAGTTCATTCGCTTTTTGGATTGTAGGTCCATCAGCTAGTGGATCACTAAACGGCATCCCAATTTCAATGATAGAAGCTCCAGAAGCGACCAGTGAATCTAATGTCTCTTGAAACTGATCTAGAGATGGTAATCCAGCCGTTATATAAAGAGTTTTGGCAAGTTCCTCTTGAGGTTTATGAGCAAAATAGTGAGTGAGTCGATTCATCAGAGTCCTCTAGAGGCTGTTCTGTATGACGTGATCATCTCCATATCTTTATCGCCCCTACCCGAGCAGTTAATGACAACCAAGCGCCCGTCTTGAATCGTTTGTTGTTTATCCAACCAGGCAAATGCATGTGCAGTCTCCAAGGCAGGTATTATCCCTTCCAATGCAGCGCATGTTTCGAGCGCTCTCATTGCCTCTTGATCGGTCGCTGCTAGGTATTGAACACGTCCTTGATCCTTCCAATAGGAATGTTCTGGACCTACGCCTGGATAATCGAGCCCAGCGCTAATGCTGTGTGCCAAATCAACTTGACCATGATCGTCCTGTAAAAGATAACTCAGAGATCCATGGAGCACCCCAGGCTTTCCTTTTGAAAGTGTAGCAGCAGTTTTTTTACTCTCAATGCCATGTCCAGCAGCTTCAACCCCAAACATTTCCACGTCTTTATCGTCAATAAATGGATGAAAAAAGCCAGCAGCATTACTGCCACCACCTACGCAAGCAACTAGAGCGTCAGGGGTTCTCCCCTCCATCTCAAAGAGTTGCGCTCGTGTTTCCAATCCAATAACACGATGAAAATTTCTCGTCATCAACGGGTACGGATGGGGACCAACAACAGATCCAATAATGTAGAAACACTCCTCCACATGGGTTACCCAGTGGCGAATAGCTTCACTAGTCGCATCTTTAAGTGTTCTTGTTCCACTAGTAACGGGTCGAACTTCTGCGCCCATCAACTGCATCCGCTCAACATTTAAGCGCTGCCGTTTTACATCCTCTTCACCCATGTAGACAATGCATTCCAAACCGTACTTGGCGCATGCTGTCGCAGTAGCCACACCATGTTGCCCTGCCCCAGTTTCGGCGATAATTTTCGTCTTCCCCATTTTCTTAGCCAAGAGGGCTTGTCCAATGGCATTGTTAATTTTGTGCGCCCCCGTATGACAGAGGTCTTCACGTTTTAGATAAATCTTAAGCCCGTAGTGCTCTGACAATCTTGGTGCATAACTCAATGGTGTTGCTCGACCCACAAAGTGCTGTAAAGCTTGATCTAATTCAGCGTGAAACTCCTGATCTTGTTCCAATTCATGATACGCCTGTGTAAGAGCTTCTAAAGCGGGAATTAACGTTTCTGGAACAAACTGTCCGCCGTACTCTCCAAAATATCCAGTCTTCTTCGTTGTTGCTTGTTGCATGCCTTAAGATGTTGTTTTTAAAAGAGAAGTCAAATGAGTGATTTTATCATAATCCTTGACTCCAGGCTCAATTTCCACACCAGAATTGACATCGAAACCATATGGTCTTACAATTTTCAGAGCTTCCTGAATCCGTTGGGCATGTAATCCACCCCCTATCCAGTATGGTTTATGTATGATGCACTTTGTGAGTATAGACCAATCAAAGGCTTCTCCCGTACCTCCACGCTGCGTCGAACCCTCTTGCTCCACTTGAGTATCAAATAAAAATTCATCCACAAAAGGGCTATACATCTCAATTTGTTGCTGAATACGTTGTACGGAATCAGAAGAACGAATGCTAATGGTCTTGATTACTGGTACGTCCAACGTATCACAGTAGTGAGGCGGTTCATCTCCATGAAGCTGAATGTGAGAGCAACCGGACCGTTTTAGTATCGTTTGGACTTCTTCAAGGGGTTGGTCCATTGTGACTGCAACCATATCCATACCCTCAATCCACTGGGTAATGGCTCCAACGAGATTCACATCGACGGTTCTTTTACTTTCTTGCGTGAAAATAAACCCTAATCGATCTACAAAGGCACCTGCACAAAAACGTGCATCCTCGAGACTTCTTATACCACAAATTTTAAGCATTGGGTCAGTCATAGATTATTCTAACTCGTCTGATACCTCTTGGATCCATGTTTGTAATAGGGTTGCGGGATTGGGCGCTCGCATCAATGCTTCGCCGATAAGGGCTGCATCGATTTGATGTTTAGCACAAGAAAGAAGTGGCTCATAGCTGTGAATACCACTCTCTAAAACACGAACCACACTAGAAGGGATTTGATCTAATTGCTGAAACCCAGAATCTGCATCCGTGTCGAAGGTTGCTAGATTCCGACTATTTATCCCAACCGCTGATAACCTATCCTTGAATGGTTCGATTCTTGACCATGCTTCTGCTGAATCAAGTTCCATTAAAATGCCAAGATGACATTGTTTTGCCGCATCTATTAATTCTTTGATCTGTGTATCACTTAGTATTCGTTCAATAAGTAATATGGCATCAGCACCAAACGCTTTTGCCTCGAATACCTGATAGGGATCGATGATAAAGTCCTTTCGTAACAAAGCAAGTTGTACATGGCTTCGTGCTTCAGATAAATCTTGCAATGACCCATAAAAGAATGGAGAGTCTGTTAAGATGGAGCAGGCCGCTGCTCCTCCCTTTTCATATGCTTTGCATTGTACACTTGGCATAGCATCTGGTGCAAAATGCCCCTTAGAAGGTGAGCCACGTTTAAATTCAGCAATAATTGATGGCATTTGTGACGAAGGTCCATCCTTACGTTTTAATGCATCTTTAAAAGAGAATGTGGGGCGATGAGTGTATTCGAATCCATCGAAATCATTGAGTGATACTCTAGATCTATGTTTTCTTATCTCCGATTGTTTGCTTTCCACAATTTGATCAAGAATTGTCATGTCCTACCTCAATCATTGATTGCAGAATTCGCCATGCTGCACCGCTGTCAATTGAATCCTTAGCCATTTGCACAGCCTCAAGACGATCAATGTCTGGATGGACGATCTGTATGGCTGCTGCTGCGTTCATACAAACGGTGTCTATTTTGGCCTCATCCGCTCGATTTTGCAGTATTTGACGCAATAATTCTGCATTCTCATCAGGGGGTCCACCAACAATGGAGTCCTTGGATCCCTTTTTTACGCCAAATTGTTCAAATGATGTCTCTGTTTGAAGAACGTCTGTATTACCTGGGATGGCATGAAAACTAGTAGCATGACCAAAGGGCACCCACTCATCATATCCATCATGATGATGAAACACAGTCGCATGAACTCCACGGACGTGAAGTGATTGAGCCATCGCTTTAGCTACCTCTACGTTATATGCACCAATAAGTTGATGGGATGGATTTGCAGGATTTAGGAGGGGTCCCATTACATTGAAAATGGTTCGTATTCCTAGTGATTGTCGGATTGGCGCTACATGCTTTAGAATTGGATGGAAGGACGGTGCAAATAAAAAGACACTTCCAATTTCATTAAAAATTGATTGTAGTGTCTCTATAGACGCGCTTACGGGCACTCCTAGCTCTTGAAGCACATCAGAGGATCCGCTTGATGATGTAACTCCACGATTCCCATGCTTTACGACGTTGAAACCGGCCCCAGCAAGTACAAAAAAGGCCGTGGTAGAGATATTAAATGTCTGTTGTCCATCTCCACCTGTACCACACACATCAAGAATTGGACCTGATGTAGGTACGTCAAATGCGATCATATGCTTTCGTACGACGTCTACGGCAAGGGTTAATATGGATTCATGCACAGGAAATCTTGAGAGATGACGTAAGTATGATTCAGAGATAGTTGCGTCCAATGTCCCATCAACCAATGCCTCAAAGCATTCCCTATGTTGACTCACGTCGTGTTCATAGAGACGATCTGTGGTACTTATTTGTGTCACCCATGATGCGATAGCGGAAAGATCCTTCTCACTCATAATGACTCAATCCAATTCTTAATCATTGTTTCCCCATCAGGAGTCAAAATGCTCTCTGGATGAAATTGCACTCCTTGAATTGGATACTCCTTGTGCCTAACTCCCATAATCACTCCCTCTTTTGTCTTACAAGTTACTTGAAGAACAGATGGTAACGTGTTGTTATCCAATGCTAAAGAGTGATATCTAGTAGCTGTAAATGGTGTTGGTACATTCTTAAATAATGGATCACCATCATGCTGAACAGATGATATTTTTCCATGCATGAGTGTGGGTGCATGGATGACATCCCCTCCAAATACCTGACCAATGGCCTGATGGCCCAAGCAAACACCAAGTATGGGTATACTCGAGCCAAATTGACGTAATACGTCTTCTGTAACTCCTGCATTCTCAGGTCTTCCTGGCCCGGGAGAGAGTAAAACTCCTTTTGGGCCTAGTTCACGAATCTGTTGTAGTGTTATTTCATCGTTTCGGACGGTCTTGACCTCTATACCTTGAATAGAAACTAGATTTACAAGGTTATATGTAAACGAATCATAATTATCGATCACTAAAATCATACAGAACGCTACAAGTCTATCTTCGTTTTGAGTAGTCCAAACTCCTCACGAACTGCGTCCATAAGGGGAGCTGCTTTTTTCCTGGCTTGATTTCCCCCACTAGCAAGAATATCCATCACATCATCAGGGCGTTGAGCAAGTGTTCTGCGTTTCTCTCGGGCTTCTCCAAAATGATCATCCATAAGATCTTGTAACGCTTGCTTTGCATGCCCATATCCATATCCTCCTGATTTGTACGCAGTGGCAATTTCATCTGCTTTTTCATCGGTTGCAAAGAGCTTAATTAACTCAAATACAGTACATGACTCTGGATCTTTTGGGTCCTCTAATCCTTTAGAATCGGTAACAATGGTTCCAATAGTTTTTTTGAGGGCCTTTCCCTCTGCAAATATGGGAATGGTGTTGCCGGAACTCTTGCTCATTTTCTTACCATCTGTCCCTGGAACATTGGCTCCCTTTTCAACAAACAACGGCTCAGGTACAGTTAGGAGCTCTTTTTGTGCAGAATGATTCACTTTTTGAGCAAGATCCCGAGCGATTTCAATATTCTGCTTTTGATCCTCTCCAACTGGAACAACATTTGCTTGCATGATGAGGATATCAGCAGCTTGAAGAATGGGATAGGTAAATAAACCGATATTTGAAGCAAGGCCTTGAGAAAGTTTGTCTTTATACGCCACCCCTTTTTCCATCAACGATACGGGTGAGAACGTGCCTAGGATCCAGGCGAGTTCCGTTGTTTCAGGAACATCAGACTGTAAATATAGTGTGCACGTCGCAGGATCAAGCCCTAATGCAAGGTAGTCAATCGCAACATCTAGTGAATATTGAGCCAAGGATTGGCCATCATGTAAGGAGGTCAGAGAATGATAATTGGCAATAAAGTAGTAGGACTGGTCAGGTGTATTTTGCCGGTGTATATGTTGACGAATCGCACCAAAATAATTCCCAAGATGTAATTGACCAGAAGGTTGAATTCCTGAAAGTGTGATCATAGTGAATTAAGTTAACGTTTTGGCTAACGCAACTGCATGTCGCAACGCGTTTGATTTATGCAGCGTTTCTTGGTACTCCGAAGTCGCATCACTATCGGCAACAATCCCTGCACCTGCCTGGATTCTTAAGGTATCACCTTCAAGTATAAAGGTCCGAATCGCAATACAGGTATCCATGTTCCCCTTAAAGTCAAAATACCCCACCGCGCCTGCATAAGGGCCTCTGTGATGTGGCTCGAGCTCGTTGAGTATCTGCATCGCTCTAACTTTTGGTGCACCAGACACGGTTCCCGCTGGAAAACACGCTTTAAGGACACTTAATGCGTCATAATCGTCATGGACGAACCCTTTAACCTCACTCACAATGTGCATTACATGAGAGAAGTACTCTACCTCCATTTGCTTGCTCACATGAATTGAACCATGCTCACAAACTCGGGAGAGATCATTGCGACCCAGATCAATAAGCATGGTATGTTCGGCTAATTCTTTTTGATCAGACAATAATTCCTTTGCATATGCGGCATCCTGTTGTTCATTCTCGCCTCTTGGTCGTGTTCCAGCAATTGGATAAAGAACGGCTGTACGATCCTTCACCTGGACCAAAATTTCAGGAGAGGACCCAACAAGCGTACATTCATCTGGATGGTGGATGAAGAACATGTAGGGTGAAGGATTTACATGGCGTAAGGCTCTATATAAATTGAGCGAATCATATGGGAAATCCATTGTAAGTGCTCTAGATAAAACAACTTGAAATGCATCTCCTTCATGAATGTGAGTCTTGATTGTCTTTACAGCTTGTTCAAAATCTGTTTGTGTAAATGGAGACTCAAACGATTCATCGTTACGTGTAATCGCACCTAAAGAGTCAAAGGTTTGTTCACCAGATGACAGGCTTCTAGCCATCTTTTGAAGTGCATGTTCTGCTTCATCAAAAAGGTCCCTCAATGATTCATTAGACGTTAAAGAGTCCTGAGAAGGAAAAACTAGTTTTGTCAATGTGCACGTCTGTTTGACATGGTCAAATTGAATGAACTCGTCAAAAAGCATCCAAAGTGCAATTGGATTCTCATTCTCTATCGATTTCTTTTTGGGTTCCTTAGTGGCTTCATTCTCAATTGGTTCAAATTGATGGATCCATTCATAGGACGTAAACCCTACAATTCCGCCATGGAACCCCCCACTTTGTAGTTGTAATTCAATGGACTCAGCCCATGTTTTGCTAGCCATCCATTGCCGAAGCGTTTCATCCCATGGACTTGGTAGTACCTCGTGCGTATTGGGTGAGCCTCGATGGAATACATGAGTCCCAGAAGAGTATCCCTTCCATGTTATCATGGGGTTGGCCCCTAAAAATGAGTATCTACCCATTGCTTGGTCAGCACTTACACTTTCAAACAAGAAATGTGCTTTGTCAGGATGAGCAGCTCGCAACGAACGCGCTGCCTGAACAGGGGTGATTTGATCAGAAAGAAGTGTAATTGTGCATGGTATTACACCCCCAGGTATTGCTGCATCCTTAAATTGTGAAAATGTACAATCCATCTAGAAACAAAAAATCCACTGCATTTCGTGTACAGTGGATTGGACGTACGAAATGCAGTTCGAGTTCGTTACCTCCACCAAGCGTTGTTATGTGTTGAATACGTCTGCATTATGAGTTCAAAGGTAAATGAGTTTGTGCTAACCTACAATTAATTGAAATGCAATTTATGGAACCCCATAGACGAGAAGCTTTTTATATTTAAGCTATGCAACACGCTCAGATTCTTCCCTTGCTCCTTTTCCTATCGTTTATAATACTCTCATGTGAGCAGGCCGTAAGTGATCAACCATCACAACAACTTACGTTCGAATCTGTAACATTTTTGCCTTCAAATGTGGAATACACCTCCGATGTTATACAGGATACAACACTGAATGTGTCATTTCAGGGGGAATTAAATCAAAAAACGACAGGTACACAAGGGGTCGCGTTTGTAACAAAAGGGTCAGCATCACCCCTATTTCTTGATGTTGAACTACAAGAGAATGGGACCTTTGATGCAGCTGGTCAATTAACCTTAAATACGGGTGAATCCACCACAATTCGTGCACGTATTGAATTTGTTGATCCTAATGGTCAACAAGTTAGCTATGAAACCTCCATTCCTATTGTGGGTGTTGCCGATGAAGCGCCTGTGATTGAGTCAATTACCCATGCAGATTCTGTGAGGATTCCCTCTTCAGGGTCCACATCAATAGTCTTTGTTGCAGAGGTATCCCACCCTATAAGCTTGCAGAATATCGCTTCCGTGACGATGGAATTGATTGATGCTAGCACAAATGAGTCCAGAGGTGTATTTACGTTGGGAGATCAAGGCCAAGATGGGGATCAGCAAGCCAATGATGGTGAATATTTTGTAGGGTTAAGTATCAATGAAGACAATCAACCTGCGAGCTACCTATTGAGATGGAATGCAACGTCCGTGACAGGTTTATCGGCACCAGAAAAAACGACCACCCTAGAGATCTTCAGGTAATGACAATGATGAAACCTGGAATGTTTTCATATAGTTGTGGGTGGGGCATCATTTTGTTGGTAGTTGCGGGAGTGTTTATGCCAAGCTACAGTCAATCTTCAACCTGGATAGGTCCATTGTTTGATCGTGAAAATTCGTTTCGTCAAAACAGTATTTCAGTTATCGGTGCCAATGATCAAGGTGTATGGATTGGACCTGGATTAGAGCAGTCCATCCCTCCTTTTGCGTCTTGGAATGCTCCAAATGGTCTTGATTCTGTGAATCTAGGAACAGCTTCTTTGTATTCCATTGATGTACAAAGCCCAATACTACTTGCAGGTTTAGGCGCAACAACGACAATTGATGATGAATCTGTGCCTCGAGCTGCAGGCTATGGACTATCACAAGACAAGGGGGAATCTTGGACATATCAACCCTTTGATTTAGATCCAGAACCCGATCCTGTACGTTGCCCTGACCCATCACTATTGGACGAAGCGTGTGATTTATCGTTTAGTTATGGGGCAAATGAATATCGAAGAGTGCGCATTACCGTCCCTGAACAATCACCACCCTACGATCTTTTTTTCCATGACAATACTTTGTATGCAGCACACTGGGCTTCAGGTGTGAAAGTATCCAGGGATCTAGCCGAAACATGGCAGTTTGTTCCTTTACCCCCACAACCTGCATCCCAAATGACCCCCACGTCGTCAACTTCATGGACAAGTACGACCTCAAGCGGATCCATTGATCGATACGATCCTCGATCTGATAATAATTTGCTTGGTTTCTCTGTACATGTGGACGATAAAGATGTCGTTTATGTTGGCACAGCAGGTGGACTCAATGTGTCGGAGGATCTTCACGAATTGGGCCCCACAGAAGCGTCTTGGGTGCATCAACAAGCCAATGGATCAGCTAGAGGCTTACTTGGTAACTGGATCATTAGAATTCGTCAAGACGCAGAAACAGGAGACTTGTGGATGACTAATTGGCCTACTTCTGCGTCTGAGCGATACGGATTGGTTCAAACTAATGATGGTGGTGCGACCTTTAATCAACACCTAATTGGACAAAAAGTGAATGATATAGGATTTATGGGCTCAACCATCCTTGCTGTTGGAGATCAGTTACATCGTTCTGTAGATGGAGGCAAGTCTTGGAGAAGTC
This sequence comes from uncultured Bacteroidota bacterium, assembly GCA_913057895.1. Classification (GTDB taxonomy): domain Bacteria; phylum Bacteroidota; class Rhodothermia; order Balneolales; family Balneolaceae; genus UBA8296. The sequence goes on from CAJXOH010000001.1 coordinate 140,423, forward strand.
AAACCCCTCTATCAGTGGTTGGAAATCAACTTCCATTGTCCACGGAGTTTTTTTCCATTGATACCTATCAGAATATCGTCCTTGTAGGAAGCTCACAAGGATTACTTGTTTCTGAAGATGAGGGTCTAACATGGGAGCTTTTACGAGTCGATTATCCATTGACAGGACAACACAATACACGACCAAGTGATTCAGTAGATGGGTACGTCTATCCAAATCCATTTTCACCCACAACCCATGAATTTGCTCGTATTCGTTTCAATGTTGATGAACCCATGACCGTTTCCGTCTCCATATTTGATGGTCAGATGCGAAGAATCTATCAATCCAGTGAATCCGTGGGATCAAATGGTATCTATGAAGTGCTTTGGAATGGGAGAACCACCAATGGTCTTGAAGTACATAATGGTGTCTATTTTGTACAAGTAGAAGGTAAGAGCATGCTTTTTCGTGGTAAAATTTTAGTGGTGCAGTAATGAAAGAGATGCTCAATCGCTTTGGAAACCAGGTATCTGTACACATATCAGGTCGAGTATCTGTGGGTCTACTTATGCTACTACTCCTTCCTGTCTATGCATCAGCTCAAGTTGGTGGGGCTTCTGGGATCCAAAGTAGATTGTTTATGTCATCCTTCGAAAGGGCATTAGGCAGTGTAGTGACATCTTCATCATACACAGAAAATCCACTCTACGTTACCCTTAACCCTTCTGCTGCAAGAAGTCAGGGGCAACAATGGAGTGCATTGATGCAAACCTCAACGCTACCTTTTGATCGTTCACACCATCGATTATCACTCCAGGCCCCTCTGGATGAGCGTTTAGGCATACGAATTCATTTGGGTCAGTACAGGGTTGGGGACATTGACGGTAGAAGCGTAAGTGGGTATCCAACACAGACCTATTCAACCAGTGAATCCATGGTGGGTGTTCAATTTGGACTTTCAATAACAGAAACCCTTGATGCTGGACTTGGTATATCATGGCATCATTCATCTTTATACCCCGATCTAGATGCTGCTACAACGATTGGACTGGATGTTGGTTTGCAATCAAGAGTAACAGATCGATATACATGGATGGTTGTCGCAAAAGATTTATTGGCATCGTATCGCTGGACAACCGGGTCTCTGTCTGGGGCGAATCAGGAAGGTTCTATCCGTCAAGGATTTGAGCGTCGATATATTTTTGGACACACGTTTGCACTACAAAGCGTTCAATTCCATCATTCTGTGACATTATCGACTCAGAGTATGCGACAATCTCCAGTATCTCAATTGAGTGATAATGGTTTAATTATTCGTCAATCCAGCGAAACGAATGCGCGAGCGGTATCTACGTCATTAGGATTGGATTGGGCTGCTCACTCTCAATTTCGTGTCCAATTGGGGCTGCACAGTACCCCTTTTTCTGAAATAGAAACCTCCTGGAAGGGATCTGGTGGTTTTATGTTGGACTTGCCAGATGTTCCTCTAGTTGATCAATTCCATTATGCACTTTGGAGTGAACATCCTGAGATTGGCTTTGCACACACCTTTTCATTAACCTTCTCCTTATGAATTCCACGGTCCCATTTTTAATGAACCAGGTCACAGTATTCGTTAGATGTTCACTTGTACTCATGTTGTTTGTCTTAGGGTCTGTATCTGGCGCTCAGGGACAGTCGCTAGAAACGCCAACTCTCGATTTGGTTGACATTCCATTTAATCCCAAAGTTCAAGCTCTAGGTGGTGCTGGTGGACTTTCAAACAATGGGCCAAACTCAATTTTATACAATCCTGCTCTGCTGGCAACATCCACTGATAATTGGATTGAGGCATCATACACTGCTTGGATTTCAAATACCTCTTTTCAGTATGCGGGTGTTTCTTGGGTAGGTCGCCGTGCAATCTTTGGGATTACACTTCAACGGTCTGCTGTTGGAGAGTTGCAAGCTCGCACTCAACCAGGGCCTCCTACTGGAACGTTCTCAGCAGAAAACCTCATGATTACAGCTGGATTTGCTCGAAATTTAGGTCCTGTGGCTTTAGGGGTCAGTGTAAGTGCATTACGGCAAGAGATCTTTCAATATCGTGCAAGTGGGTTCTCGTTTTCAGCGGGAGCTTGGGCTCCTCTTCTCGACAGTCGGCTTCAATTTGGTGTATCACTTGAGCATGTAGGTGAATTGGACGCATTAGATCAAACGTCTACAGAGCTTCCTCATAGAATACGTCTCTCGAATAAGTCACACGTACTATCTCTCACCATCAACGAATCAAGAAGTGTTGATTTACATAGTTACCTAGATGTAACAAAGCAACTCATGAGTAATGATCAGGACGCGGTCGTCCATTCAGGTGTGGAAGTTAGTTTTAATGATGAAGGCGGATTTCGCCTAGGTAAAGAATGGAAGGATACAGAACAGAGTTTTTCTGCTGGTTTATTCCTGTCAACAGATCGTTTTGGGCTTGATTACACGTTTAGTCCATTCTCTTCAGGCTTCGGAACCGCTCATTCGATTGGTGTACGGATCCCACTTCGTCCATGAATTACCAAGCGTTTAACGATTGGAAGGATGTTTGTTCTGCTGATGTTAGAACAGTACATGTCTTCCCAAAACACCGTGAACAAACACCAAAAACAGATTACATCACCCAGTTCTACAAGCAATACCCACTTGAACCAGGTGTTCAATGGGCAAGTCACTCCATTCTTGGTTATGGATCTCTTCTTTGGGCACACCCTACGAAAGACGTTGTCCATCAACATTGGATAGAAGCAACAACGCTTAAAGGTGTAATTGGTTGGATCTGGAAATGGTTCTGCTTACGTATATACCTCTTCAAGGGTGGTACATTAATTTGGACATGTCACAATGTAGAGCCGCACGAACCCCGAAATCGATGGATAAATCGATCGATTAGTCGATGGATAATGAACCACTCATCCATGATTCTCGTACACTGTAGGGGGACGATAACTAGATTACTACACAGCACGAAAAGCAGTACCACTCTCCCATTTCGAATCATTGAGCATCCGCGATTTCAATTACGTCGAATAGAGAAGAAAACAGCTAAATCAACTCTTAGAGATTCTCTAGAACTAGATGATACTCTATTGAACAGCAATGTATTACTCTATTTTGGAAATATTGCATCATACAAACAAATTCAAGCCTCAATTGAGTGGTTTCTTGCCGATGATGCTTATGTATTTTGGATTGTAGGGCCTGTTAAACCAGATGGAGGGCAAACCTTAGAATGGCTATCTCAACAAGCTGCACGTCATCCAAATCGATTCTGGATTCATCCAGTACATGTGAATGATGACGAAGCTCAGGCGATCTTATCAGCAGCAGATGTACTCATGTTCAATCACCGAGCTATTGAAATGTCTGGTGGTGTGGCTCTTGGTTTGTCTTGTGACATTCCAACCGTTGCACCAGCAATTGGATGTCTCTCGGAGCCACGGTCAGCAATAACTAATGGCTTGAACTACAAAAACCTTCACACATTTACCTCACCTGAGGAAATGGTTCAAACTGTTGATCGTATTTGTTCATCATGAATACAACCGTTCAATTCGGATTAACAAAATATCATAAAGGTGTTGTAACCTTACTACAGCAATTGGGTGTAGATTGGACGATTTTACGCGATGAGAACAGTTCATGCAGTGTTATGATACTGCCTCCCAATGAAGATGATGCAGTCTGGAATGATGTATCTCTTGATAAACCAACCATTGACTACACCGGTCGTCTGGCTAGACGTCAAGGTGTTACATCTGGCCAGGTTCACCTAACACACCTACTTGATACGCCTTGGAACCAACATAGTTGGGATGTGCCCATACATCCGATTACTGTGCGAACGTACCCCAAAGCTCAAAGTCTTCATAAAAGTATGTGGATAGATGAGCCTTCACAATGTTGCCATATTGGCCTCCCATTTTGGTCACATTCGCAACAATTTCAATCATGGATGGCTCCGATGGGAATGGAGCAACCTACAGCCCCCCCTACCCATCGTCCCACGGAACGAATCCATCAAATACCCTATGCACTGCATCGAAATACGTTGCTTTACGCGATGAGACATGCGTGTGTTTGGGCTGGTGTGCCATTGTTACGGAAAGCAATGCTACCCAAAGGGGTTTCTAATCTTTTTATTGTTCGTGTTGACAGTGATTACGGCACAAAAGAGTCAGTCAAAACTTTACAAAACACTCTCAGAACGTTTGATCTACCTTCTACATGGTTTCTGCATACAGAAGCGCACAAAGGGTGGTTAGAGATGTTCATAGACCCTTCTATCGAAATAGCTGTCCATGGTGTGAGGCATCAAAGCAGAGGGTCATCAGAAGCATTGTATAGAAACATTATGCAGTCTAAAAAAGAGATAGAAATTGAAACTGGAATTCGTCCAACTGGAGTAGCAGTCCCATTTGGACATTATACACCACAAATATCAGAGGTATATAAACGGTGTAAGGATTCATTTTTATATGCTTCTGATTTTGGGTTTGATAGCGATAATGTACCCCACTGGCCGAATGAGCAAGAGCCTTTGCAAGTCCCCATTCACCCTATTTGCCCTGGGTCATTTCGTAGGACAAAGGCTTCACATGAACAGATCCAGCAATACTTCTTACACAAACTCCACTCATCAATGCATCGAGGAGAGCCGTTCATCTTTTACCATCACCCAATGCAAGAGGACATGGGCGTGTTAACAACGCTATTTGAACGTGTTGCTGAACTGAGACATGAACATCTACTTGAAACATGGACCCTTCATCAATGGGCTGATTGGTGGACCATTCGTTCTAAAGCAACTCCTTACACCACAATACCGGATCCTAACGCTAACAGTGTACAATGGATCTCTGAAGAGGGTTTTCCCAAGCAAGAAACCGATTCAGAATCGCTATTATGGTCCTATAACCCACTAGATAATCCACTCAGACAGTGGAAATCAATACTTCTGGATGAACTAGGGCAACGTACACAATGAACATACGTTTTCTGACAGCACCGAGTACATTTGAGGTCCAAGGTGGATTACGTCGACAGCTTACTAAAACGAAACAGGCTTTAGAAGAGTTAGGTCATTCAGTCGAGGTTGTCTCTTCCTTGAAAACATCTGTTCCATCTACGGACTTGATTCATGTATTTGGAGCCAATCCTAGTGTTCGTGATGAGGTTGAGTATGCAGTGAAGTCTGGAATTCCTACGGTTGTCTCAACCGTGTTGTTTTCGAATCGATCTGCTGCTACGTTGCGTCGTGCTATTCAATTTCAAGCTATAACCCGATGGACAGGCTGGATGATCAAACCAGACTTGCATGATAAAGTTCAAATTTGTCGTCAAGCGACTCATCTTGCTCCAAATACAAATGCTGAGTCAAATCTTCTCATGAAGGCGTTTGGGATTAACCAGAATAAAATCACTGTGATACCAAATGGTGTAGATGTGAATAGATTCACACAATCGACTCCAGACCAAGCAATTCAACGACTTGGCTTTGATTCGTATCTACTCTATGTAGGCGATCTTCAAGCAGCAAGAAAAAATGTCCAAAAGCTTATTGAGGTCTATCAAAATCATCACACAGACCATCAATGGCCACCTCTTGTCTTGGCAGGAAGATTAACATCACATCACCCCATCGCCAAAATGATACAAGGAGATTCCTCAATTACCTGGGTAGGTGCATTGGATGCTGACGATCCTTTGTTAGACTCGCTATATCGTGCAGCCAAGGCATTTATACTTCCAAGTCAGTTTGAAACTCCTGGAATCGCTGCAATGGAAGCGGCTCTTTCCAACTGTTCAATTGCTATTACCGAAGCTGGGGGTACAAAAGAGGTTTTTGGAGAGAACGCACATTATTTGAATCCTTTTGATGAGCAATCTATCATTCAAGCGATAGATGACGCTTGTTCTACACCACCATCGACCGCATTACACGATAGACTTCACACCCTAGATTGGTCAGAAATTGGAAAACGCACAGAGGAGATGTATCAATATGTACGAGCTCGAGCAAATGAGGCTTCAGCCTCCATCAATCAATTATGAGCACTAAGCCACGCTCCATTGCGATTTGGGTAGGAACAAGACCTGAATACATCAAAATGGCTCCACTAGTTTTGGAGTTAAAGAAGGATCCTCGCTTTCTTGTTCACTTTATCCATTCAGGTCAGCATGAATCGCTTGGCAAGGGGACCGGCAAATTGTTTGGGATACGCCCTGTTGAATTAACCCTTCCTCCTACACATGGTCGCTTAGAACTCCTAGAACAAGAACTTCAAAACCAAGCATCTACATGGTTTCGTGAACATTCAGTGGATTGTGTGCTTGTCCAAGGGGACACTGCTACTGCCTATTGCGTTGCACAAGCGGCCCATTCATCCGGTATTCCTCTTGGCCATGTTGAAGCTGGACTACGAACCTATGATTTAACCCAGCCATTTCCTGAGGAAGGATATCGCCAAGCGATCACGAAATGGTCGACATGGCATTACAGTCCTAGTGAGCAGGCAACCTCAAATTTGGTAGGTGAAGGGATTGATTCTACTACAATCCATCAGGTAGGCAATACGATCGTAGATGCATTTGAATCGTTAAAACAACAAATCTATTCGTCTACGAGCCTTGACCTTCCCACACCGTATTGGGTTATGACGTTACACAGACGAGAATCTCAAGGTGAGCCAGCAAAACGTGTGATAGAAGCCCTTAAATCTCATCTTTCTATGCATCCTTCACAACACCTTGTTGTGATTAGACACCCAAATCCAAAAACACACCCTCCTCTCGATGAGCTTAAAGATCACCCACAAGTCAAACTGCTAGATGCACTTGAATACCTGCCGTTTCTCACGCTTTGTGCTCACTCTGATGGGGTACTTAGTGATTCAGGAGGACTTCAAGAAGAAGCCTCTCTTCTAGGACTGCCCATTGTCGTATTTCGGGAAGTGACTGAACGGCCTGAGGTGATGGAGGCTGGATATGGCAAGCTAGTTGGAACTGACACTGAAAAGATTCATATTGGATTGAATTGGATGCAGACTCTTGAGAAACCATTAAATAAATGTTCATTTTATGGAGATGGGACGTCATCTAAAGCCATTCATGCTCATCTAGTAGACGTTCTACTCTCATAAATGTGAACCATAAAATTGCTATGAATACGTCTAGAAAATCTTTTATCAAAACACTTGGGACATTTGGATTACTACCCTGGGCTATAACTCAAAGTGCTGCTGCTCAGCAACTCACCACTCCTTCACGATTAAACGGCTCGAATCCTAAGACATTAGCAGTGGGTTCACGAAATGCACTGCGAGGAGTCGAATTGGCGGTTTCTATGATGGCTGATGGGCAAGATCCTCTTGATGCTGCTGTTGAAGGGGTAAAGATCCAAGAATTGGACCCAGATGACATGAGTGTAGGATATGGTGGGCTTCCAAATGAACATGGAGTTGTTCAGCTTGATGCTTCATGTATGCACGGACCTACCAAAAGAGCGGGTGCTGTAGGGTGTCTGGAAGGAATTAAAACTCCATCTGAAGTCGCAAAGGCGGTTCTTGAGCTCACAGACCACATCATGCTCGTAGGTGATGATGCAAAGACATTTGCCCTACAATTAGGGTTCCAAGAAGAGAATCTACTTACCGAACGTGCAAGAGAGGCATGGCTCCGCTGGAAACGTAATCTAAACCCTTCTGATAATTGGTTGAATGAAGATGGATCTAATCCAACTTCAACAGGTACTGTCCATATATCAGCGTTGACACAACAAGGTGATGTTGGATCGATTACGACGACATCTGGTTTGTCTTATAAGATTCCAGGACGAGTGGGTGATTCGCCAATTATAGGTGCGGGTCAATATTGTGATCAACGGGTTGGCTCTGCGGGATCAACTGGTCGCGGTGAAGCTAATATTATGGCTTGCGGTAGTTTCTATGTGGTCGAAAGAATGCGTTCTGGAGAAAGTCCCGAACAAGCGTGCTTGTCGGCGCTTCAGCGAGTCGTCGAAATGACAGAATCTCGACTTCTAGATGACGATGGAAGACCTAGATTTAATCTCAACTATTATGCACTCAATGTTAACGGTGAATTTGGTGGCGCTACCATGCGTAAACCTTCTCAACGATCATTGGATAATGGAGGCGGTACGTTTGCCGTTGCTGAGCCTGGAAACGCACGATTAGAGCCAATGGCTTGGCTTTTTGATTAACGTTGATTGCGCTTGATCTGTACTCTAAATAGGCCCTGGTTTACAGGTTGATCCACACGGAATACAACACTTAATACCATCTTCGTAGAACCTTCACTGGGAAGTTCTACGACAAGCCCTGTAGCACCCATCCATGGTTGGATAGGTTTAGGGATTTGTGTGTCACGAACATGAGAGGTTGGAATAAACGCAATATCTATAAGTGCCCCAATCACAAGATTTGACTCAATGGGAATTCTGCCGTCAATGGATAACGAATGTGCAGATTTTACCTCGATTTGATGAGACTCTAATCCACGGAACATTCCCTCACCACCCCAGGATAACCACCCCTGTATATCATCGTCATCCATATTCCAACCATACGAATGATTGGATTGTACCCAACCATAGTACATCTCTCTATGGATGCCCCAAATCGTACGTAGCGTCGCTCTAGAACCTCGTTGAACAGTCTGTCCAATCGGTGTAATAGTATCAAGTGACCATGACCATCCACTTGGAACCGTACGATCAGGTGATTGTTGAAATGTCCATGGACCATATGTGGCTCGTACGCCCAATGTTACCTGCCAACGTTTCGTTAAAGAAGCTATTTGACGTTGCGTGTATTCACTTTTTGCGATCCCTATGTGTGATCCAAGCCGAATCATTCGGTCTGCTAACCACAAGGATTCTAATTGAAAAGAGGCCGTTTGAGAGAGTGTGTCACGAGTTTCTAAATCAACCTCAAATGCATGCTGCTGAATCCATGGTTGAAATAATAACTGAGTATAGATAAGTGAGGTGCGGGTCACTCCTGATGGAGTTGATTCATATCGTCCTGAAAACGAGCGTTGATGACTACCTAAATAAGGCGCATCTATCTCCATAGACCCATAAAATGACACTCTTTTGGGCTCTTGTTGTAAAGCCAGGACTCCTTGGATGGTTGGCTTTCTGTATTCATTGACAATCAGGTTCGGTAATATGTACTGCTGATTGGATGTCTCGAGTGATGTAAGCCAGTTCTCTATCGAGATTGACTGTATACTCGGTTGTCTTTGCAAAACATCCAAAAAAGGCTCTTTAGAGTAACTCTGTTGAATGGATCTACAAGCGCTATCAGGAGAATCATTCAGTAGACATGGATGATAAAGTGGGAGCGCTCCTGCTTGAAATGAAAGAAGGTTATCTGAGAACTCCAGGATTCCTTCTGGAAATCCCTCCTGCTCTAGCCTCCCCAATAATGACCGTAATGAGGTTGTAGAAAATTGGTGAAGATCTTGGCGAGCTATATAGGTTGTGAGAAAAGACTCCGCGATCGCTCTTCGTCTTTCTTCCGCTTTAATTGAGCTTGAGACTGGTGAAGAGTAGGTAAACGTAGGACGATGGTGTCCATCACCATTTTGAGCGTAACTAGAAGTAAGACATACTCCTAGAAAAACCAAAGTCAGAACTGCTTTGTTAATATTAGCTTCAAAGATGAATCTGCCGATAATAGATTCAATGATGAATCTATGTAAATAGCCTTGATACAAAGGGTGGTAAAGCTGTTGCTGCCCTAAACCCTTCTGCAGAGAAATAGCTAATCTCTGGATGCATTTCACAAAATGCTTTCGCTGTATCAAATGCATGGGATGATTTTGGATCTACCGTTTTGGATGCCATCATCATAGACCAGGTTCCTGTCGGGTAAAGTGGGATGGAACAAAGATATGGCGTGACACCTCCAATATGGCTTGATAACGCATTATAGAGAGTTTTCATATTGGGATGAAACTTCTTTACCCAGGGTGATTCTGATTGAGAAACGACAATCCCTCCTGGTTGCAGAGCGTTAGCGCATGCTTGTATGAAATGATCTTCAAACAATCCCTCTGCTGGACCAATTGGATCTGATCCATCAATTAAAATAATGTCATACCGAGCAGACTGGCGTGCAATGAAATCGATTCCATCTTCGATATATAAGGTAGTTCGTGGATCATCAAATACGCCAAGACCTGGGAAATGTGATTTAGAGGCTTCAATCACAACTTCATCAATTTCAACCCAGTCAATAGATTTCACAGCATCGTGCTTAACACACTCACGCAGCGTTCCACCGTCCCCTCCTCCAATAATACAAAGACGTTCTGGATTAGGATGAGCGCATAATGAAGGATGCGTTAACATCTCATGGTATACAAATTCATCGTATTCTGAGAGCATTACCAGACCGTCAAGCGTCAGAACCTTCCCCCAGCTATCTGTCTGAAGAATTTCAACACGTTGATAGTCAGACTGTTCAGAGAAGAGAACTTCTTGGACACCTAGGGTCAGACCCGTTTGACCCTCATACCATTCATCAAATCGATTCAATTGCGCCTTGAAGAGGTTTATGATGGATAGATGAACCTTGAGGGACCTTGAATAGGCCACGCTTCATTTCCATCGTAGAGGTTGATTCAGAGCCTAAATCGGCAGCAATTTTATCTTGGATAATCCAAGGGTCAATCGTTTCACCACATGTGAAAATATCAACAGCAGCATACCCATATTCAGGCCATGTGTGTATTGTAACATGGGATTCAGCAATGATGATCACACCACTAACTCCGTATGGGTTAAATGCGTGAAAATCATGGGAAATAATCGTCGCTCCAGATGCTTTCGTAGCTTCGACTAAGATGGACTCAATACGTGATGGGTCATTGAGTGATTCGATATTGCATTGATACAATTCGAGTAAAATATGGCGACCAAGAGCCTGCATAAGGCGTTTCCAAAAAGGGTGTGAATAAACTCAGCAAATTTACGTCTTTTTTACGGATACGCAGTATGTCTTTAAAAAAAGATTTTATTGGATTGGATGAATCCGCTTGACTACATCTTGCAATACATCATGTGGTCTACCTGCATCAAATCCTTTTAATGCTCGATCAGCATCTAATAACGCTTCCATGATTGCAGGAATTTCACCCAAATGATAGGCATTTACCTGGCGATCCAAGACTTTATAGTAATATGGATTCACATTACACTGGGACTGGATTTCGTTACTTTGTAAGCCTTTCTGTCTCCCTCTAAGGATGATCCAAAATAGCATGAATGTATTGGACAACATCCCAATCATACGTAGAGATTCGCCAATTAGGGTTTCGTCCGTTTGCTTCATTCGATGAATGAGTTCAAATGACGTAGATACATTTCTAGCGATGATAGCGTCCTTGAGTTCAAATGAGGTTAATTCTCGGGTTTTGCTTAATAATGTTCGTAGAACATCACGATCTATGGTTTGACCTTCGTTAGCATGAGTTGCAATTTTTTGGAGCTCAGATTCAAGCAAAGAGCAATTGGTCCCTACCCAATCAATAAATTCATGTGTTGCAGCTGAATCGATGGATACGTTGAATTCATGCTTTGCTAGATTTTGTAGCCAAGATCCAGCTTGTGGGGGTGTTAGTGCCTCAAATGTATAAAATTGAGCATTGGGTGATTTTGCGCATTCTTTTGCTAATTGAGTTCGCTTATCTACCCCCTTCTGATCGATAAAAAGGAGAATGGTGCTCGCTAATGGTTCTTTAGCATAGGCAATTAATGAGGATTGACCATCAGAGCTTGTTATTCCTTTGACGCTCATTGCTTCCCTCACCAGAACCACACGCTTTTCAGACATCATGGGGAATTGTTTAGCAAGCCCCAAGATTTGATCTATGGTGACATCAGATCCGTATAGTTTATCCACGTTAAAATCCCTGGCAGCTTCATCGACAGCAGACAAAGCCAAAGCTTCCACTTTCTTCATGAAATAAGACTCGACACCCGAACAAAACGTTACACCGTGAAGAGCCTGAAGGCCTTTTTGTTCTATTTGGGACCAAACATCAAATGCACTCTGTTTTGCAGCCATAACAACCGTGGGTTATGGTGTCAGCCTTCCCATGAGTCGAGGAAAAGGAATCGCCTCTCGCAAATGTGATAGTCCACAAATCCAGGATACAGTACGCTCAAGTCCAAGGCCAAAACCTGAATGTGGTACACTTCCAAACCGTCGCAGATCTAGATACCATTGAAACGATTTTTCATCCAAATCATGAGAATGTATACGCTCAATGAGTACATCATATGATTCTTCACGTTGGCTGCCACCTACGATCTCTCCATAGCCTTCTGGTGCGAGTACGTCTAAAGCCAATGCAAGGGTATCATCTTGAGGATCACGTTTCATATAAAACGCTTTCACGGCAGCAGGATATCGGTGTACAATCGTTGGACGATCTTGATTCATCGTCAATAGCGTTTCATCACTACCGCCAAAATCATTTCCCCATTGAAAGTTTGCTGCAGAGTCTTTCCATACAGGTATGTTGCGAATATCTTCATCTACCTGAGCCAATCGCTCTAAGATTTCCTTTCTTCGCTGTTCTATCTGCACTTTTCTCCACTTTTTGGCTGAACCAACTTCCTGTTTTAATTGATCATCCTCTGATCGAAGCTGTGCTTTTTCATCGTGTCGCGCGTCCATCATCGAATCGAGTTGCTCAGACATGGCGGAACTCTTCAATGAGTCTACCGCCTCAGAATAAGACATTCGATGAAAAGGCTGTGTTGCGGTAGCTTGTAATGTGTCTAATGACCGTCCTAAAATCGAAAGCTCTTCCTTACGGGTCTCCAATACGTCTGATATAACTGACTGTATCAATCCCTCAGCCAACGACATCGTCAACTCAAGATCATAAAAAGCCATTTCTGGCTCAATCATCCAAAACTCTGTTAAATGTCGTCTTGTTTTACTCTTTTCTGCTCTAAATGTGGGACCAAACGTGTAAATCTTCCCATGGGCCATAGCCATAGCCTCTCCATAAAGCTGTCCACTTTGGGTTAAATACGCCTTCTCATCAAAGTACTCAGTCTCAAATAAGGTCGTTGTCCCTTCGGCTGGATTTCCTGTAAATATGGGTGCATCCATGTGTATAAATCCTTCCTTATGGAAGTAACTATGGATGGCATATATAATCGAATGACGAATCCTCATGATCGCCCATTGACGTTTTGAACGCAACCATAAATGCCTATGATCCATTAAAAACTCAGTTCCGTGCTCCTTAGGGGTAATTGGGTACCCTTCCGCAACCTGGAGTACGTTTACTTCTTTCACTTGGAGTTCTACGCCACCTTCACTTCGTTCATCCGCGACGCAGAGTCCAGTTAATTCTACAGACGATTCTTGTTTTAGGGATTGAGCCTCAGACCAATCTTGTGTTGAAACATCAGATTCAGCAATCACAGATTGGCATATTCCACTGCCATCACGCAACTCAATAAATACAAGACCTTTGCTTTGACGTAAGCGATACACCCAACCTTTGAGAGTCACCGTTTGGTTGATACATGAGGACAGTTGGTCGATCGAGGTCATATGACAATTAATCAGGATTCAGGCAATAGTAGACACTCTGAAAATACATCCTTTTCGAAAAATCGTTGGGAGAAATCTAGTACATCGTCTGGTGTGACTGCATCAATTTCATCGACCAATTCATCAAGTGTAATGAAACGATCATGATATAGATAGCTCTTTGCTAATCGCATCATGCGGTTACTCATACTCTCCTGTGCAAGGAGCATCTTCCCCTTTAAATTGGTTTTACTCTCTTGTAATTCAGCTTCCGAGACACGTTCTTGTTTTAACTGTTCAAACTCTTGGTGAATTAGATCTCTAACATGATCTACATAGCTTGCATCTGTCCCTATGTATACGCCAAATACCCCTGAATCAATGTAGGACTGGGCAAATGCGCTAATTGAGTAGCAATAACCGTGTTTTTCCCGAATATTTTGATGCAATCTGGCACTCATACCACCACTCAAGATGGTATTTACCATCAGAAGTTTAATGCGATCATCATGATTGAATGCAAGCCCCCTTCTACCGAGAATCATGTGGGTTTGCTCGATTACCTTGGTTAATGATTTCTCACGGATTGGGTCTAATGTAGGTGGTTCTAGATCCCTAGTGGCAGTTGAATGGCTTTGTGCACTTGAAAAATAGTGCTCAATCAAACCTGCTGCATGCTCATGGTCAACATTCCCAGCTATTGAGACAAGGAGGTTATGAGGTTGATACTTTTCAGATGTATAGGTTTGTAAATCCTTCTTTGTGAAAGACGACACTGTCGGTTCAAACCCAATGATGGGTCGACCCAGAGAGTGTTCAGGAAACATCATTGAAGAAAACTCCTCAAAAATCACATCATCAGGTGAATCTTTGTACATCTTCATTTCCTCTAAAACCACTTTTTTCTCCTTTTCTAACTCTTCCTCAGGAAACGTAGAATGGAGAATCATGTCTGAGAGTACATCTAACGATGATTCTAATTCACTATCCACACAGCGAACAACGTAACAGGTGTATTCTGAGGAGGTAAAGGCGTTTAAATACCCCCCTTTTGACTCCACATGTTGGGCAATTTCTTTAGCAGATCGAGTATCTGTTCCCTTGAACAACATGTGCTCCAGAAAATGTGTGATGCCTGCTTGTGCGTCGGATTCATCACGACTTCCGGTCTTTACCCACACACCGATTGCCACACTTTTCATGTGATCAATCGATTCAGTAGCAAGTGCTAGGTTATTCTCAAGCTTCGTATACAAGGCTTACTCCTCGGAGTCGTTAGCCTGGTCTTGTGGTGGATCTAAGAGTGCTTTTCTAGACAGTTTTAATCGACCGCCATGCTCAATCTTGAGTAGCTTAACATCTACTTGATCTCCAACCTTGAGTACATCTTCCACATTTTTGATACGCTCATGGGCAATTTCAGAGATATGTAAGAGGCCTTCTTTTCCAGGAACTAATTCAACAAAGGCGCCATATTCTTTGACACCTTTGACGATTCCTTGATATGTCGCACCTTCATCAAGATGGCCAACGATGCCTTGAATACGTTTTTTGGCATCTTCGGCACGCTCTAAATTGTCTGAGGCAATAGTGATCACCCCTTTTCCAGCAGCATTCTCCTCAATGAGTATGTCTGTGCCAGTCTCCTTTTGTAGTGTCTGAATTACTTTACCACCAGGCCCAATGACGGCACCGATTGAATCCCCGTCAATCTCCATGACAACGAATTGTGGAGCATATTGAGAAATAGACTCTTTAGGTTGTGAAATTGTTTTTGCCATTTCACCCAGGATATGAAGTCTACCTGTATGGGCTTGCTTTAATGCTCGCTCAAGGACTTCAAATGATATACCTTGCACCTTCATGTCCATTTGAGTTGCTGTGATCCCCTTCTCTGTACCTGCAGTTTTAAAGTCCATGTCACCCATGAAATCTTCTTCACCACGAATATCGGATAGAACAACAGTGTCAGATTCTCCCACGATCATTCCCATTGCAATTCCAGCAACTGGAGCTCTTAACGGAACACCAGCATCCATAAGTGCCATAGAGCCACCGCATACGGAGGCCATGGAGGAAGAGCCATTAGACTCAAGAATATCTGAAATTACACGAATGACATAGCCAAACTCTTCAAATGATGGAAGTACCTTCTTTAGGGATCTTTCCGCAAGATTACCATGCCCAATCTCCCGTCTTCCCGGTCCACGCAGAAACCCTGCTTCTCCGGTACTGAATGGTGGGAAATTGTAATGTAGCATGAATTTTTTGGCTTCGTCAGAGAACAATGTATCTACACTTTGTTCATCTCTCTTTGTACCAAGTGTTACAGACACTAAAGATTGAGTTTCACCACGGGTAAAAATAGCAGATCCATGCGTTCTAGGTATATATCCAACTTCCGTCCAGATATCACGGATATCCTCTGGTGAACGACCGTCAATGCGTCGCTTATCCACCAAGATTTGCTGTCTTAGGGTCTCCTTTTCAAAATCCCCAAAGATTCCACGAATTGTTTTTTCCTCGTCTGCATATTGCTCGTCTTCCAAGATCGTGGCCACAACTTCCTCACGAAGCTCTCTTAATTGACCATTATACTCTTCTTTCCCAAGCCCTTGCTTTACGATAGCTTGGATTTTGGTTAGAGCTGCATCCTTCACTTTTTCAACCAGTGTGGCATCTTTCTCCACAGGGACAAATTCGCGCTTCTCTACACCAAGCTTCTCACGAAGTTCATTTTGAAACTGACACAATTTGACAATAGCTTCATGTCCAGCTTTGATGGCATCCAGCATTTCCGCTTCCGAAATCTCATCCATCTCCCCTTCGATCATCAGTATACTAGACTCAGTTCCACCAACGACGATATCGATATCGGATGATCTAAGTTCAGTGACCGTAGGATTAATGACAAAAGAACCATCGATACGTCCAACACGCACCTCAGCCATAGGTCCATCGAATGGAATGTCGGAAAGATGAGTCGCTAAAGACGCTCCAACACCCGCCAAAACGTCTGCTTGATTCTCTCCGTCTGCAGAGATGACAGACCCAATAACATGCGTATCGTTTACGTACCCTTTAGGAAACAAAGGTCGCATGACGCGGTCAATAAGACGGCTGGCAAGAATTTCGCTTTCAGAGGATCTACCCTCTCTTTTCATAAAGCCACCAGGAAAACGCCCTGCAGCAGAATAACTCTCACGGTAGTCTACGGTTAAAGGAAAGAAATCTTGACCTGGTTTAGGTTCTTTATTGCTAACCACAGTACATAGGGCCATTGTATCGCCCATGCGAATTACGACGGACCCACTCGCTTGTTTTGCAAGTCTTTGCGTTTCTATAGAAAGCTCCTTACCGGGAGCAAATTCGACGGAATAAAATTCTGCTTTCATAATATTGGACTAAATGCACCCCAGTGGTGCATGGATTTGTTGAGTTGATTCCTTACTTACGGATATTGAGCTTCTTAATGAGCTCTCTGTAGCCTTCGATGTCCTTTTTCATGAGATAATCAAGCAGACGACGACGTTTACCGACAAGCATTAATAGTCCACGACGAGTGGCGTGGTCCTTTGGATGGCTCTTTAGATGATCTGTTAACTCATTGATGCGAGTTGTATGAAGAGCAATTTGCCCCTCTGTAGAGCCCGTATTGGTGGCCGATCCACCAAAATCTTTAAAAATCTTTTCTTTCTTTTCCTTGGGTAATGACATGTGAATATGTGTGAATAATAGTTTCTTTACAGCATAGTAAAATAACGCTTTTTATTGCCGTAAACAAAGTATTAGGTCCTGCTTAACATTTCTCTTGCAGTGACTTCATCTTTGCCTAACTGTTTGATTAATTCATTCACCCCATCAAAAGAGCGTTCATCTCTTATGCGTTGAATAAATTGTATGCGACATATTGTACCGTACAAATCACCCTTATAATCAAATAAGTGGACCTCTAAGTTCTGGCTAGAAACCCCGAAAGTAGGTCTAACACCAATATTAGCCATTCCCTTTAAGGTCTGATTGGCTCCTTGAATATCACATAATACTGCATACACACCTGTCTTAGGAATACACTTTTTCACAGATTTTAATGCAAAGTTGAGCGTTGGATATCCAAGAGTGCGACCACGCTGTTCTCCCATAATCACTGTCTCTTCAAGAGTGTAATGGTGCCCTAGCATTTTGGATACTAATTCCATTTGGCCTTGGTGAATCGCTTTACGTATTACAGTGGAACTAACTTCTTGCTCATTTTGAGTGAGTTCAGGAAACACCGATACCTCAAACTGATGTTTAAGTCCAAGCTCACTGGCTAGTTCATGCCCACCTTGACGATCTTTTCCGTAATGGTGATCATATCCGATCCATAATTCACGACAACCAATCCTCTTTACAATCGTTTCTTCAATGAATTCAGTGGATGAGGTTAATGAAAAAGCCCTAGTGAAAGGAATCACAATAAGCTCGTCTAATCCAAGGTCACGCAGACTAGAATAGCGCTCTTGTAGAGTCGTTAAGTAACATATAGGACCCTTGGGTGACCCAATGACTTCACGTGGATGAGGATCAAATGTGATAAGTGTAGCGGTGCATCCACGGTCCCTTGCTGCGTCAATCACATGCTTAAACAAGGCTTGATGACCAATATGGACGCCATCAAAGGTGCCAACCGTTACGACTCGATCTTTGTTAAAGACTACATCTGATAGATGGGTAATCATACGCGTTCACGAGTTTCTAAAACTGTGCAAAGATCCTCTACAGTCCATGCACTAGACACGTCAAAAGATCCTGACTTTGTACGTCGAAGTTCATCAATGACACCGATTGAATTCACAGCTTTTGCAATATCACTAATGAGTGTCCGTATGTAAGTACCTTTACCACAAACAATCTCAAGGCTACATTGTTTCCCAGTATAGTCTAGAATTTCACATGATTCTATATAAGCGTTTCGCGCTTCTCTTTCTACCTCCTCACCCCTACGTGCATACTCATAGAGACGCTTTCCATCCTTTTTTAACGCTGAAAACATCGGGGGAATCTGTTGAATGGTACCAATAAACTGTGTGGTAATTATTCGTGAAAGCTCCTCTTCTGATACGGGATCCCAAGGCATACTTTCACTGATATCTGTAGCACGGTCAAGACTTGGTGTGGTTTCACCAAATGTAAACGTTGCATGATAGGTCTTGAGATGCTCTTGAAAGGTCTGAATTGCTTTTGTAGCACGTCCGACACAACATACAAGAACACCTGTTGCTAATGGGTCTAATGTACCTGCATGCCCTATTTTTTTAACTGGGATACGTGGCTTTAGTTTACGTATGACATCAAAACTGGTCCATTCATAGGGCTTATCGACTGGAATAACCAAACCATTTTGCCACGTCTCTACACTACATGTTGAGATAAGATCTTTATCCTTGGATGTAACTGATGAGTAACCTTGTGAACTCATTCTACACTTACTCTGACGAGGATGACTCCTCATCATCGGCTTTTGGAGGTATTGGGCCAACCTTTTGGAATAAAGATTCAATTTCCTCTGCTTTCTGTGCTGTGTCATCCAAAAAGAATAACAAATCAGGCACTCGGCGTACTTGATTTCTTATTCGCTGCGCCAACGAATGCCTAATTGAGACTTGTGATTGATCTATCGTCTCTAGAATAGCCTTTTCATCTCGATTGGGAGCAAAAATACTTAGATACACCTTTGCAATGGATAAATCATCGGTCATCAAGACATGAGTAATGCTCACAAAACTTCCAGATGGTTGATATTCTTGCTGCAGAATTTCTCCCAAGTCTTGCTGAATCTGTCCGGCAAGTCTTTGTGGCCTAATCCCCATAATTATTTCGATGCTTGCTCGAGTGTGCGCTTCTCTTCGGTGATTTCGTAGGACTCTATTTGATCGCCTACCTTCAAGTCATTGAAATTAACAATACTGATCCCGCACTCATATCCATTTGCTACCTCTTTAACATCATCCTTGAATCGTTTTAATGAATCGATCTCACCTGTATAGACGACGATGCCATCTCGGATAATTCGTACTGGATTGTTGCGCTCTATTTTTCCATCCGTAACATAGCAACCAGCGATGGTTCCGATTTTAGAGATTTTAAATACTTCACGAATATCTACAGTACCCTTGATTTCTTCTTTAATTTCTGGACTTAAGAGCCCTTCTAATGCATCTCGAACTTCATCAATAGCGTCATAGATTACACTAAATAAGCGAATATCAATGGATTCAGTCTCTGCAAGTTTTCGTGCACTAGTTGTAGGTCGAACTTGGAATCCAATAATAATGGCATCAGATGCAGATGCTAAAAGAACATCAGATTCAGTAATGGCTCCCGATCCAGTATGGATAATCTGAACAGTTACTTCTTCGGTACTCAATTTCTGAAGTGAACCAGACAAGGCCTCAATCGATCCATCCACATCAGCCTTGATAATGATATTTAAATCTTTTACTTCACCCAGAGCCATACGTCTTGCAAGATCATCAAGTGTTAGATGCTTGGTCTTACGAAGTGCTTGCTCACGTTTGATTTGTTGACGTCGATTCGCCAATTCCCGAGCGGACTTCTCATCTTTCATCCCTTGGAGTTTATCACCTGCTTGAGGGATTTCATCGAATCCAGTCAATTGAAGGGGCGTTGATGGACCTGCTTGTGTAAGACGATCTCCAAATTCATTCTCCATTGCACGAACACGACCGGCAGTCGGCCCTGCGACAAAAGGATCCCCAACATTTAGAGTCCCTTTTTCAACAAGAACGTTAGCAACAATCCCTTTTCCTTTATCGACCCTCGCTTCTAAAACTATTCCAGTTGCTCGACGATCTGGATTTGCTTTTAAATCCTTTAATTCGGCTTCAATAAGAACTTTGTCGAGTAAGTCATCAATTCCTTGGCCAGTTTTGGCAGACACAAGGGCAGATTGGTTCGTCCCACCCCACTCCTCAACGATGACCCCATGTTCAGAAAGCTGTTGCTTGATTTTATCAGGATTCGCTCCATCCTTATCTACCTTATTGATAGCCACCACAATAGATACTCCAGCTGCCTTAGCGTGGTTTATAGCCTCAATGGTTTGTGGCATCACAGAGTCATCTGCAGCAACAACAAGGATCACGATATCTGTGATTTGTGCTCCTCTTGAACGCATGGCCGTAAATGCTTCGTGGCCTGGTGTATCAAGAAAGGTGATTACTCGACCATCGTCAGTCTTTACTTCATATGCTCCAACGTGCTGTGTGATTCCACCCGCCTCACCAGCAGCCACTTTTGCAGATCGTATATAATCCAAAAGAGAGGTTTTACCGTGGTCAACATGCCCCATTACAGTAATAATGGGCGCTCTAGGCTTTAAGTCTTCAGGAGCGTCTTCAATCTCTTCAATATCGTCTTCTAGCATCTCATCAGCGGTGATAAATTTAACCTCCTGATTAAACTCTTCCGCTAAAAGTTCGATAGTCGCTGCATCCAATCGTTGGTTGATAGAAACCATCATCCCAAGGTTCATACAAGCCATGATGATCTCGTTGGCATTGACACCCAAAAGCTCTGCAAGATCGCTTACGGTGACAAATTCACTAACCTCAAGAATCCCTGCCTCGAGTTCCTGTTCAATTTGTTTTAACTCAGCCTCTTCAGCACGTTCATCACGTCGTTGTTTTCGACGTTTTTGACGTTTTGAGCCCACAGAACCACCTTGCTTTAGCTCTTGCAAGGTTTTCTTCATTGAACGATCAACCTCCTCAGCTTCAACTTTGGTCTTCTTTGATTTCCCCTTTTTCTTTCCTTTTCCAGAACCAGATTCGGTTTCTAAGGTTGGATCGGTCGCAACACGATCTTTTTTACGCTTTCTTGTAGCAGCTGGTTTTCCGCCAGTAACCCCCGTTCGTTTCTCTTCAGAAAAGGTCACACGGCCTAATACTTTTGTCCCAGATAGATTATCAGACTTGGCGCGAATTGTAATCTCAGGATCTTCTTCATCGATTCCGTCTTCAATCTCTTCGTCTATCTCCTCTGTGTCGTCTTGCGACGTCTCAGAATCGGCTTCCAACGCTTGATCATCTTCTGAGTCAGCATCTGAGGTAAACTCATCTTCAACAGGACTCTCATCTTCATCCGTAACCGCGTCCTCTTGTTCGACCTGTTCTACTTCTTCAGGTTCATTGGCGGCGTCTGTAGGCTCTACATCTTCATCCTCAACCGTCGTTGCTTCAGGCTCTTCTTCTTCAACTTGAGGTTCAATTGTAGGTTCTTCACTGGGCTCAAGAGATGGTTCAATCGATGGTTCTAAGGTTGGTTCCAGCGAGGGTTCCAAAGAAGGTTCGAGAGAGGGCTCGAGCGAGGGTTCCAGCGATAACTCAGGACCTGCATTTGATGGTTGGCCATCTCCCTGATCACCAAATCCATAAGCATTTTCCAATACAACCTGCATTTCAGCCGTAATCGTACTATTGGGTTTGTTTGCAACCTCAAAACCATGATTCTCGAGTGTTTCTACGATAGATGCCGTAGATACATTGTATTCAGATGCGACTTTAAAGAGTTTCTTTTGGCTCATGGAGCGGTATTGATCAACTATTAAGTATTAAACTTCGTCTGTTTCTGCTGTTTCTTCAGATTCTACAGATGTGGCTTGAGTGTCTGCTTCAACTGTATCCTCCTCAAACTCAAAAGCAATTACAGAAAGGATATTCTCTGCTAATTCCTTTGAAATTCGTGATTCTGTTCTAGCCACAATCTCATCCGCATCTAGATCCATAACAGCACGTGCGGTATCAAGTCCAATCTGGCGAAGCTCTTCAATCATTTCTGACCCAAAATCTTCAACAAATTCCATGATATCAATATCATCAGTCTCTTCTTCGACCTCACGGTATACGTCGATTTCACATTCTGTTAAACGCGTTGCTAAACGAATGTTCACTCCGTTCTTTCCAATGGCCTTAGACACCTCATCTGCAGGAACCAAAACCTTGGCAAAAGAGCCGTCTTCATTGAGCTCTACATTCAATACGTTTGCTGGTTGAAGTGCACGCTTGATAAATTCAATCTTGTCAGATGTGTAATTGATCACATCTATATTTTCGTTCTGAAGCTCTCTTACAACGGAATGAATTCTTACGCCTTTCATCCCAACACATGCTCCAACGGGATCTATTCGTTCATCATGCGACAAAACTGCCACTTTGGATCGATTTCCAGGTTCTCTAGCAATACGCATGATTTCAATTACCCCGTCAAATACCTCTGGAATCTCGTTTTCAAAAAGTCTCTCTAGAAACATTGGAGAGGTTCTCGAAATCACAACGGATGGAGTTCCATTAAAACGTTTCACTTCTGTAACGACTGCTCTAATAGAGTCACCCTTGCGATATCGGTCCTTATCAATTTGTTCACTCTTGGGTAAATAGAGTTCTACGCCATTATGATTAACGAGGATGTCAAAGTTGTGACGTACCTGATAGACATCGCCAAGAATGATTTCTCCGATACGATCAGAGTACTCATCAAAGATGTTCTCTTTTTCAATCTCACGAATACGTTGAGATAGTTGTTGCTTAGCCATCGTAACTGCACGACGACCAAACGATTCAATGCTTACTTCTTGAGCATATTCATCATATAACTCAAGATCTGCATCTTGTTCTTTAGCGTCTTCTAATGAAATTTCAGCCACTGGGTCCGTTAATTCTTCCGCAGGAACGACCTCTCGCACATGTAGGATTTGAATCTCTCCACGGTCAGGGTTAAGAATCACTGAAAAAGCGTCATCAGACTCATATTTTTTTCGAATCATAGATCGAAATACATCTTCAAGGATTTCGAGAAGTGTCTCTCGATCCATGCCCTTTTCTTTGGCTATTTCAGTAAAGGATTGAACAATGATTTGTGATAAATCGGGTTGCATAGAATCACCTAAAACGAGGGGGTTACGTAAACATGTTGAATGATAGTGTGAGGGATCAGTGGTAATTCTTCCACTTTTTTCCCATTAGCTATTGTCAGCTTAACTCCTTCTTCTGTGTATTCTTTGAGAATACCATGTACTTCTATAGGCTCAGAACTTGCATCTTCGCTGTCAAGGAGTTCAATTTTTACAGAGCGGCCCTTATTCTTTGAAAACTGCCTAGGATCGGACAATGGTCTATCTAATCCAGGAGACGTAACATTAAGAATATACGCGTCGTCTAAAGATTCATGAGCTTCCATCAACAATGCTAGTTCCTTGCTGATTTTACTACAATCATCCACGTCTACACCCTTGGTTTCGTGATCAATTACGATCCAGCACTCTTTACGTCCTTTGGGTACGATGGTAACCTCTAACAGAAAGTACCCGTAGGATTCTACGACCGGTTGTGCTAGTTCTTTTATATTATGTGTAATTGACATATCTGCTTACTGACAATAAAAAAAGCGAGACCCTCGCCGGGCTCACTTAACACCTAAAATATAACGTAATTCCATCTAAGAACCAATCTATGACTCGCTTAGCCCTTTTGCCTTGGATCATAATTCCCAGCCTTTTTCTCCTATTACATGGATGTCAAAATGAATCTCAATCAACTTCGTCCGTCTCGAGAGAGCTAATAATAGAGGATACGCTAGAGTTTATTCTGAAGGATGGTGAATCATTACCTCTTGAGGTAGCACTCGCCAACGATAATGACGAGAGAGCTGCGGGACTTATGTACATCCGATCCATGGATGAAAACCAGGGCATGCTGTTTGTTTTTGAAGATGAACAACCAAGGAGTTTTTGGATGGCAAATACGCCTCTTGCCTTGGATATGCTCTTTGTCAATGAAGACTTAGAAATTGTGACGATTCACCGAAATACACAGCCTTTTTCACAGCGAAACTTTACGTCAGAGATACCCGCCAAGTATGTTATTGAGGTTAATGGTGGGTATACCATTAGGCATGATATTCAAGAAGGAATGAGTGTCCGAATAAATGAAGTGGCAGCAGAGTGAAGTTGATCTAGAGTACCAGAGTTATCAATCACAGTATCGGCATAAATCTCCATTTGCTCCTGTGACATCTGTGCCTCCATTCGTTCATGTATTTGCTTTTTGGTCCAATTCCTGTGATCCATCAATCTTTGGACTCTTGTCGCTTGATCAGCCACGACCAACACGACATGATCAAGATACTCTGGCCTCCCTTTTGTAAGCAACAAAGCAGCCTCTTTGACCAATATCTCTAGACCCTGCTCTTTGGCTTGTACAATTTGATTCATTGTCTCTGCATGCACTGCTGGATGCACCCAGGATTCGACCAAATCACGTGCATCAGTATCCTGGAAAATGATTTCAGCCAACGCTTGGCGATTAAGTTTACCATCGTCCAGATACAGTGTTTCGCCAAATTCATCCATTAGACGGTTTTTTAGCGTGAGGTTCGTCTCCATCAGATTAATTGCCATATCATCGGCATACAAGACACGACACCCAAGAGATTCTAAAGCTTTGCAAAATTGAGTTTTTCCACTCCCGACCCCTCCTGTGACACCTATCACAATCATAGCTTATGAGTCTGAGATTGCACTACTAGTTGAAAGCAAAAGTGACTTGATGAACGCATTGAGATCACCATCCATCACACCCTGTACATCCGATGTCTCAGTATTTGTACGATGGTCTTTGACCATGTTGTATGGATGAAATACGTAAGAACGAATCTGAGATCCCCATTCAATTTTCCCCTTATTGGATTCTAGTTCTGCTTTTGCTCGCTCTTTGATCTGCTTTTCAAGCTCATAGACGCGAGATTTGAGTAATACCAATGCTTTTTCACGATTTTGGAGCTGAGATCGTTCTTGTTGACATTCAGCAACGACACGTTCCTTCGTCCCATCACTCAGTTCACCTGTCCAAATTAACCGAACACCTGTTTCAACCTTATTAACATTTTGCCCTCCAGCACCACTGGAATGAAAGCGTTGCAATTCGATATCCGCGTCATTCAGCTCTAATTCAATAGTATCGTCTATCAACGGGGAGACAAACACTGAACAAAATGATGTATGTCGTTTCGCATTGCTATCAAAGGGTGAGATTCTGACCAAGCGGTGAACACCACTCTCTGCTTTTAGATATCCATATGCGTTTTGCCCCGTGATTTGTAATGTTGCACTCTTAATACCCGCAACATCACCATATTGATGCTCTAGTACTTCAACGCTATACCCTTGTTTGTCTGCCCAGCGTTGATACATACGGAAGAGCATTTGTGCCCAATCCTGAGATTCAGTACCACCTGCACCCGGTGTGAAATTGACGATTGCATCACGATGGTCATCCTCGTCAGACAACATATTCTTGAGCTCAAGTTCTTCGAGTGAGCTCAAAAAGGAGACAATCTCTTTGGTTAAATCTTCTTCAACGTCTTCTCCTTCAGACAAAAACTCAAAGAAAAGCTCAATAGACTCTTTTTGCTCTGAAAGAGAGTCCCACGATTCAATGAGATCCTTTTCTCCGTCTAAGGATCGCATTACTTTTTTAGCCTCAACAGGATCCTGCCAAAACTCTGGGTCTTGCGTTCGCTCTTCTAATTCTACGATTCGAACTTTTCGCCGATCATAGTCAAAGATACCTCCGAAGGTCATCCAACCTTCCAAAATGAGTCGATAATTTATCTAGATTATAGTCCATACCTATTACTAATCAATGGTTTATAAATTTATGCAGCACTATTATTGGCCATCTGAAGTTGTACTAACTTACGATAAATACCATCGTCATGTTCCAATAGAGATTGGTGTGTACCCTCTTCAACAACTCGACCTTTATGCATCACAAGGATATGATCTGCTTGTTGAATGGTTGAGAGACGGTGTGCAATCACAATGGATGTTCTATCACGCATCATCTCTTCACAAGCCTTAGTTACTAAAGCTTCACTTTCTGAATCAATGCTTGACGTAGCCTCATCTAATATTAAGACAGATGGATTGACAACTTTTGCGCGGATAAAGCAGATAAGCTGTCTCTGACCTAAGGATAGAGATGCACCACGCTCGGCAAGCTTCGTTTGATATTTTTGGGGCAATGTATCTATAAACTCATGAGCACCAATCTCTATAGCAGTCTCTTGTACATCCTTCATCGAAATTTTTGGATCACCCAACGTGATGTTCTCTTCAATCGTGCCACTGAACAAAGCATTGTCTTGCAATACAAGGGAAAATCGTTCTCGTAAGTCATTCAAGGAGAATTCCTGGATATTCACTCCATCTACCAAGATTTCCCCTTTTTCAATCTCATAATACCGTAGAATGCAGTTAATCAACGTGGATTTTCCTGCGCCAGTAGCTCCAACCACTGCCAATGTTTCGCCGGCTTTTGCCTTGAAACTCACATCCTTCAAGATAAAATCACTTTCTTTATTGTAGCGAAACCACACACCGCGAAATTCAATCGTCCCTTTAGGAATCATAGAATCACTCGAGCTTAGCTGAATCACCTTCGCAGAAGACGTCGCAGGGGCACTAATTTCATTATCTGTATCCATAACCTCAAATAGCCTTTGAGAACTTGCTAGTGCACTTTGTAGGGCATTCCATTTCTCAGAAATTCCACGAATAGGTTGGAAAAATTGTCTCACGTATTGAATAAAGGCCAAGAGAACACCGAACGTCACGCCTCCTAGCAACGCGCGTCCACCGCCGTACCAAACAACAAGTGCCATGGCAACCGATGCTAATACCTCAATAATGGGCCAGAATATTGAGAAATAGAAGATTGTTTTGTTATGTGCTTTGCGATGATCCTCATTGATTGTATCAAAATCACGCTCAACATCCTTCTCCCTGTTGAATAATTGGACGATTGTAATACCCTGGATGTGCTCTTGTATGAATGAATTGAGTCTAGCAACCTGATCTCTTACTCCTAGAAATGCAGCTTTCATCTTTCCGTTGAACCAAAATGTTGCATAAAACAAAACCGGTAGTACTAGGATTGCAATAATGGTTAATTCCCAACTCATCGTGATCATGAAGTATAGAATGAACACAATCCGAAACATATCTCCAATGAGATTTACCACACCATCAGATAACAGTGATGATAGTGCTTCAATATCACTTGTTGTTCTTGTTATGAGTCGTCCAATGGGGTTTTTATCAAAAAATTGAACGTGCAATGACTGGATTTTCTGGAAAACCTCAACCCTGAGTTGGTGTAAAGACATTTGACCAAACCAACGGGTGATGTATGTATTAAAAATCAGAATAAACAGTTCGGCACCTAACGTAGCCAGGATGAGTAAAATCATTCGGCTTAAGCCATCCATATCCCCAATAGCGATGTGATCATCTACAGCCAGTTGGGTAAGTTTTGGACGAAGAGAACCTAGATAGGAAGCTGCTAGAGTCAATACCAATGCCAACAAAACCCAATTCTGATAGGGCTTGATGAACACATAAAGCCTTTTTAACAGCTGCTTATTGTCATATTTAGGGTCGTTTTGATCCATCAAATCATACAATAGTTGACTTAGAATCGGTCGTAATCATCATATCTAGGCCTTGGGGTTATCGGCTTGTGTTCACGGGATCCTGATTCTCGATCTCGATCATACGAGCCACTACGTGTAGAGCGCCCATCATCTCTTTTCGTTCTATCATACTCCCCTCTCGACTTGTAGCCTCCTCCATCTCGTCGATGTCCACGGTCTGAACTCATCCGTTTTTTGCGAGGTCGGAAGTTACCTTTTCCCCTATTTCCACCTTTATAGGTTGATTTCTTGTCATCCTTCTCACTTAACTCTTTGAGCATCACTTTGGCTTGAACAATTCCCTTTTCATGGGCAGGGTCGGTATAAATAGGTCGTAGTTCTGTTGCTAACCACGTTGGGAAGAACTTCTCACGAGCTTCTTTTAAAAGGATGAATGGGTTCGTGTACCTAGCGGAAAAATGTCCAATTACCAGTAGTTTTGCCTGTGCCTCCGTAGCCACTCTAGCAGCATCCGATGCTGTAGAATGACCATTCATACTGGCCTTGTCTTCTAAATTCTCACCAAATGTAGCTTCATGGTATAGAATATTAGCGTTTGTGGCTAGTTTAACAGCCTCAGGACAGTATTCCGTGTCTGTGATGTAAGCGAATGAATCACCAGGTCTTGGATGACCTACTATATCACTAGGTTGGACAGTCGTTCCGTCAGAAAGTGTTAGAGAGTCTCCAGCTTTGAGTGCTTTAAATTGTTCATCTTCTGTGATGCCAAGTTCGGAAGCTTTGTCTGCATCTACCTTTCCTGGCTTATCTTTCTCTTCGAATCGATACCCAATACAGAAAATGGAATGCTTTAGTGGTCTGGCTTCAACTCTGTACTCTTCTTCATCGACAACAACGGCATGATCAAATCCCTCCTCTAGCTCAATAAAATCAAGCTCATAGCCTACATCAAGCTTTGAAAATTGTATATGCCAATCGATGTACTCTTTTAACCCTTTTGGTCCAACAAATCGCAAAGATTTTTCTCTACGCTGTAGTTGAAAAGTAGCAAGCAATCCCACCAGTCCAGAGATATGATCAATATCGAGGTGAGAGATAAAAATCGTATCTATTTTGGATCGTTTTAATCCTGCTTGTAAAAGCCTCATTTGGGCATTTTCACCAGCATCAAATAAAAATATACTGCCCTCTCTCCATAATGCTACTGAGGGTAGGTGTCTTGTAATAGTAGGTGTCGCCGAGGCAATTCCTAAGGGTACAACAATCATGGTTTCTCCTGATTTAAGTGAACATTTTCGCGTTCAACGAAGGGATGTTCTTATGGTCTTGTTTATGATAATTCGACTAGATCTTCCTCTAATTTCTGTGCTTCTGACATTTTATAATAAACCCCTTTTTGATCAAGCAGTTCCTGATGGGTTCCCTCTTCCACCAAACGGCCTTTATCAAGTACATAGATCCGATCAGAGTTTTGTACCGAGGAAATTCTATGTGAAATCGTAAGGACAGTTTTGTCTTGTAGTTCCGACTGTAAAGTATGAAGAATTTGGTGTTCTGTCTTTGTATCCACGGCACTTAATGAATCATCAAGAATAATCATGGGTGGATTCTTAATTAAGGCTCTTGCAATCGCAGTACGTTGCTTTTGTCCTCCAGATAGTGTGATACCCCTCTCGCCAACCATTGTATCAAACTGTTTTTCAAAGGATTGAATATTCTCAAGAACCTCCGCTTGATCAGCTGCCTGTTCAATCGAGGTAAGTGTAGGTGATGACACACCAAATCCTATATTTTCTCCAATCGTTGTGGAGAATAAAAATGACTCCTGAGGAACATACCCAATCCAGCGACGTAGTTGATGGACATTTAATTCTTTAATAGGAGTTCCATTAATTTGGATGGAGCCAGTAGATGGATCAAAAATACCAGGTATGAGTTGTGCCAGTGTAGATTTGCCGCTTCCTGTTCTACCCACAATTGCACACTTGGATCCAGCTGGAATCTCTAGCGTAATCCCTTCGAGAACTACTTGTTCTGTGTTTGGATACTTAAACGATACATCCTTAAACGAAACAGACAGAGACGGTGGAATGGAAGGTTCTAAGTCCGCTATATCCATAACAGGATCTGTTTCTTCAGGTTCAGCCATAAATTGTTTAAGCCTTTCCCATGAAGCCATGGATTTCTGATAAAGGTTCAATGTGTACCCCAATGAAGCAACAGGCCATGTCAGATAGGCCACATATATGACAAACTCAGCAATATTCCCGACAGTTACCATGCCGTCCATAGCCATTTGTCCACCTTTCCAGACCACAAACATTACAGCAAGTCCAATCAAGAAATTGATTGACGGATGAAAAATGGACTCTACAAGATCGAGCGATAATTTGCGCTTGCGATAATCCTCGCTTGAGGCCGTGAACTTACTTGCTTCATACTCTTCTCTCTGAAATGCCTTGATGAGACGAATGCTACTAAACGCTTCTTGTGCTCGTCCTGCCAACACAGAATACTGCTCCTGAATCGCTGTCTGGTATTTGTGAATATATCGGCTAATCCAATAGACACAAACCGCCATGATCGGTAAGGGTATTAAAGACCATTGGGTGAGCGTGGGATTCACTGAGATCATCATGGTGATCACAAAGGTAGCACGAGTCAATGTATTGACAGTGTACATAAAGACCGGACCGTAATAGTCTCTTACACGTGATATATCTTCCGTTGCTCGAACATAGGTGTCACCAGAGGGTGTTTTCGTAAAATAGTCTTGAGAGAGTCGAACCAACTTTTGGACAAAGTGTGTTCGCATGTCAAATTCAACTTTCCTTGAGCTGATGATGATTGTTTGACGTGTTGCAAACAAAAAGAAGCCGTAAAGCATCACACTTCCTAGTAGAAAACCAGCGTTGGTAGCTAGTATTCGTCCTGCTTCTGAATTGAACAGAACGTCCATCATATTCGTTGGCAGATCACCCTGCATCTGTTGCAGAGCCCCTATTTCATCCATCATTTGACGAATGTATCTAGGGATCCAGATCAGAAATAGATTGGCTAACGTGAGAAATAGTGTCCCAATTAGATAGGATGCCCAATATGGCTTGTAATAACTATTTAAGGATCTTGATTGCAACTAATTGGGTTTGAGTGACCTGCTAGATTTTCTTGTTAGTTAAATAACTCATCTTTTGCGCAAGCAATTCCAGATAAATATGCATCTTCGATAGATGAACCTTGAAAGTAATCCCCTATGACAGCGAGTGGAGCTTCCTTTCGCCCATTGGTTATATGTGATTGCGGAAGTGGATTTTCACACTCAGCATAACGCCATCCATGAGATTGAGACCAACTAGGGTGCTGAATCCAATCTCCAAGTACTTTAGCAGCATCAGCCAATAATTCACTCTCAAGTTGAGGCCAATCTTTGTCACGGTTTTGAGAATTGACAGCTTTTTGAGCGGCGCGATGCGTTGAATGGAGAACATATCTACGAAGTGTAGACTCATTCTCATCAGACATGCCTTCATGTTTGCTACTTTCGTGAGAAATCATCTGTACTCTTGGTCCATCCACAAATAATGTAGTCCATGGCACATGCTTATTCGGGTCAACGAGTGCCATTACGGTGAAGGTTGGAAGATATCGTACGACATCAATCTCTCGTATAATTTTATAAGTATCTACCTCATCATGACATGTGTTTAAGATGCCATATGCCTGTGGAGCAGGTGTCGCAACGATCACTGCATCCGCTTCTACCATATTGCTATCCCGGAAATTGAGTAACCATGGCTTCTTTTTACCATGACCAGCGCCGTAGTATGTGAGACCAGAAACGTGAGCATGTACATGCACATGCACAACTCGAGACATCTCCTTTGCCAATAGATTCATTCCATTGGAGGAAGTAAACCATGATTTTGTAGGTTTTTCAGAGGATGAAATGGTCTCTAAGAAAGGGACCATTTGACCTTCAGATCCAAGTCTGAAAGCCTGATCGCCCCAAGACTTAATCAATCCTTTGGAAAGCCATCGATCCACTTGGAGAGAGAACTCTTCTGAATCTGCAGAAAAGAATCCTATGCCATGGTCAAATTTATACTCTCCCGAGGAGTCTGAGTAGCGAGTGGCCATTCTGCCACCCACTCCACGACTTTTTTCATATACATGGACTTCATGCCCATTTTTGGCTAATGCCTGTCCAGCAGAAAGGCCAGCTATTCCAGCACCTATTATCGCAATTTTCATCGCCCAAATGTAACATTGCTATGGACGATAGTAAAGATTTAGTTTGTTGCGTCTCGGTTCAAAAACTCTTCATTGAGTTGAGTATGCCTGCTCACCATTGGAATTCGATAACCTCTGATAAA
Source organism: uncultured Bacteroidota bacterium (assembly GCA_913057895.1). Lineage (GTDB taxonomy): Bacteria > Bacteroidota > Rhodothermia > Balneolales > Balneolaceae > UBA8296. The sequence goes on from CAJXOH010000001.1 coordinate 172,878, forward strand.
TACATCCTTAATGGTAGATGTCGTCTCGAATGGATCTCCATCCACAAGAAACAGATTCGCATGTTTACCAACCTCAATAGAACCTAGTTTGTCAGCAACACCCCACATCTCTGCTGGGTTAATCGTCACAGCTTTTAACGCCTCCTCAACGCCCATACCATACGTTGCTGCATATCCAGCATGGAATGGTAGATTTCGAACATTTTCGGTATTAAACGTAGATAGTGATACATGTACCCCTGCATTAGCCATGAGCCCTGCATTTTGATAGGGACGAGCATAATGGTCTGAGGGTCTAGATGTCGTAACAAGAGCTGTTGCAATGACTGGAATTTCAGCTTCAGCTAATTGCTCAGCAACCCTCCACCCTTCAGACACCCCCGAGAATACAAATGAAAGATCATCTTGATCTTTTGCCCACTCAAGAGCAGCTAGGATGTCTTTTTCGCGATTAACTCTAACAACAAGTCGTGCTTCCTGCGTGAATAGGTGTCGCATAGCATCCATTTTTGCATTCACATCTGGCTGGGCATCCAGATCACCTGATTCAATCGCTTCCCACATTGCGTGATAGGCTCGAGCATCATTGAAGAGTTCATTGATTTGATCAAGGGCTTCCTTATAATCTTTCTCAATGTCACTTTCTGATCGGCTATCCCACCAGCCACGTTTACCTGAAGAGGGCCAATTGATGTAGATTCCTGCGCGTTGGTCAATAGACATAGCTTCGGGTGTATATCCATACAGATCAATCAAAGAGCCTGTTCCAGAAACTAAGCCACTCACTGGAGAGGCAACGACGTTTGTCACGCCGTCCACCCTTGTGACTGGAATGCTGACCGATCCAGGATTTACAGCCGTTTGTGCAATCATTTCAGGATTGACAGACCCAACTTCAGCCGCATCAACCGTCACTGCTACTGCTCCAATTTCATTAAGACCTAACTGTGTTTCAGAATCAATAAAGCCAGGATAGAGTCGATATCCTGATCCATCTATACGCTTTACCTCCCCTGTTAAATCAGGTTTTACATTGGAGCCAACATAATCAATGGTTCCATCCTTTATAACGACGACTCCACCCTTTATAACGTCTGCGGTTACTGGGTAGATATCTACATTTTCAATGATAAATGTGCCATACTCTGGCTTTTCAACAATTTGTGCTTGAAGGTTGGTGAATCCAAACAGGAGGGTCAACACAACCATCCATCCGCAAAATTGAAACCTACTTTGTTTCTTACGATTCATGCTTTTTCCTCGAATGTGAGATTAGTGATTGTGAGTTTGCTCCATTTGACTACCAGACTCAAATAGAATAAAGGCATCTTCCATGCAGGCATCATCTTGACGACCTCGCACCTCCTCTGATACCTGGGCCTGAAGATCTTCAAATGATTGATCATAGCTTATTGCACGATCCAAACGAGCATCAGCTGCATCAGATGCACGATCAAAAAGGACTTGCCCATCAACGAGTGTCATTTCATTAATTGCATAGATACTTAATGGATCTGCTGACCAAATACTCACATCACCATGCTTTCCAACCTCCAATGATCCAACATACTCATCGATTCCTAGCTGTTTTGCTGGATTAATCGTGATCATCGCTAGAGCATCATCTGCTGATATTCCACCATATCTAACCACTTTTGCTGCCTCATGATTGAGATGACGAATCAGTTCATTACTATCAGAATTAATAGATGTATTCACGCCATTTTCGTGGAGAATAGCCGCATTGTATGCTGTAGAGTAATACACTTCAAATTTGTACGCCCACCAATCGGAGAATACAGATGCATTCGCTCCTGCTTCCGCAAGTTCTGGAGCTACTTTAAAAGCTTCGTTTGCGTGTTGAAACGTGTAATTCTCGACACCATAATCCTTAAATACGTTCACTAGCATGACGATTTCATCTGCACGGTAACTATGACAGTGCACAAGAATATTCCCTTTAATGATATCAGATATAACCTCTAGACGAAGGTTTTTTGCTACAGGGACAGGTGGGGAAACACGATTAGGACGACGTTCATATGCCGCCTTCTGCGATAGATACTCTTGACGTTTACGGTCATATTCAATGGCATCATCGAATATATCACGTATGACACGCTCTACACCCATTCTTGTACGTGGTTGCACGCCAGTTCCTTGACCGTGTACTCGAGTTGGATTTTCACCAAGAGCAAATTTTATCGTCTGCGGAGCTTCCTGAAACTGTAAACCGAATTGATCCGCTCCATAACGAAGTTTTAGTGTTGCATTACGAGCGCCAATTACATTCGCTGACCCATGCATAAGATTAATTGTTGTAACACCTCCAGCAAGGGCATGGTACATTGCAACATCATTAGGGTCAATAGACTCCTTAATCGTAATTTCAGCTGTTACAGGAGATGTTGCCTCGTTTGTAGAGACTGTATTTAAATGTGAATGGGCATCAATGATTCCAGGCATAACAACCTTATCTGTTGCATCGATTACAGAGACGTTGCTAGGAACAGTTAGATTTTGTCCAATTTCCTGAATTACACCATTTACAATGTATACATCCGTATTCGGGAGATCACCTTGGGTGATGGTTTTCACCAAGCCATTTTTAATAAGAACTGTTTGAGGACCTGAATAGGTTGTTGGTTGGGCAAAGGTGTGTCCATATGACAGCAAAAAGACCATCATGAAGAGCCCCTTTGCTATACTAGATATTTGTTTAGTCATGTTCGTTGCTTACTTGTTATCAATCTTACTTACGTGACCATCTGATACTGTGTACAAGATTGAAGCATCCTTGCTCAACCAATCTTGTCCATGAATGACCACCATATTCGCAATACTCCCTTCTGTAATCGAGCCAAGACGTTCAACTCCAAGTATCATTGCTGAGTTACTCGTTAAAATCGAAAGTAGTTCTGAAGAGGATACTCCCCCTTCCTCATGGTAAAAACGTAAAGCTTCATGGAAATCTGCAGCTTTTCCATCAAATCCGTACGCACCTACCATAATTCCTGCATCAAGCATACTGCGTAACGCTCCTTTTTTAGCATCCCACGCCATTGCTTGCCTAGCCCTGAAGGCTTCTTCCTCTTCCGATAATTCGTCTGTCACATCTTGTTCTGCATTGGAGTCCTCTTCGCTTGATTCGTCAGATGATTCGGATGGATCATCGGCCTCTTCTTTGGACTCCTCTTCAATCCAATCGGGTGCATCTGGTTTATCAAATTGGAATAATACTGGAGTCGCTGTTTGAGTCAATTTTGAGGCAATGGGTGATAGATCAGCATTAGAAGCAAGGATGACAGAAAAGTCAAATTCTTCGGCAAGCATTAAAACTCTCTCAGCATCCTCTGGACTATCAACTGCAGCCATTAACGGTTTTTCTCCATTGAGTAAGGGAAATAACGACTCAAGGACAGCATCTCGTTGAGGTGGTTGAATTTGCTCAGCACCAGCACCCTCAAAGTATGAAATGTGTTCTTGCAACGCTGATGCGTCATAGAGAAGTTGCTTAAAGCGTGCCATGATCGCCATATCAGTGGATGGGTACGCTCTTCCCCCAGCACCTTCGAATTGAAATACATACCCTAACGAAGACTCATACAGGGGAGATTCGTACCCAGAGTATGTCTCGACAGATTGAGTGAAAAATAGGCTGGCTTGACCAGGTAACATTCGTCCATTGTGAGCGCTGTTTACCGCTCCAAATCCAGCAGATCGGAGTGCCTCGACCGTTGAATGTGTTACATCAAATTCAGATTCAGCCAGACGGTGTGGTTGAATCCCAGCACGATCATAGGTTGGATCAGACGGACGATCTGGATTTCCATATGAAGATGGAGATTTGGCTTCAGGCATACCTGAATGGTTGAATCCATCGATGAATGCGGGGATGACTAGTAGCGTATCACCTTCAACAAGAATTTTAGCACTTGCGGGTAGTGATTCACCTTCAGACACTAGTTTGATCACTCCATCAGCCCAATGAATGGTCTGATTAGACGATACCGAGCCATCCGAGTGCATGATATGTACACCCTTAACCCCATACGAAGGCAGAGTGGTTTGCGCAGATACTGAGAGAGATGTTCCAAGAAGTAGGACAATGCCTATCATCCAAGATGCTCCTCTCATACTTTCATTACATTTCATTTATTATTACGTCAAGAGATGTTGTTTCATTGAATGACCAAATAACAAACATTCTCAGTTAAAACAAAGAACATAGCATGTATAATGTTTACAAAATGAAAAACAGCTTTTGTGCGTTATATCAGGTAACTACCTAATTTTGAGTCTTTGATACCCAAGTCATGAAGCAATTCATTCTCACAGCATTTATAGCAAGTTGCTTTCTCCCACTCTTTGCCCAACAAAACAATCGAGGCAAGGCTATGGGTAAGGATGCAGTGACCCTTACTCAATCTCCAGAATTTGAAACAATTCTACTTCGTGAGTCTGAACAAACCCATCAAGTCGGTTTACTCATCTCCATACCCTATTCCCAACTTGACTTTCAATGGTCCACAGATAGAGATTTATACATCGCAGACGCTGAAATTGTATTTGCTCTCGTCAATGCCAAGGATGGCTGGTCAACGAAAACGTCCACAGATGATAAACCACGAAGGTGGGGCAATGACAAACAAGACTCGGGACTTGATGCAATCAATAATGCTGAGATTGATACAACAATCACATTTACGTTATCCACAAGTACATTAGGTACGATCCAAGATAGTGTACATACTCAAGGATTCACTTGGACTCTAGAATCAACACAAAATGATGCGCAATCTATCTCTGGTGCTTTATTTACAGGGGATAAACAACTCCTCATGCGAACAACACCAAAGCCGATAACACGTCAGAGGTCGGTGCTATATCCAGTTGTAGATCGTGGAGACTTTTACTGTGCTCAATCCATTCGTCCATCTTTGTCATACAACACGAATGCTCGAATATTGTGGCTAACTACACAAGCTGAGAACCTGTTGCCCCAAAATCGAATCCAGCAAGTTCAGTTCTTTAGCGCGTCTAACGGATCGAAAGCGGATCAAAGCTCAGATGGTGCCATTCTTCCTGCAATGGAGTTAACCGCTCATTCACCTTCTATTTTAGATGAATCTTCGTTTCTTCAAGGACGTATCTGTGTGTCCAAGCAGAGTGAGTTTGAGTCCGATGTTATGGATGGAAAAAAATTACCCAATGAACCGATATCACTTGTTGTAGGACAAGAACGATTCGTGTGGCAAAGTATTTGGCAAGACATGCCACGGAGTCTTCGAAATTTAGAGATTGCTATCCAAGCCATTGGATTTATTGAAGAAGAACGGGTTGTAGATCAAATGATGAAAGGGTCTAATCTCGAAAAAAAAGAATCCTTCTTTGACTTCTGGTCACCAATGGACCCGACGCCAGAGACACATTTCAATGAGTTAATGGTCGAATTTTACAAAAGAGTGGATCAAGCAGCTGAGGAATTTAGTAGTCCATCCCTGAGCCTACTCGACTCTGATCAAGCAAAGGTATTTATCCGTTATGGTGAACCTGACTCAAAATCGAGAGAGTTTCCTCCTGGAGGTAAGACTCAAGAGGTATGGCGATATGGTCAAATTGAGTTTCTATTTGAAGCATCATCTGGATTCGGAGACTTTGTGTTAATCTCACCAGCATCACTGTAGGGCTGCGTATGATGAATCCTTCCCCTTGGATCGCTGTGACTCTTGGAGATCCACTCGGTGTTGGACCCGAGGTGACACTCAAAGCACTTGACACATTTCTTCAACAAGAAAAACCAATACCCCCTACCTCAATTCCTATCGTTTTATATGGTTTACCAACTCATTTTGAGCACTACCCGTCCGTTAAAGAATTAGCCAATCATCTTTTTGAGAAGTACAATATTCAAACGATCCACTCCATCGATGATATTGCCCCTAAACATACTCCATATACCCTCTATTTTTTAGAAGTACCCCAGGCAGCAAAGGCACCTAATCCATTTCGATTAGCGGGTCTAGCCGCCAAAGCATCTCTAAAAAAAGCGGTAGATGATTTGATAGACGTTCCTAATGGGTGCCTAATCACAGCTCCAATTTCTAAACACAGGATGGGTTCCATAGGGTTTGACTATGGAGGACATACAGAATATTTGGCAAAACGTTTTGGCGTTTCAGATGTTCGAATGGTCATGCACAGCGATGAACTGCGTGTTCTACTGGAAACCATCCATATACCACTTGAAGAAGTACATCAGCACTGTTCACCTAGTGGATTTGATGTAACCCTCCGTTTATTAGACCAGGAAGTGAAAGACTCACATCAAAGTGACTCCCCATTCAAAGTTGCTATGTTGGGGTTGAATCCGCACGCTGGGGATGGTGGTCATATTTCCAATTTTGAGAAAGAAATCATGACCCCTTGGATTGAAAAAGCAAACAAACAAAGCCACTCCATTCAAATTACAGGACCTTACTCTGCTGATGGTTTTTTTGCGCATCATGAGTTGCAAGATGTAGATCTGGTATGGGCGATGTATCATGACCAAGGACTCATTCCCTTCAAAATGCTTTCAAAAACAAAGGGTGGATTAAATAAAACCCTTGGATTGCCCATACTACGTGTGAGCCCTGATCATGGAACAGCAGATAACATCGCTGGTCATAATAAAGCGAATCCAACGTCCATGACATCTTCTTTTGAATACTGTTGGTCATGGATAGTCAATCAGCATGACAAACAAAAGACAGAAGTGTAGAGTGTATCTGGTTCACAGATTGAGTACTTTTGACTCATGAATTCAGTGCTAGAGTTAGATCACGTTTCTTTATCGTATCAAGGAAAACCAGTATTAGCAGAATGCTCTATGAGTCTTCAAGAAGGGGATTTTTGTTATTTATTGGGCCCTACTGGATCAGGAAAGAGTTCGATATTGAAATTGTTTTACCGCGAGACTAAGCCTACAAAAGGTGACGTCAAACTCCATGGTGAGTCAATACAGAATCTAGCAGACCGAAAAATACCATTCATTAGACGTCAACTTGGTGTTGTGTTCCAAGATTTTCAATTGCTTCATGACAGAAACGTCTTCGAAAACATCGCATTTGCATTACGTGTTACCGGCACACCCTCATCGACTATTGATCAACGAGTTAAGCATCTGCTCGATCTTGTGGGTCTAGGACATAAAAAGAAGGAAGATGTTCGAGTTTTATCCGGAGGAGAGCAGCAACGAATTGCTATTGCACGAGCATTAGCAAATGATCCCGATGTTTTGTTAGCAGATGAACCAACTGGTAATCTGGACCCAGGAGCCTCAACAGTGATTATGGAATTACTACATCAAATCAATAAGGAACAAAACGTAACCATTCTGATGGTCACACACGATCATTCATTGGTCAAACGATACCCTGGAAAACGACTTGAATTAAAAGATGGGACACTATACGATCCGAGTGTAACCCCAACTCAACGTTTATCTAGCATTTAACCACACCTTAAAGATACCTATGGCAGAGATTTATCCCGGACTTCGATTTTTTAGTCGCAAATTGATTAAACCGCAAGATTTAAATGCGCACGGCACTCTCTTTGGTGGTTCTGTATTGGCATGGATTGATGAAGAAGCAGCAATTTATTGCATTTGTCAACTCAATAAGAAGAGCATTGTGACCAAATACATGTCAGAAATCAACTTTGTTAGTTCAGCGAAGGTAGGCGATATCATTGAAATTGGCATGGAGACCATAGGATTTGGTCGAAGTTCAATTAAAGTTCGTTGTGAGGTCCGTCATAAATTCACCAAGCAAACCATCATTAAGATTGATGAGATAGTGTTTGTACATGTTGATGAGAATGGTAAGTCAAAACCTCATGGAGTCACGGAGCCTGTAAATGACTAAAGAGTCACAAATATTAGTAACTGGAGGTGCAGGGTACATTGGTAGTCATACGGTCTTAGAGTTGATTCAACAAGGCTACTCCCCTGTTGTTGTAGACGATTTAAGCAACAGTTCTAAGGAATCCTTAATTCGTGTTGAAGAACTTACAGGAGCTAAGATTCCTTTTTATGAAATAGACATTGCGGATTCAAAAGGTCTTGCATCCATATTCTCGTCTCATTCCATTGATGGAATCATCCACTTTGCAGCATTTAAAGCAGTTGGAGAATCTGTTGAGAAACCTTTGGCTTATTACCGGAATAATATCGGAGGCCTATTTTCACTGTTAGATTGTATGGACACGTACGGTGTTACTCAGTTTGTGTTTAGTTCTTCATGTACTGTGTATGGTGATGCTGATGATGTTCCCATACCAGAGTCAGCGTCTGTAAGTGCTGTAAATCCATATGGTCAAACCAAATTGATGAGTGAAATCATCCTTCGAGATGTTGCCCAGAGTCGTCCCAATTGGTCAGTGAGCAATTTGCGCTATTTCAATCCAGTGGGAGCTCATCCCTCAGGACGCATTGGAGAGGATCCTTCAGGAATTCCGAATAATCTAATGCCGTACATCACTCAGGTTGCCGTTGGTACACGTCCCTTTCTTCGTGTTTTTGGCGATACCTACCCTACTCACGATGGTACCGGTGTACGAGATTATATCCATGTTGTAGATCTCGCAAAAGGTCATATCGCAGCACTATCATATCAAAAAACCGTTCAGGGGGTGCATACATTCAATTTGGGAACAGGCCGTGGGTCGAGTGTCCTGGATGTTGTTAAAGCCTTTGAACGAGCTACGGGTAAAACCATTCCTTATGAAATTGTAGATGCTAGGGCTGGCGATATAGCAGAAGCTTTCGCAGATACATCCAAAGCCTCTGAGGTTTTAGGTTGGAGTGCTGAATTTGGACTTGAGGAGATGTGTCGAGATGCATGGAATTGGCAATCCAAAAATCCACATGGGTATGAAGACAGCAGTGGGACAGTATAAACTCTTTAATGATCCAGTTCATGGGTTTATCCACATTCCGAAAGGAATACTTGTAGACCTAATTGACCATCCCTACGTACAGCGTCTACGAAGAATACGCCAACTAGGACTTGGGTATTTAGTCTACCCGACTGCTGAGCATAGTCGTTTTTCTCATGCACTAGGTGCTATGGAACTATGCCAGAGAGTGCTTCAGAATATCCGTCATAAAGGGACAGAGATTACGGATGAGGAGGTTGAAAGCACCCTTATTGCCATTTTACTTCACGATGTAGGCCATGGACCACTATCACACACATTGGAACACTCGCTAATCGACCATTTTGATCACGAAATGATGAGTACAAAGATCATGAGTGCTCTAAATGATCATTTTAATGGTCGATTGTCAATGGCGATCTCAATATTCGAAGACACCTACCCAAAAACGTTTCTTCATCAGTTGATCTCCTCTCAACTTGATATGGATAGACTCGATTATTTGCGTCGCGATTCATTCTTTACAGGAGTCTCTGAGGGTGCTATTGGTGTGCCTCGCATCATTGAGACGCTACGTGTGCATGATGGTCAGCTTGTGCTGGAAAAAAAAGGGATTTACAGTGTAGAGAATTTCATTCTTTCTCGACGTTTTATGTATTTACAGGTCTATTTACATAAAACGGTACTTGCTGGAGATGCACATATTCGAGGAATCCTGAGACGTGTCAAGGAGCTATATGAAATGGGCAAACCACCTGTCGTGCCCTCCCCTGGTCTCTCCTACTTTCTAAGTCACAATAGTGTTGCACAGACTGGAATCCATGACGAAATGATGATGCAGTACACGTCGATGGACGATCATGATTTATATGCATGTCTAAAATCTTGGCAACAAAGCGAAGATACATTACTTCGAATCCTTAGTAGTCGATTCTTAGACCGTCAATTACTTCGAACTACCTTTTTAGATGAGCCAGCAAGCGACTCATTACTTGACTCCTTACAATCTCCTGTATTGGATGTACTAGACCAATGGGGCATTCAGAAGGATGATTCTTCTGATGATGCCACATCCTATGTACTGTACAAAGATCTGTCAACAACTGAGGCCTATCATCATCGTGGTCAAGATATTATGGTGCTTCAAGAGAATGGAGAGATTGAAGAGTTCTCAAAAGCGTCCGACGCACAACATATCGCTGCTCTTTCACAGCCAATCCGACGTCCATACATCGTTCATCCTAAAGAGATTCTTATAGAAAAATTTCTATAGAGTCATATAGAAGAGTTTCTATCGTAGACCTTGAAGGTCACTTCTTCGCCAGGGGTAACCGATGTACTCATCCACGTGGTGCCAATCTCATTACGATACTCAGGAAATGTGATATCACCTGTGTATTCTTGATTGACTTCTGTGACATACAATCGATCAGCGATTTTAAGCCCTTCCTCATAGATTCTTCTACCCCCTATTAAAAAAAGATCTGTAGAAGCTGCTTCAGCATGCTGTTTTCCTGATTCTATCGCTGCATCAAGTGATGCATATACTTCGGTTTGAGTGTCACTCTGTGTTAGTGTTGAACTAACGACAATGTTGATTCGTCCAGGGAGAGGTTTTCCACCAATATCTGAGAACACGTGCCTTCCCATGATAATGGGCGCACCCATTGTTGTTTGTTTAAAGAATGCGAGGTCTTCTTTAATATGCCATGGCAAACGCCCGTCCAATCCTATCACAAGATTAGGATCATGCGCCACAATCAAGCAGACCCTCATACTGCGACCTCAAACCGAATCAACGGGTCTGGATCATAACCTTCTAATGTAAAATCATCAAATTGAAGCTCATCAATCGGCTTATTCGCAATATGTAATGTGGGTAGTGCTTTGGGTGTTCTAGTGAGTTGCTCACGTAAGCCATCAATATGATTTACATAGATATGAGCATCCACAATGGTATGTGCAAATGTGCCTGGTTCTAGGCCCGTTTCTTGTGCAATAGCCATGGTTAATGCAGCATAGCACGCCAAATTGAATGGGATTCCAAGTGCGATATCACCAGAACGTTGAGTTAAATGGCAATGTAGTTTTCCCCCTGATACATTGAAAATGTACATAATATGGCAAGGTGGTAGAGCCATTTCATGCATTAATCCAGGATGCCATGTATTTACAACGTGTCGACGACTATTCGGGTTTGTTTTAATCTGCTCTATAACTCTCTTTACCTGATCTACTTCGCTGTATTGCCAGGACACATCATCGCGAGAATCTCCTTGTGGAATATATGAGCTGTCTGAGCCCTTGACCGATAAACTAGGGTATCTACGCCATAAAACTGGGTAAATAGGCCCGACATATCCCTGTTCGTTCGCCCAAGCATCCCAAATGTGTACATCTTGTTCGTCGCGTAGCCAACGCACATGATCTTCACCTCTTAAATACCACAAAAGCTCATAAATAACGGATCGAAAGAATACTTTTTTGGTTGTTAGTAGTGGAAAGCCTTCGGACAGATCTACACGATAAAATTCTGCAAAATTGGAGATGGTGTCAGTTCCTGTTCTATTTTCCTTTAGCACCCCATGGTCTAAGACACGTTGAACAAGATCGTGGTAAACTTGCATAGTAGATATTTTGCCTGTTTAAGAGATTAATCCTCGTAAGAGGAACATTGCAATTGAAAAATAGATGATGATTCCCGTCACATCAACCAACGTAGCGACAAAGGGTGCGGACGTAACGGCTGGGTCCAAGCCTATCTTCGACATTATAAAAGGGAGCATAGACCCCGAAAGGTTCCCAAAGAGAATCACACCAAATAGACTGCAACCAACCGTTAAAGCTTGCATAAATGATAAGCCAATATCCTGAGGCTGTAATTCAATCCATGCATAGGTGATTCCAAAGCCCATGAGCCCTACTAAGAGGCCCAGAATTGCCCCTGAGAGCAATTCGCGTGTGAATACTCGTCTCCAATCGATCAGTGTAATGTCATCGGTTGACAAAGCACGAATGATCAATGTAGCAGCTTGAGACCCAGAATTTCCTCCACTCGATATGATCATCGGGATAAAAAAAGCAAGCATCGCAGCCGCTGCCAATACTGAGTTATACGCTGCCATAGCAGTAACCGTAAACATTTGACCCAGGAAAAGAATCAGCAACCATCCGATACGTTTTCGGACCATCATGAAGACGGATGTTTCAGAATAGACTCGTTCAAGCGCATTCATCCCAGCCATCAGTTGCATATCCTCAGTAGTTTCTTCTTCAGCAACGTCAATAATGTCATCAACCGTCACAATTCCTACAAGGATCCCATCAGAGTCTACTACCGGTAGAGCAATTCTGTCATATTTACTAAACATTCGAACTGCTTCTTCCTGATCTTCAAATGCACTTAATGCGGTAAACTGATCATCCATTAATTCCTCAATCACCTGACTAGGTTTAGAAAGAATAAATTGATTGATTCTTAAGTCGTCGATTAAACGCTCCTGCTCATCAACCACATAAATAACGTTGACGGTTTCGGCTGAATGACCATATTGGCGGATATGCTCGAGGCTTCGTTCTACGGTCCAGTCTTTCTTTATTCGCACATAATTTGTTGTCATCAAGCGACCTACACTCTCCTCTGGATACCCTAACAACTTCTTGACTTCCACCTGATCTTCTGAGGACATACTATTGAGTACCCGTTGAGTCAAATCACCTGGAAGTTCTTCCAGTAAAGCGACTCGGTCATCGGGCTCTAAATTGCTCATTACATCTGCCATCTGACGCTTCGAGAATACCTCGAGTAATTCTTGCCCATATGTGCTAGGGAGATATGCGAATACTTCTGAGGCTTGTGTTTTCTTTAATAAACGAAACACAACAACAGCCGTAGAAGGGTCTGTATCTTCTAATAACTCAGCTAAATCGACCGAGGGCACGTCAGAGAGAGCCTCTTTGAGTGATACCCAATCCTTTTGGTCAATGAGTTCCTCGAATTCAGGTTTTAGAAGGTGGGCTATCATGGAAGTCTTACAACAAATATTTGTTGCAAGATACTAAATCACACAGATTGATTTAGATGTTGAAGAGCAACCTTTGCCGCATGTTGTTCAGCCTGTTTAAGACGACTCCCTTTTCCCTCACCCAAACGTTCTTGATTTACAGATACAGACACTGTAAACACTTTTTTGTGCCCTGGACCCTGTTCACTTACTAGTTCATACACTGGCTGCTCCCATTTCTTTGCTTGGCAGAGTTCAAGTAGCATCGATTTGTAGTTATCAATCTTGGTAGAGACTTCATCAAAATGAATCTCTTCGTCCAGTAGAGTCTCCACAAGAATTTTGACTCGATCGTATCCATATGTCAAAAAGAGTCCTCCAAGAAGCGATTCAAATAAATCTGCAAGAACGCTTTTAGATTCACGGACCGTTGGGTCTGTTGTTCTATCACCAAATTGAATCACATCTGTAAGCTGAATTGCCTTAGCAAGTGTTGCGAGTGTCTCCTTTTTAACCAGTTTAGATCGAAATTTTGTCAAAAAGCCCTCATTTTCATGAGGATATCGCTCAAATAGAATCTCTGCTACAGCAAGATCCAATACAGCATCCCCGAGATACTCATAGCGCTCATAGGTTTCATATGATTCTATGGAGGAGGATTCTTTTGTTGATCTGTGTCTTAATACTTTCTCAAATCGAGAAACAGGCACCAAAGCGATTTGGAGTCGCTCTTCTAATGAACTCCATGCAGGATTTGATGTCTCACTCTTGTTGTTCTCTTGTTCGTACGTAGAGCGAGGTCGCGAGGTACTAGTTGACGGTCGGTCCTTCTTAAATAATCGAGACCAGAGTCCCATTGTCAGGACTGGTATTTTTTAAAGATGAGTGCAGTGTTGTGTCCGCCAAAACCAAATGCATTGTTCATCGCATAATGTACCTCTTTAACAACCGACTCATTGAATGTGTAATTTAAATCACACTCTGGATCAGCTTCACTGAAATTGATTGTGGGTGGAATTACATCATGGTAGGTTGTGAGTAACGCAGCAATGGATTCAATGGCTCCAGCAGCTCCTAACGTATGCCCTGTCATGGATTTGGTGGAGTTACATTGAATATCATATGCATGGTCACCAAATACTGATTTAATTGACTTTGTTTCGGCTGCATCACCCAGTTTGGTTGATGTACCGTGCATATTAATGTGATCTATATCTGTCGTTGAGATCCCTGCCATAGAACAAGCATTGGTCATCGCGAGTTTGACCCCATTCCCATCTGGGTCTGGAGCAGAAACGTGGTAAGCATCGCCTGAAAAACCATACCCGACCAATTCAGCATAAATACGAGCACCACGAGCGACCGCATGATCCAATGATTCTAGGACAAGAATACCGGCACCTTCACCGAGAACAAAGCCGTCTCTTGTTGCATCAAAGGGTCTAGAGGCGGTTTCTGGAGAGTCATTTCGAGTGGACAATGCCTTCATGGCGTTGAATCCACCAATTCCAATAGGGACTACTGATGCATCCGCTCCGCCAGCCACCGCAATATCTGAGGTTCCTAATCGTACAGAATCGTACGCTAATCCAACATTATGTGACCCTGTTGCACATGCCGATACAGCACAAAAATTGGGGCCTCTAAATCCATATTTAATGGATACTTGCCCAGCTGCAATATCTGGGATCATCATAGGAACAAAAAACGGTGAGATTCCACGAGGACCCCGTTCATGGAGCTCAATACAATTCTCGTAATAGGTTTTCATCCCACCTATGCCGGTACCAATCATAACAGCCACCCGATCCTTATCGATGGAGTCAAGATCTAGAGATGCATCTTCTATCGCCTGATCAGAGGCTACAACTGCATATTGTGTGGTTGGATCAAGTCGTCTAGCCTCTTTTCGATCAAAGTGGTCTTCGGGAGAATAGCCGTCTATGAGACCTGCGATTTTTGTTGGGAATTCAGAGGTGTCAAACCGATCATTCGTTCTAACACCACTTTTCCCTTCTACAAGGCCGTTCCAGAACTCCGCAGCATTATTTCCAACAGGAGTTAAGGCACCAAGGCCTGTAATGACTACACGCCGATGGGTCATCCTTTCCTATGATTTATGATAAGTATTCAGCGTTTAGGCTGTTTTTTCCTGCAGGTAGGTAATCACATCACCAACCGTAGCAATTTTTTCAGAATCTTCGTCTGGAATGCTGATATCAAATTCTTTCTCAAATTCCATGATTAACTCTACTGTATCAAGAGAATCAGCTCCAAGATCATTGGTGAAATTTGCTTCTGCTGTTACTTCTGATTCGTCTACACCTAATTTGTCAACAATGATGCTAGTTACTTTTGATTGTACGTCAGACATGAGAGAGTGGTTTAATTTTTTGGTGAAAGTGAAAAGATAAAAGGTTTCTTTATGATAAAATAATCTTGGTTTGTGGATCTAGCGTTCATTTACATCGCCATTCCACCATCCACACGGATCACCTCACCTGTGATATAGGAACTTTGATTAGAGGCTAGAAATGACACTAGGTTGGCGACATCATCCGCTGAACCTGGTTCGCCCATTGGGATAGAAGCTTTAATCGCATCAAGTGTCTTTTGATCCAATGATTCTGTCATATCAGTGGTGATGTACCCAGGGGCAATAACATTTGCACGGATACCTCGACTGGCAAATTCTTTGGCAAAGCTTTTGGTGAAGCCGATCATACCAGCTTTTGAAGCTGCATAATTACTTTGACCCGCATTTCCCATAAGCCCAATAATGGAGCCAACATTTATAACAGATCCACTACGTTGCCTCATCATGGTTTTTGCTACAGCCTTACTTCCATTAAAAACACTCTTGAGATTCGTTGTAAGTACTTGATCCCAATCTTGTTCACTCATTCTTAGTATGAGTTGATCTCGTGTAATACCAGCATTATTTACGAGCACATCAATTTTCCCCCAGGCGTCCACAACTGTCGAAACCATGCTCTCAGCTTCTTCCAATTTTGACGCATCCGATTGAATAGCCATCGATTTACAACCCAGTGACTCAATTTCAGTAACAACGTCTTCAGCGGGACCTTTTGATGAGGCATAGGTAATAGCAACATCAGCACCTTGCTTTGCCAGATGAATCGCAATGGCTTTACCAATCCCACGACTTCCTCCCGTAACTACACACACAAAGTCATCTAACGGTTTGTTCATAATGATTCAATAATAGTTTCTGGATAGGCTCTTTTCCACATTTTTTGCAAGACAACACCAGGTCCACATTCTACAATAGACACCTGACCATTTTGTGTGATTGCCTCCATTGTTTGAGTCCAACGAACGGCTCCTGTAAGTTGAGATAATAGGTTTGTGCGAAGAACGTCAGGATCACGACTAGCTGATGCTGTTACATTACTGTAGACATCCATAGTCGCTGGTGCAAATGGGATTTCTTCCATTGCTGAGGCCAATTCAGATTCCGCAGACTTCATCAGAGGAGAGTGAAAAGCACCCCCTACTGTGAGTTCTTTAACCAGTTTGGCACCCTCATTTTGCAGTGATTCCATGGCTTCATGTACAGCTTTGACATGACCAGAGATCACAATCTGTCCTGATGAATTAAAATTTGCTGGTACAACCTCGTGTTCGTCTTGTGATATTCGCTCACATACTTTTTCTACCACTCTATCGTCCAATCCGAGTATAGCTGCCATTGTTCCGGGCTGAGTCTCACCAGCACGATGCATGAGTTCACCTCGTATTTTAACTAGTGACAAAGCATGTTCGAACGATAGTACCTCTGCTGCAACAAGCGATCCATACTCACCTAGACTATGACCTGCAGTCATATCAAAAGAGTCAGCTGCTGATTTATGGGTGAACCATAAGGCCATGGAGTGAGCAAATATTGCAGGTTGCGTCCATCTAGTCTCTGTAAGAACCTCCATTGGTCCGTCGAGCATTATTGGTAACAACTGTCCGTCGAATACCTCATTTGCACGGTTGAGCACTTCAGCCCCAATTTCATTGGCATCAAGGAGTTCCTGTCCCATGCCAACCTTTTGAGAGCCCTGTCCAGGAAAAAGGACCGCCTTCATCACTTGGCGCCTCCCCATGTCAACCATGTTGCACCCCAGGTAAGTCCACCTCCAAAAGCAGTAAGGATCAACTCGTCTCCTTTTTGGAGTTGATCCTTCCAATCGTAGAGACACAAAGGGATTGTTGCTGCCGTTGTATTGCCATATTTATCAATATTCATCATGACCTGATCCATTGAGACACCCATACGATTCGCTGTAGCCTCAATAATTCTAGAATTAGCTTGATGAGGTACAAGCCATGCAATATCCTCGGCTTTGAGATGATTTTTATTCATGATCTCTTCTGCAACTCCAGCCATCCCTTCTGTTGCGCGTTTGAAAATGGCTCTACCATCCTGCCGAATAAAATGTTTTCTTTGCTCAACGCTTTCCACAGATGCCGGTTCTCGACTCCCTCCTGCCTGTTGGACAAGATAAAGATCGTCATCGCCATCTGTATAATGAATAAAATCACGGAACCCATGATCCTCCTCAGTTGCCTGCATGACCACTGCGCCTGCCCCATCACCAAAAAGTATACAGGTATTACGGTCGGTGTAATCCACAATAGCACTCATTTTATCAGAACCTATGACCAGTATTGTATCTACTCGACCCGATTCGATCATCATTGATGCTGTGGATAGTGTGTATAAAAAACCTGAGCAAGCAGCAGATACATCAAATCCAAAGGCTCGTTCAGCGCCAAGTGACTTTTGTATGAGTGCAGATGTGGCAGGAAACATGTAATCAGGCGTCACTGTAGCCACCATGATGGCATCTACATCACTTGCCTTGATGCCTGCACTTTCTAGTGCCTCCTCAGCTGCTTTTGTTCCCATATGAGCAGCTGCTTTGTCGACATCTTTTTCTATTCGTCGTTCGCTAATACCTGTCCTGGTTCTGATCCACTCATCATTGGTCTCGACAAGCTTTTCAAGATCTGCATTGGTAAGTATGTGTTCGGGTACGTAGTGCCCTATGCCAGTTATTGTGGCTTTACGTAGTGTAGGACGAGCCATATTGGTTAGTTAAGTGAGGAAAGAATGCGTTGATTCAGCTCTACTTCTACGCAATGCATTGCATTGCTGATCATATTGTAAATTGCTTTTGGTGAACTACCTCCATGGCCAACCATGCTAATTCCATTCACTCCAAGAAATGGCATCCCACCAACATTTTCATAATTGAATGGTTGCATAGTTTCCTTAAATACATCAACTACGAGTGCTTGTTGGGCAGGATCAAGAGCTTTTTCCTTCATGGAATTGCTAAGTAATTGAGTCAATACCTCTGGGATCGATTCACCAAATTTTAACAATAGGTTTCCAATAAACCCATTGCAAAGAAATACATCTGCTTTACCAGTTAAGATGTCTCTGCCCTCGATATTACCTACAAACTCAGGTAACTCTTTTAGATGGTTGTAGGTCTCTAGGATTGTTTCTGTACCTTTTTCCGCTTCTTCACCCACATTCAGCAAGCCCACTTTTGGAGAATCTACCCCCATCAAATGCTCTGCATAGATACGTCCCATTTTGGCAAACTGCATATAGTGTTCTGCACGTAATTCAAGGTTTGCTCCTGCATCAAGAAGTAAGCGAAATCCCTTCAGTGTTGGGTATACAGTACCAATGGTTGGTCTTGAAACGCCATCAAGTTTTCCGAGTATAAACATGGATGCTGCAAGTAACGCGCCTGTGTTTCCAGCACTCACAAACGCCTGGGCGTGACCTTGTTTAACAAGGCCATTTCCTAAAGCAATAGAAGAGTTTGGCTTTGATTTAAGGGCTGCAGAAGGTGCTTCATCCATTCCTACAATGTCTGGAGCATGGTGTACTACAACTCTTGAGCGATCTAGCCCATGCGCATCAACTTCACGCGATACAAGATCTTCTGGCCCTAGTAGGTGTAATACTAAATTGGAATGGGATTCTAGCGCAAGCTTGGCACCTGCAATAGGATTTGTTGGATAATGATCCCCACCAACAACGTCTACGGCAACATGAAGAGATGAAGCCATGAGAATATCCTAGGCTTGTGTCGCGCCAACATTGAGGACTTTACGCCC
Source organism: uncultured Bacteroidota bacterium (assembly GCA_913057895.1). Classification (GTDB taxonomy): domain Bacteria; phylum Bacteroidota; class Rhodothermia; order Balneolales; family Balneolaceae; genus UBA8296. The sequence goes on from CAJXOH010000001.1 coordinate 191,954, forward strand.
TCTGTACATACCACAAGACATACAAACATGGTGGTAACGATGTTTACTCCCACAGTTTGAGCAGGTCGCTAATGTAATCTCCTCAATCCCATGATGAGATCTGCGAAGGTTTCTTCTTGCCTTGGATGTCTTTCGTTTTGGATGTGCCATAGTTATGTCACTTAAGTTTTTTTAATGCCTGCCAGCGAGGATCTTCAGGTGCTTCTTCACCTGATTCACCAAACGTCTGTGTTTTAAATGGTGTAATCTGACCGTTTTCATCAATGTAATCAGGATGGAGCGGGCGTATAGGAAGCTCTAACATAATAGAATCCCTCACCTCGTCATCAAGATGAACTGGTTCATCAGGGGTTGGAAAAGGCTTTTTACCCCCTGAAAAATCAATGTCGTCATCCACATACTCAGATGAATATGTAACATGATATGTTGACTCAACAGATGTATTAAACCATTTCAAAGAACGTTGACATTGGCTCTTCACCACTGCATTGACCGAAAAAGACACATCCACAAACCATTGGGTTTTATGAAATTCAAACTCAATTTTAGCCTCAAAAAGAGACGATTCGCCAAGATTCAATTCATTCTCCGTCAAGAAAACCTCATTAGTGGATTTTCCATCGGGTAGATCTTGAATCATGAAAGAGAGCTTGCCGTTTCCAGCCATAGCCTATAAAGTTACGAAAACACTTTGGCTAGAACAATCAATCTTCAAACAAGCCGTGGAGTCGCTTGTCAATTAACGAGACAACCATGCCTAGATCTTCGTCATTGCCTACAAAGTCTAAATCATCGGTATCGATAATTAGTTTTTGATGGGGATATCGCTGAATCCAATCTTCATAGTATTCATTCAGGCGCTCTAGGTAATCAATTCGAATGGTGTTCTCATAGTCCCTACCCCTCTTCTGAATTTGTTTTACCAATGTTGGCACCTGTGCTCTTAGATAAATCAAAAGCGTGGGGGGAGTAATAAATGACTCCATGGAATGAAATAGATTGGAATAATTCTGGAAATCTCTGTCAGACATTAATCCCATATCGTTAAGATTCTTGGCGAAAATTTCCACGTCCTCATAAATCGTGCGATCTTGAATGATCCCAGTGTTTTTCGCTAACATCTCTTGATGATGATCAAACCGTTTGGATAAGAAATATATTTGAAGATTAAAGGACCACCTTCTCATGTCTTCATAAAAATCTGACAAATATGGATTTCCATCTACGTTCTCAAAGAATGCTTGCCACTTATAATGGTTAGCCAGAAACTCTGTCAGAGTGGTTTTACCAGCTCCGATATTCCCTGCAATGGCGATAAATGATTGTTTTTTTGCCAACAGTACAATCTGATCAGTTTAGATTACCCACGTAAGATAGTAAGCATTTCTTTTTTATATGCCTCAACGCCAGGTTGGTTGTATGTATTGATTTCCATCAACTCCCCCATTACTCCTACAACGAGCATGTAAAATGCAAAAAACGCACCTAGAGACTTTTCACTAGTATCTTGAATGATAATCTCAAGTACAGGTACTCCATCCTCTGTATGAGCCTTGATCGTGCCATTCCTTGCACTCTGATTGATCCATGATAATGGTTTGTTTGCTAAGTCCTCAAAACCATCCTCTTGGTCATCCTCTGGGATACTAAGATCCGATGACGGAGTCTTTACAGAAATCATGGTTTCAAACAGAACTCTAGGTCCCTCTTGCACCCATTGCCCCAATGAATGTAGATCTCTTGAGTAGAACGCCTTGGCAGGAAATAGCCCTTTACCCTCTTTCCCTTCTGATTCACCTTGCAACTGTTGAACCCAATTAATCAAGCCATCACACTCTTGATCAAATGTTGAAAGACATTCAATTAAAAAGCCTTTGTCCATCAGCACTTTACGAAGTGACGCTAGCTTAAGTACATTTTTTGGAGATTGTTGAATGTGCTTCGCCTGCTCTCGGGCTCCTTCAAGTAGTGATACTATATCAACTCCCGCAACCGCCAAAGGGACCAACCCAACGGGTGAAAGCACGGAAAATCGTCCACCCATTGAATCAGGTACATTAAATGATTGATACCCTGCTTCATCAGCTAGTTTACGCAGGGAACCAGAATCTTTTGACGTAATCGCAACAACCCGGTCTTGTATTCCATCAGGGTGATGTTGTTTGAGCCAAGATCGTAGAATTCGAAACACCACTCCAGTTTCCATCGTTGATCCAGACTTAGAGATCACTATTATGGATACCCTTTTTTTAGAACCATCAGGATTTTGTTTTGATAGCTCATCCATTACCTCATTGAGCTCATTTCCCCCCAAATGGGTACCTAAAAAACGTATTTCTGGATATTGATGATTATCCTTGGATGAACTGGATGCTGCAAGTGTTGCAGCTGTGCCCAAATAACTACCACCTATACCTATACAAAGGACCACATCTGAGTTGGATTGCAGGTGTTTTGCTGTGGCTTTTATAGCAGAGAGATCTACATCTGACGAGTTTCCAACCAATACATCCAGCCATCCAAGCCACTCACGTCCTTCTACCTCTTTTTGGAATAGTTTTCGAAGACTCGCTTCCGCCTCCTGGTTAACATGTTGATAGGCTTGTTGATCAATCCCTGAAGGTGAATCATGAAACTCTACGTTTATCATCGCAAAATCTTTGATAGCTCAAGTAACTCGTAGTTAATGTCTTTTTTCTTGGCGACTGCACTTTTTAATGGCGTTAGCTGCGTCCGCTTATTTACGATTCCAACCATCACACTGGAGTGACCTTCTACGATGGCTTTTACAGCCTCAGAACCTAAGCGACTCGCTAATACCCTATCTCGAGCTGTGGGTGAGCCACCACGTTGAATATGACCTAAGATTGTTACTCGCATCTCATACTGATTAAAATCGTCTTTGAGCTTATCGGCAAGCTTCAGCGCTCCACCTGTTTCATCCCCCTCAGCCACAATAACGAGACTACTTCTTTTTTGTTCACGAAGAATCCCTTTCAACGAAGAACGTATTTCGCCAACATCCAATAGTGACTCTGGGAGCAAAATGAGCTCAGCCCCAATTGAGATACCCGTCTCCAATGCAATAAAACCAGCATCACGGCCCATTACTTCGACCAAAAAGAGACGGTCATGGGCATCTGCAGTGTCCCGAATTTTGTCGATTGCTTGCATTGCTGTGTTCAGAGCAGAATCGTATCCAATCGTGTCATCGGTACCTGCTAAATCATTATCAATCGTCGCAGGCACTCCAACAACGGGAAGTCCAAATTCGGTTGAAAAGATAGATGCACCTGTGAAGGTTCCATCACCCCCAATCGTAATAAGTCCATCAACCCCTTTTTGCTGTATTTGTTCAAATGCTTTTTGACGCCCCTCTTTGGTTCGAAATTCTTCAGAGCGAGCCGATTTTAGGATGGTTCCGCCACGCTGGATGATATTTGACGCTGAACTAGAGGTAAAATCAACAAAATCTCCCTCGATGAGTCCTTGATATCCATAGGACACACCTACAACTTCAACGTCTAAAACAGTCGCTGTACGTATGACAGCACGCACAGCCGCGTTCATTCCAGGAGCATCGCCCCCGCTTGTGAGAACTGCTATTTTTTTCATGAAAGCAGAAGAGTTAGTCTGTATAAAATCATAAGTTCCTAACATAGCACCTGAAAAGAATGAGTGCAACAGTTTAGATATTTCTTAACTCCTATCGATCCATCGCTTAACGTATCGTTCGTTTGTCCACATCTCGACCCCTCTCAAAATCAGATTTAAAGAAGCGACTTAAGCCTATTGACAAGGACTTAGTTGCGTTTCGGGAAGTCTTTTCTAACACAATCGCCACAGATGTCCCCTTATTGAACCGTGTCATTGAATACATGCATCGACAAAAAGGGAAAGAAATTCGTCCGGCACTTGTATTTATGACCGCACGTCTTTTTGGGGACTCAACTCATGCAACCCACATCGCTGCAACGATGATTGAGTTGTTACACACAGCAACACTCATTCATGACGACGTCGTTGACGAGGCAGATTTGCGTAGGAATTTCACGACCATTCACCGTATATGGAATAACAAGGTAGGGGTTTTACTAGGTGATTATTTATTGTCAAAGGGACTCCAAGTTGCTCTCAAAGAAGACCAAGTTGAACTACTCAAAATCACATCACAAGCTGTTGAAAGAATGAGTGAAGGAGAGTTACGACAGCTCAAAACGGCCAAACTTCAGACCATGACGCAGGAGCGTTATTATCAAATTATTGAAGAAAAAACCGCCAGTTTAATCGCGGCTTGTATAAAATCAGGTGCTGTTAGCGTCATGAGCAACCCACAGGAGGATGCTCTAGAAAAAATATATCGTGCAGGGATTGAGATTGGGCTCGCATTCCAAATCAAAGACGATTTACTCGATTATCAAGACAACGGGATTGGTAAAACAAAGCAACATGACATTATGGAGAGAAAAGTCACTCTCCCGCTGTTAAAAGCTACTTCGAATGCATCAAGTAATGAGTCTAAAGTAGCTATGAGACGATTTAAGCGGAGAACTAAGTCGAAAAATGACGTTCAATGGATTCTTCGGTTTGTAGAAGAACATAATGGCATTAAAGACTCTGAGATAGCCATGGCAAACCATGCAGATCAAGCCATTACATTGCTAAAGAATCACCCAGACCGCAGAATGGATTCTCAAGCGTCACAAACAATGACAGAATTTGAAGAGCTCATAGAATTTGTGATTTATAGAGCTGTGTAAATGTTCCATTCTAGCAAGACATGAACACCGTCCATGAGTTCTTTGAATGAATCAACAAGTCAAGATGGTTTCCTCGTCCTATCAGATCTCCATATTGGAGCCATCGATCAACCTAACAAAGCGCTTGGCAATACACTTGTAGAGGTCGCAACCTATGCGTCCAAACACAATCTGCACCTTGTGATTGCAGGGGATTTATTCGACTGGTGGATGGATTACCCGTCAGAGCGTCCACTTTCACACTATGGCTTTTTAAAACACTGGGAAGATCTGATAAACAAGGGGTTAATAATTACGTTAATCCCTGGCAACCATGATTATTGGATTCAAAAACCAGTTTTGGAGGGGATGAACATAGAAAGAGAATCCATAACTCTCGACACAGTATTTGGACTTGTTTTTGTATTTCATGGCGATGGTTTTACCGACTCTTCCTTGAGATTAAAAAAACCTTTGCTTCATCATATACTTCAAAGTTCTTGGTTCATTTCACTGTACCAAACGTTGCTACCCCCCACAATCGGATGGAAACTCATGGCTCGATTCTCAGCATACAAACGTAGTTCAAAAACCTCTACAGAGCGATTGGACACTTGGGCAGAAGTCATGATGCCTACGTTGGATGCAGTTGTAGCCGTATGTGGACATGATCATGAGCATCGTACACGTAAGCTGGGTGAAAAGTGGTATGTTAATCTAGGTCTCTTTGAAAAGGATTATGTGGCGTTACAGTACAAGAATGAGACACTTTCGCTCGTTACAATGCAGAACCCGCGTCAAGAATCTTGGGTAGACAAGACACTCTTATGTACAAATTCATAGATAGGTCCATTCAATCATGAGTGACTCAATTGATAGAAAACGATTTTTGAATGACCCTGCGTATCGAAAAGAGGTACGCCTTGCAAGACATCAATCTACGATTGGAGCGCCATCCATCCTGGTTGGACTTGCGATGATTCTTTTATTTGGCTTGGCCATGTTTTTTTGGTTGGGGCAAGAACTACCCTCTATTGAAGAACTTGAAAATCCAAAGACAGCCGTTGCCTCTGAAGTAAAGAGCCGGGATGGTGTTGTATTAGATAGATATTTCACAGAGAATCGAACGTGGGTTCCGATTGAGGAGATCTCCCCTAATATTTTGGATGCACTTGTTGCGACAGAGGACAAGCGATTTTACACGCATTGGGGAATAGATATTCAAAGACTTGTGAGTCTCCCCTACTATTGGGCTCAAGGGAAGATTCAGGGAGCATCTACCATTACGCAGCAATTGGCTCGAAATCTCTACAAGAAAATTGGGACTGAATTTTCGGTGATCAGAAAATTAAAGGAGATGATCACTGCGATACAGATCGAGAGGAATTACACGAAAGAAGAAATTATCGAGATGTATCTAAATACGGTAGAGTTTGCCAATAGTGCGTATGGAATTGAGGCAGCCTCAAGAATTCATTTTAACAAGCCAGCACGAGACATCACCGTCACAGAAGCAGCCACACTGATTGGACAACTAAAAGCAATCTATGCCTATAACCCTCGAATATTCCCAGAGCGCTCCCAACAGCGTCGAAACGTTGTTTTACAATTGATGCAAACCAATGGGTTCATTGATGAACTCACAGCTGACCAGTTAAAATCTGAACCCATCGTACTTGACTACAGACCACCTTCAAAGGCTGGTCGAGAAAGTCGCTATTTCGGGGAGTATATCCGCATGCAGGTTCAGCAATGGCTGGATGAGCAAGGGTTGGACCTATACAGTGACGGTTTAACGATTTACACAACGATTGATTCTCGTTTGCAACGTCATGCAGAGATCGCTGTCTCACAAAAGGCTGATTCACTTCAAAAAATCTTTGAAAATGAATGGACGTCACCAGGTGGTGAATACATGGACCTATTGTGGGAAGAATATCCGCAGTTCCTGCCCAGTTTTTTGAGGGAGACCAATGAGTACAAAAATGGCTTTCAGACATATAACACGGATCAAGAATCTGTTGTCTTTGATTCACTGATGGCCGATTCAGCATTTATTGATCAAGTGAAGCGCGATCGTACTCAATTACAAGCAAGCTTTGTTGCCATTGATCCCTCCAATGGTAATATCATGGCTTGGGTTGGTGGACGTGATTTTGGCTCTAAACAATTTGACCATGTCTATCAGAGTAAACGTCAAACGGGATCTACATTTAAACCCTTTGTTTATACTGTAGCTATCGATGCAGGGTATCAACCTTATCATCGATTATCAAAATTCCCTACAAGCTTCATTGACCGAACGGGACAGTTGTGGGATCCAAGGGATCCATCCATTGAAGAAGGTCCTGAAATGGTTACCCTGCGAAAAGGTCTCGCAAGGTCTTTGAACAATGTCACAGTACGATTGTTGCCTGAAATAGCAGGGGCACCAGGTACCAACCAACTTCGTGATTTGGAACCTGCAGCCCAGAAAATCAAGGAAATGGCTGATGCTATGGGAATTGATATGACCTCTACCCCAGCATACCCTTCTATTGCGTTAGGTACAGCAGAGACATCACTATTAGAGGTTGTAAGTGCGTACACTACATTTGCCAATAAAGGGGTACATATTGAGCCTGTTGCAGTCACAAGAATTGAGGATGCACAAGGGAATATTTTACGGGAATTTTTCCCTGAGTATCGAGACGAGGTAATCTCACCAGAAACAGCGTACATCATGATTGACATGCTTCGAGGTGTAATCAGGGGTGGTGACGGATTTTTCGGAACTGGCGTTCGTCTACAAAATGTCTACAATGTTCGACAAGACATTGCTGGAAAAACCGGAACAACACAAAATTCTGCCGATAATTGGTTTGTCGGCATGACTCCACACTTGGTCATGGGTGCATGGGTTGGTGGCGAAGATCGTCGCATCAGATTCCCTGAAAACACATTCATTGGACAAGGAGCACGAGCTGCATTACCTATTGTTGGAACGTTCATTCAAGGTGTAACACAAGATCCTGAAGCACCTTGGAGTACGGAACCATTCGAACCACCCGTTGGCTTTGTCATGCCACAAGAACCAGAGTCAAATAGACAATCTGAAAGGCGACTAGAACTACGGAGTCGATGGTAACCGGTTCCGTATGAATTGGACTCTTCAGACGCCCAATTTAATACCCACACATCATCAAACCACTACCTATAGGGGATCCTGGTGGTGCTGGCAACGATGAGGGAATTGTAAATTCAGATGGATCATCCAGGTAAGAATCGATCATTACACTGGCTTGCTTTGCCATTGTATCCTCACGTTCTTCAAGTGTATCCATGAGATTTTCAAGTTGTACATAGACCTTTGCTTTTGTCAGAGGGTTTGCTTGAGAAGAGGCGTGTAGCCTTATCAAATGAGTCACTACGACAAAATTCACAACGTCTGCAATGGCTCCTTGATATCCTGCATATGTTGGTTGCTCCCAGGTATGCTCCAATAACTTTTCAATAACTTCGTCAAGGCCTAGGGTGTTTTCCCGTGCATTAAATTCTACGAGTCTATTAGCACGTTGTGGGTGTAAGAGTAATCCAATGGCAGCATCTGCGGCTGTTTGAGCCATACTTAGGGCATCTAGTGATGGCCCTGTGTTTCCTCTAAATTGTTCTCGTGAAGAGGGTATTCCAGCAGGTCTTGGGGGTATAAGATCCAAGACGGACTCTGGCAATGCCAAATGAACTGGATCAATTGCCTTCATCATCTCTTGAAGTCCAGCACGCTGCATCTTATCGTCCAGTATACGAGGAGATGACTGATTATCACCTCTCAGGTTGTAACTATATTCATAGCCACCTACTAGCTTTACAGTAGCTTCAAGTTGATACCTATGAAATAGATAAATAGGTACAAGCACGTCTTCCAAATATGTCATAGGTGTACCTAGAGGTACCACTGTTTCCCCAAAATTGCTAAGTGCAATGTCCCTTACCTCCAGAATATGTGATAATTGAGTCGTGGGATCTTCACCATATTCCCATAGATGAGCATACGGATGCGCGCCACCCGTGGGTCTTGCATCGTTATCGGAGATGTACAGTAACCCTTGAGACGTGGTTTCTTCTAAAATCTTTGAGAGCTCATATGTCTCATCAACGCCATCTGGAAAATCTTGGTAGCCATAAATAATCGTCCGTTTGTCCCACTCACCAATACCATCATCATAGGCGTCCTCTAGACTTAATTCACCATTAACGATATCTACCTTTGGATGTGGGTAGTCCATTACTGAGGCACGATCATTTACACTCGATGCAAAATTGTGGTAGATCCCTAAGGTATGGCCTATTTCATGGGCGGATAACTGACGAATTCTGTTCAGGGCCATTTCCATCATTCGAGGGTCTTGTTCAGCCCCTTCTTCAAATGGAGAAAGAAGACCCGTCGCAATCATATAATCTTGCCTCACACGCAAAGACCCAAGCAGTACATTTCCTTTGATAATTTCACCGGTTCGAGGATCGACGACTGACCCACCATAAGACCAACCTCGCGTTGATCGATGCACCCAATTAATTACGTTATACCGTATATCAAGTGGATGAGCATCATCAGGTAAGACCTTGACTTGAAATGCGTCAATGTACCCTGCAGCCTCGAATGCTTGATTCCACCACCGAGCCCCCTCAAGTAATGCTGTACGAACGGGTTCAGGCGTCCCGTTATCTAAGTAATACACAATTGGTTCAATTGGCTCACTCATTGCCGCATTAGGGTCTTTCTTTTCCAAACGATGTCGGTTTATGAATTGAATCATCATTGGCTCATCGATCGGTGATGCGTAGTCCATAAATGAAGTGGGGTAATATCCTGCTCGAGGATCGAATGCTCTAGGTGTGTACCCATCATCGGGTAACTCAACAAATGAATGGTGTTGACGCACGGTAATGGATGTTGGAGAAGGGACTACCGAGCGAACTTGAGAGCCTGGATTTCTTCCAGCAAATGTCAAAATTGTCTCAAACTCAGAGTTTTTGGGAAAATTAAACGTACCCTCTTCATAGAGTGAAGATCGATCTTTATCCAGTGAGTAGGTACCCTCTCCTCTAGAGGCCAGACGTTCAATCACCCCATGCGCATCTCTAAGTAGAAATGGAGTCAATTCTATTAAATACGACCCGTCTTCTGCTGCAACAATTGGAAAAGCATATAACACTGACGAGGCAAAGGCTTCTTGTACTGACTTTCTTTCAAGGTCATTTTGTGAACGTGCGATGTACCGAAGATTTGGTTGGACAAAAAATAGTTTTGCCCCACGTTTTTCGAAATAAACAATACGTTCACCTCCTTGTTGGCTTCTATCAAGACCAATATCATTGGACCCAACCCCAGCTGCTAAATAATTTGCATAAAGAAAGGGCTCATTTAGTGCGTCCACTTTCAGCCACAGCCTACTCTCTTCTTTGTCATAATAGGTATCAAAAAAACCTTCAGATACAGTATATGAAGATACTTTTTCAGAGATCGTTGGGACCTGTGCATTGACATGTTGTAGACTCAACGCTAAAAGAAGAATTGCAGCAAATGATTTCATGAGATTCGATTTGGATAATGACTGTGAGTTCACCTCTGCTTAATAAACACAATTTCAAGGATTTATGTTGTCTTTTCACAGGTCAAACTATGCGGGTTTTCGTTGACTTTAGAGCCAAAGCAACCTACCTTACACGGCTATAATTCAGACTGCAACGTAGTCCTCTTTCATGCTCGAGACATACCTTCCTGTTGTCCTTCTTGCGGCGATTTCACTCACAATCGCGCTAATTTTCATGACACTTTCACGTGTTATGGGACCCTATAGACCCAATAAGGTAAAACTGACACCCTATGAAAGTGGCATGGATCCAATTGGCGAAGCTAAGGAGCGGTACTCTATCTCCTATTATCTCGTTGCCATGGAGTTTATCGTTTTTGATCTCGAAGTGATGTTTTTATACCCATGGGTTGTACGATATTTAGACCTCGGTTTCGCAACGTTTGCTGCAGTAATTGTGTTTATAACAGTACTATTTCTAGGACTTCTTTACACCCTTAAAAAGGGAACATTAGATTTTGGAAGTCAAACAAAAGTCAAACCATTATGGGATTAGAGAGTGCATTAGGCGAAGGATTTATCACTACACGTGTGGATGATCTTGTAGGATGGGCACGAGCAAATTCAACATGGCCAATGCCCATGGGGCTCGCTTGTTGTGCGATTGAAATGATGGCGTTTGCAGGACCTCGTTATGATGCTTCTCGCTTTGGTTCAGAGGTGATGCGTTTTTCACCAAGACAAAGTGATCTACTCATTGTCGCTGGCTGGTGTTCGTATAAAATGTCACATGCCGTTCGACGTATTTGGGATCAGATGCCAGATCCAAAATGGTGCATTGCAATGGGGGCCTGTGCATCCACCGGTGGAATGCATCGATGCTATGGTGTTGTGCAGGGGATCGATAATTTTCTTCCAGTAGACGCGTACATCTCGGGATGTCCACCAAGACCAGATGCCCTTTTAAATGCCCTGATGACGATTCAAGAGAAAGTAAAAACAGAGCATTCTGTTTTATTGGATGCATAATGAGTACGCAGAGCAATCATAACGATTCATACAGTGACATCATGGCTTTTGTGGAACATGAGCATGGTGTATCGCATCCTATTACCGTATATCGATCTGCTTCAGATCTAACTCTGGTTGTACCTAGGGAAACCCTTCTGGACACACTGACAAAATTAAAGGAAGAACATCACTTTGTTTACCTAGTCGACATTGTTGGTGCTGATCGATTTGTTGAAGGTGATCGTTTTGAAGTGATTTATAATCTCATTGATCTAAAGTCAGCGCGTAGGCTTGTAGTTAAAACACTAGCGGATGAAGATTCACCTGTGTTACCCTCAGCATCTTCGATTTGGACAAATGCATCATGGCATGAACGCGAGATTTTTGATATGTATGGCGTCCATTTTACAGATCATCCAGATTTACGCCGTGTCTATTTACCAGAAGATTTTGAGTACTACCCACTTCGCAAAGAGTTTCCATTGCTGGGTATTCCTGGCTCCATCGACTTACCCACATCTACACCAGATCAGGAGGCATCATCATGATGGAAGTCGAGCAAAAAACCTCCTCCCCTACGTTTTTTAAAAAACATCAGGAGTCCTTTTATAAATCATTAGAGGACAAACATACAACTCTCGAATTCGAGGACAATCAAGACCCTCTTAATTCAAGGATGGTCCTAAATATGGGTCCTTCACACCCAGCAACACATGGGGTACTACGGCTGTTACTCCAGCTCAATGGTGAAACGATAGAAAAGGCGAAACTCGACTTAGGGTATTTACATCGAGGTGTGGAAAAAATTGCTGAAAATAAGACGTACCAAGAGTTCATGCCCTACACGGATCGTATGGACTACCTTTCCCCCTACAGCAATAATGTTGCATTATGTTTAGCTGTTGAAAAAATTGCAGGAGTAGATGTACCAGATCGTGCTCAATATATACGAATGATTGGAGCGGAGCTGGCACGCATCTCTGCTCATTTGCTCTGGTTAGGCACAATGGTCATGGACTCAGGAGCTGTGTCTTTCTTTATTTGGACATTCAGAGAAAGAGAGAAGATTTATGACATCATGGATCAACTCGCTGGGCATCGCTTCACTGTGTCACATGCTCGCATAGGTGGTGTTGCCAACGACATTACAGATGATGCAATGGCGTTAATCAAGGAATTCGTTCAGACCTTTCCGAAGGAACTTAAAGGATTCCATAGCATGCTTGATCGTAATCGAATTTTCGTAGATAGAAATGTAGATGTTGGCGTCGTACCAACCGACAAAGCGATTGATTTGGGCGCTACAGGACCCATTTTACGGGGGTCAGGATTCGCCTATGACATTAGACGCTTTGAACCGTATTTGAAATACGATGAAATGGAGTTCGAAATCCCTACAAGACTCGAGGGTGACAACCTTGCCAGATACTATGTCCGAATGGAAGAGATGCACGAGAGCATTCGCATTCTGAGACAGTGTCTTGATCGATTACCAAAAGGACCTATTCGAGCCAATGATGCAAAGCAAGCCTATCCATCAAAAGATGAAGTCTACTACTCTATGGAAGGTATGATCCATGACTTTATGATGACCGACACAGGTATCTGTCCACCAGAGGGATCAGAAGTATATCATGCAGTAGAAGCACCAAAAGGGGAATTAGGGTACTTTATCCAAAGTGATGGAACAGGTCATCCTTGGAGACTCAAGGTGAATGCACCGTCATTTAGGAACCTCCAAGTGCTTGAACATTCTCTAGAAGGTGCCTCTATTTCGGATACCGTTCTTATCATCGGAAGTATTGACCCAGTAATGGGTGAAGCAGATAAATAACTATGGCCAAAAAAGGTTCTAAAAACACGGCTACCAACCCACCAACGAGTTACTCCTTTACTAAAGAGCAACTCAAGGAGATAGAAGCGTTAAAAGCAAAATACCCTGAGGTTCAAGCGGTAACACTGCCTGTATTGTGGATCGCTCAAGACTCATTTGGACACGTGAATCCAGATGTCCAAGCTCTTGTCGCAAAAACGCTTGATCTTCCTGAATCTCATGTTCATGGTGTGGCAGAGTTTTACACACAATACTTTAAAGAACCCAAGGGTAAACATGTTTTAGATGTATGCACGTGTCTTAGCTGCGGGTTATCAGGAGGGGTGGATATTGTACGTCATCTTGAAAAGAAATTGGGTATAAACGTTGGCGAAACAACAGCCGATGGTCAGTTTACTTTGCAGGAAGCGGAATGTCTTGGTGCTTGTGGATATGCGCCCATGATGCAAATTACCAATGACGTGTACGTGAACCATTTAACCCCTGAAAAGGTGGACAAAGTACTAGATCAACTTATCTCAGGATCGACCCCTGACTTTGAATCTATTGCAATGCCATTGGTTGATTCGACTCACACGACAAAACGTGGAGGATCGAATGAGTGATTGGAAATCATACGAACCGACCCTCATTCCGAATATTGAAGGAATGCATCAATTAGACACCTATCGTAAGCACGGTGGATATGAGGCGCTACATTCCGTCCTTCACGATTCAAAAAAATGGCCCGATCCATCATCTGTTGTTCAAGAAGTTAAGGATGCAAATATACGTGGACGAGGAGGTGCTGGATTTAATGCGGGACTAAAGTGGTCTTTTATGCCCCCTGCCGATGGAGGCCCCAGGTATTTGGCTTGTAATGGGGATGAATCGGAGCCTGGTACGTTCAAGGACCGAAAAATATTTGAATACAATCCATTCCTTTTCATTGAAGGGGCAACCATTGCAGCATATGCAATGTCCATTACCACGATATATGTGTATATCCGTGGAGAATACCGGTCCTGGATAAAGAAAATGGAGAAGGCAGTTTCAGATGCCTATGATGCTGGTTTACTCGGCAAAAATATCATGGGTAGTACGTTCAGTGTTGATCTTGTCCTTCACAGTGGTGCGGGTGCTTATATCTGTGGTGAGGAAACATCCTTGTTAGAATCATTAGAAGGAAAACGAGGGTATCCCCGGGTAAAGCCTCCCTTCCCTGCTCAACGTGGTTTATGGGGGCGTCCTACTACGATTAATAACATTGAAACACTATCCAATGTCCCCGGTGTCATTCGTAATGGGGCAACATGGTTTAAATCGATAGGCGCAGAGACCCATCCAGGACCCATACTTTATGGAATTTCGGGTCATGTTAATCGTCCTGGAGTCTATGAGTTACCCTCTGGGATGCCCGTAATGACGCTGATAGAAGAGGTTGCACAAGGAGTAAAAGATGGGAAGAAACTAAAAGCGATCATCCCTGGGGGATCCTCAACCCCTATCCTACCAGCCAAAGATCTGGAGAATCTAACGATGGATGCAGATGCTCTTCGTGGCGCAGGATCCATGATGGGTACCGCTGGCATGGTTGTCATGGATGAGGACACTGACATCGTGGAAACCTTATGGAGAATTAGCAAATTCTATCATCACGAGTCTTGTGGTCAATGTACCCCCTGTCGAGAAGGCACAGGTTGGCTTGAAAAAATTCTCGAGAAAGTAGTCAAGGGAGAAGGAACATCACGTGATTTAGATTTATTGCTTGATATCACATCTCAAATGGAAGGTCGTACGATTTGCGCCTTAGCAGATGCAGCTGCTTGGCCAGTTCGATATACGATTAGTCGTTTTAGAGAAGAATTCGAGGCCCGCTGCAAACCAAGTCTTGTCCCAGTTGGATAATGCAAAACGTGTAGACATTCTATGGCTGAAATCGTAATTGACGGAAAATCATACAGCTTTGAAGGAAAACCCAAGCTGTTAGACTTTATTTTATCCAAAGACAAAGAGGTCCCCTTTTTCTGTTACCATCCCTCTATGAGTGCACCTGCAAATTGTAGAATGTGCATGGTGAAAGTTGGACAATACGTCAAAAACCGGGATACAGGTGAGTATGAATTAGATGAGCATGGAGAGCGTCAGATTCGGTGGTTCCCCAAGCTTCAAACATCCTGTAACATGGATATGATGGACGACATGATTGTCCACACTCATGAAACAGACAATTTGGTAAAACGTGCTCACAAGGATACCCTAGAGATGATCCTTATCAATCACCCACTTGATTGCCCCATTTGTGATCAAGCAGGTGAGTGCCCGTTACAGATTCAAACTTATAAATATGGCCCTGAGGGATCACGTTTCGAAGTCAAAAAACAGCATAAGCCAAAGCATGTTCAGTTGGGACCTAGAGTTACTCTGGATGCTGAGCGATGCATAAACTGTACTCGATGTACCCGTTTTACGGATGAAATTAGCCAATCTCACCAATTGACGATCACTAGGCGTGGTGACAAGAATCATCCTACAACGGCTCCAGGAACAGTGTTTGATGACCCATATTCAATGAATACCATTGATCTTTGCCCTGTAGGAGCCCTTACTTCAACGGACTTTCGATTTAAAGCTCGTGTCTGGGAGATGAATCAAACGCCTGGCTTAGATATCACCAACGGTAAAGGGGTTAATGTTGATTTGTGGACACGTGATAATTTAGTGTTACGAATTACACCCAGACATAATCCACATGTCAATGACTACTGGATGACTGACAAGGGACGTGATGCGATTCAATTGTATAACGAGAATAGACTTTCTACGCCATCTCTTAGACTTCATCCCAAAGACAAGGATCTTGTAATGACTTCTTGGGATAATACTCTGCAGACCATTCAAGAAATTGTTGAGTCTACAGATTCAAAACAGATACTGTCCTTAGGAAGTCCCTATGCATCTGTTGAAGAGAACGCGGCTTGGGCACATTTTAGCCAAACGATCTTGAAACAAAAGCCCTCCTACACCGCCCATGTTGAAAAAGGTGCTGGAGATGGATTTCTATTGGTCGATGATCAAGCGCCTAACACGGCTGGTTGTGATTTGTTGGGACTTAAAAAGCGGACAAAAGCTGCTCTGAAGAAAGCTGTGTCAGAATCACAAGTCATCTTCTCATTACACGATGATTACATTGAACGAGGGTGGATCACCAAAGAAGATCTCAAAGGAAAAACCTGGATCTATTTTGGCACCAACCTGACTCAAATAGCTAACGCAGCGACTCTCACAGTCCCTATCACGTGTGCAGCAGAGCATACGGCAAGCTACATCAACGTGGATCAACGAATCCAACGAACCTATCCAGCAAAGGAAACGAAATACACGAACCGTCGACTTGACTTGGAGATGAGTGAGGGAAGATTGGATCGTTTCGGCACAAAATTTGATCATTGGGTGAATGAGGACAACAAAATCGATTGTAAACCCCTGTGGGAAATCGTGAGTGACTTATTCTCATTATGGGGACAGACAATTACGTATCGACATGGACGAGATGTGTTAGAGTCCTTGAATCAGACAATCACTGCACTCGACGGAATTACGTACCAAGCAATGGATGATCATCGAGGGGTATTGTTATCCACTTCTGAGCCACAGGAGGCTTCGACATGATGTCCTATATCGTTTTGGGGGTTTCGGTTGCACTTCTCGTTTCATCAGCAGCCATTGCGGTCTACGCAGAGAGACGAATCGCTGGAGCTATCCAGAATCGATATGGTCCAAACCGAGTCGGTCCACTTGGACTTTTTCAACCGGTAGCAGATGTCATTAAACTCATTTTAAAAGAAGATGTAACACCATCGGCTGGTTACCGATTCTTGCACACGATTGCGCCAATCATACCTGTTGCGACAGCCATTATGACTGTGGCAGTTATTCCGTTTGGGGATGGCTTGTATGTTTCAGACATGAATGCATCTGTTCTATATCTTCTCGCCATTGCTTCCTTGGGTGTCTATGGAATTACAATAGCAGGGTGGGCATCCAATTCTAAATATTCACTTTTAGGCGGATTACGGGCTTCTGCTCAGATGATTAGCTACGAGTTGCCTCTCGGGATGGCTGTAGCCTCATGCCTTCTATTTGCAGGGTCTTTGAACATTTTAGACGTTGCTGCATCCCAAGAGACGTGGTGGAACATCATTCGCAATCCACTTGGAGGAATCATATTTATTATCTCTGCATTTGCTGAATCCAAACGAACTCCATTTGATCTCGTTGAAGCAGAACAGGAATTGGTAGGCGGTTTCCATACAGAATACTCATCTATGAAATTCGGAATGTTCTTTTTGGCTGAGTACATGCACGTGGTCATCAATTCCATGCTAATTACCACATTCTTTTTTGGGAGCTATCATCTTCCGTTTGCAGGAGCATGGTTACCTGAGCTTTCAGAGCCTCTAAAAATGGCCTTAGATGTATCTGTATTTCTAGCCAAAACAAGTTTCTTTGTATTCTTCTTTATTTGGGTACGATGGACGATTGGTCGATTTACCTTTAAGCAAGTAATGGATTTAGGATGGTCAAAATTACTCCCATTGAGTATTATCAATTTTGTTGTGATCGCCTCAGTCCTTTACTTCCTACATAATGGCCTCTCCTAAGCCTTTAAAGGTTTTATTTATTGGTGATATCGTAGCACAACCTGGGATGGATGTGCTACAAACTCTTTTGCCTGCGTTACTTAAAAAAACCAATCCTGATTTTGTCATTGCGAATGGGGAGAATCTGCATGAAGGACGCGGGTTGAATGACGAACTAGTGGATGCTTGCTTTGACATGGGAATTCACGTTCTCACAGGCGGTAATCATTCATTTGATAAGCATCATATTTTTAAACGGCTTAAAACAGAGAACAGAATTTTGCGTCCGTTTAATTATCCAAAAGGGAATCCAGGGATTGGATTTGGGGTCTATGAAATCCCAAACAGAAACAAGAAGATTGGCGTCATTAATTTGATCGGTCGGACGTATATGCAGCCCGTTAATGATCCATTTGAATCCGTAGACTACGTACTATCGAGAATCAAAGACGAAGCAGATGTACTCTTTGTAGATATGCATTCAGAGGCAACTGCTGAAAAAATGGCTCTTGGGTGGCATTTAGATGGTCGGGTATCTGTCGTTGTTGGAACCCATACTCATATCCCCACAGCAGATGCAAGAGTGTTACCAAAAGGTACAGGATACATTACAGATGTAGGAATGACTGGGTCTTTTCAATCTGTATTGGGATTAGATATTGAGACAGCCAAGCGAAGATTAACCATGCTGACTCCACAACGTTACAAAAGTGCACAAGGAGATCTCAGAATCTGTGGAATCTTGGCTACTTTACAGGAAGACGGTACTTGTGCCTCAATGGATCAACTTCTTTTCCCTGAGTTTGAGACTACTCGTTCATAATATAATCACTAATGCTACGTGCAATAGATCTTTGTAAAAGCTATCAAAATGATGAAGGTCAGTCGATTCGCGTCTTACAAAATTGTTCACTAGACGTAGAAGAAGGCCAGATCATTGCGATTATGGGGTCGAGTGGATCAGGAAAGAGTACGCTACTTCATCTTCTCGGCGGAATTGATACTCCAGATTCTGGAACAATACACTGGTCAGATACGAATATTACCGCGATCTCATCCAAACGTGTAGATGCTCTGCGTAATCAGTGGATGGGATTTATCTTCCAATTTCATCATCTCTTGGCTGATTTTACAATACTCGATAATGTAAGTCTCCCCTTGCTTATTGGTGGGATGACTGAAAAAGAGGCCCGTGATCAATCCAGAGAATTATTAACGGAGCTTGGCTTAGAGCATCGCCTCTCCCATCTACCAAAACAGTGTTCGGGGGGTGAACAGCAGCGTGCTGCTATTGCAAGAGCCTTTATACATCGCCCAAACTTAATTCTGGCAGATGAGCCTACTGGTAATCTTGACGAGACAACGTCTAATGAAGTGTTGCATGTACTTCTCACACGAGCTAGAGAGACAAAGACAACCTGTGTTATGGTCACTCACGACGTTGATATCGCAAATCAATGCGACAAAATTTATGAATTACAGGAAGGTGTTTTACGCTAAGGTTTGATTCCAATAAACTAGGAGCGTAACTTTCCTAATTAACCATTTATTGCATTCCTCTTTTATGAGCACGTTTCCGAATCCTGCAGAGCAGGAAGAACAAGTTGACCCGTCGGTTCGCGTCCTTCAGTGGCTAACCGATAATTCCAAAGTCTTGATTATCAGTGCGGCGATTGTCATCACCGGTATTGGGGGGCTAGTTGGGTGGAATCTATATTCTGAAAATCGCGAGCAAGAAGCTCAAATTCTTTTGGCAACAGCTGAATCATACCTCTCAATGGGACTTTATGAAGCATCTTTGAATGGTGTTGAATCTGATTTCACACTGGGATTTGTCCAAGTACAGTCAGGTTATAGTGGTACAAAAGCGGCAAATTTAGCATCCTATTATGCATCGATCGCATACTATGAGCTTGGCCAAACTGAACTTGCTCTCCAATCGATTCAGTCTTATAAACCTGTCAAGGGTATCTTAGGCGTGGGACCAATTGCATTTCATGCCAAACTACTCGAGGAAAATGGATCATTCCTTGCTGCAGGTGATCGTTATCTAGATGCTGCTACGTGGAGTGAAAACGAGGGAACAACCCCTGATTTTATGTTACAGGCTGCCTACAGCTATCAACAAGCAGGTGAGTATTCTGAGGCACTAAATGTTGTGGATCAATTGATTCGTGACTACCCTCAGAGTTTATCTGTATCTCAAGCAAAATCCCTTCAAGGGAAATTACTTGTCCTAAATTCGTGAAACACATTCATCTCATCCAAACCGGTGGCACAATTGCCATGGATGTACAGGATGGGAAGATGATTTGGAATGACGAACGTTTCAAAGATTCATTTGAAAAGGCATTTCCTGAATTAGAGAATATTGCTAAGGTGACTCACGAAACACTATTTCGTGAGGATTCTTCAGAATTACATCCACAACATTGGATTGAGTTGGCTCAAACCATAGAGCTAGCAGCAGAAACATGTGATGGGGTTGTTGTCTTGCATGGAACCGATACTATGGCATTCACAGCCTCTGCCCTATCGTATACGCTTAGTCATCTATCCCTTCCAATTATCCTAACAGGTAGTCAGGTCCCTTTAAGTATTCTTCGTAGTGATGCCAGACGAAACCTAATCAATGCGGTTGAACTTGCGACTTACCCCATTGCCGAGGTTCTCATCGCGTTTAATGATTGCCTGTACCGAGGAAACCGAACCACGAAACTGAGTATCACTGAATTTCATGCATTTTCGTCTCCCAACGAGGCTATTCTTGCAAAAATTGGGATGAATATTCAGTTTCTACAGGATTATAAAGGGTTGGATAATGATCAAAAAGGACTCGCTAAAAAACCCTTTAGAGAACCTGATTATCGATTTAAACCAGACTATCTACCGAGCCATCTTTCAGTGTTTCCACTATTTCCTGGATGGAACCCTCCTATAGATTTTTTTACAAATACAAAGCTCCATGAGCCTCAAGCTGTCATTCTTGAGGTGTTTGGTAGTGGAAATGTTCCGACAAAAGGAAATACCTCTCTGCTGCCATTCGTGGAGCAACTCATCTCGTCAGGTCACCATGTGATTGTACGTTCGCAAGCCCTTTACGATACCGTACAGCTTGACTCGTATGATAGTGGCAGAAAGCTTAGAGATCTTGGCGTAGTCTCTGCTGGAGACATGACCTATGAGTCCACCATCACAAAATCAATGTTGTGCCTCGCTCAGACCTCATCCCAACAAGAGTTCAAAGAACTTTTTGAAACCCCTTATTGTGGGGACCGGTAGTTGGTCAACGCTACGTTGATGCCTGCGCTAGTAGCGCTAGCAATTAGGATTGCGCTTTCTTAACGACTTCCTTGACTTCCTTAGAAAACTTAAATGTTGGCACACTTTGAGCCGGCAAATGGACTTCAACATTGGTTTTAGGATTACGTGCTTTCCGTGCAGCACGCTCAACTACCTTAAACACTCCAAATCCACGTAGTTCAATTGTCTCGCCACGCTCCATTGAATTTGATACGGTTTGTAAAAATCCGTTTACGACTTCTTCGGTGTCTTTTTTTGTTAGCCCCAGAGAGGAGGATATTACATCTACGATGTCTGCTTTTGTCATAATGAACGTCTCCTTAGTGATGATACTGATCAGTTATCCACGCAAGTTCGTAAATCTTTTATTACATTGGTAATACTTTTTTAACACAGGCCCTCAGAACCTTTACCGCACATGGACGCACTCGAATCGGTTGTTGACTTCTTAAACAACCTTGTATGGAATACGCCCTCTGCAATCCCAGTCATGATCATAGCACTTTTGAGCTATGGACTGTTTATAACACTTCGACTTGGATTCATTCAAATACGGCAATTTGGTCACGGAGTTAAAGTAGTAAGTGGCGCTTATGACAATCCTGACGAAACAGGTGATGTCAACCATTTTCAAGCATTATCAACGGCTCTTTCGGCAACTGTAGGAATTGGAAACATTGCAGGAGTAGCTATAGCCATCCATTATGGAGGTCCGGGGGCTATTTTCTGGATGTGGATTACCGCATTTCTAGGCATGGCTGTGAAGTACTCAGAGTGTCTACTAGCTGTGAAGTACCGTGTCCAAAATGCAGATGGGAGTGTTTCTGGTGGTCCTATGTATTACATCGAAAGAGGGCTTGGCTCAAATTGGAAGTGGCTCGCAGTCGCCTTCGCCTTTTTAGCAGTCATCTGTTCGTTTCTCACGGGAAATGCTGTTCAAGCTAATACAGTAGCTGATACACTTCAATCCACGTTCTTAATTCCAAAGTATGCTACTGGAATCATTACAGCGTCCATCGTTGGGATCGTCATTATTGGTGGTATTAAGCGAATTGGTCGTGTTACTGCACGTCTAACTCCTTTGATGGCTTTGATTTATGTTGCAGGTGCACTTGTTATCCTCATACTGAACGCTGATCAGATACTGCCAGGTCTATGGCTAATCGTAACCAGTGCATTTAATCCAACGACAGGTGCCTATGGTGTAGGATCAGGTGCATTCATGCTCACACTAGTTTGGGGAATCAAACGTGGGCTATTTTCAAATGAGGCTGGTCAAGGGTCTGCCCCGATTGCGCATGGAGCTGCTAAAACAGAAGAACCTGTTCGTGAAGGGGTCGTAGCATTGCTTGAGCCGTTCATTGATACGCTTGTAATCTGTACCATGACAGGTTTAGTGATTATCACAACGGGTGTCTGGGATCAAAAGCATCCAAGTTCGTTCACTCCGTTAGACGCTGAAATTCAGTATGTGGTAGATGACACTATGGACCCAGAGGCAACGACTCTGTATGTAGAAGATGGAATTGTCACGAATGGTACATTGATTTTCAATGATGTAGCCATTGAGCCATTGTTTGTAGATGATGCCAATACAGAAACCTTTTCTGGAATCATTACCGTTGGGGAGAGTGTTTCATACTCAACCAACGACGGCGAAGAGGTAGGACGATTACACGGGGCTGTTATTGAGAATGGAGCTCCACTTACAGCTTTGGCCTTTGAGTCAGGACTACCGTTTAGTGGGGGTCGGTATATTGTGACCATCTGTGTACTCATGTTTGCCATCTCTACGTCCATAAGTTGGAGTTATTATGGAGACAGAGCGATTCAATACTTGGCTGGGGATCGATCGATTCTCCCTTATAAAATTGTGTATATCGCGATGCATTTTGTTGGAGCTGTGCTCACATTAGAAGTCATCTGGGCGATTGGTGACGTGGCATTAGGATTAATGACTTTCCCCAATTTGATTGCACTATTTGCCTTATCTGGAGTCGTGTACAAATCCACGAAGGAATATTTTGACCGGATGGCAGGATCATCAGGATCCTAGGGGTATACGTTACGTATGAAGGTTCTTGACCACGCACTCGTACACCATGATCTCTGCGCGTTACGTGCAAGTTCGTCCTCAATTGACATCTATAGAGCAGCAAGTGATCGTATTTCTACGTTGCTTATCGCTGAAGCTTTAAAAACCCTACCTACTTCAGCTGTAACTGTAGAAACCCCCCTTACAAAAACTGAAGGCAAGCAGGTTCGAGTTGATGTTATAGCTGTTGCAGTCCTCAGAGCGGGACTCTCCATGATTGAACCCTTTACAAGACTGTATCCAACCGTAAAAGTCGCTCATCTAGGATTTGAGCGTAATGAACAGACACACCAAGCGTCTAGTTATTACAAAAAAATCCCCCCTCTTACTACTTCCTCTCATGTTTTTATTTGTGATCCTATGCTAGCAACAGGGGGTACGGTTAATCAATGTATTGATACCTTTAAGTCACAAGGCGTATCAAACATTCATATTCTAAGTATCATTGGCGCACCAGAAGGTGTAAAAAATGTGGAAAGCAAACACCCCGATGTTGAAATCACACTTGCGTCCTTAGATTCCCATCTTAATGAGCAAGCCTACATTGTCCCTGGATTAGGTGACGCGGGTGACCGAACATTTGGCACATAGCCATCATATGATTGACTATTTCGTTACCGATGTTGACGGCTGCTTGGCTACACCTTTCCAAGAACCTGATTGGGATATTTTATCGAAACTACGGGCGTATCATCAACAAGCTCGAGAAGATAGACAGAACAAAAAACCATCTCCCTATCCACTTTTATCGATTTGTACAGGGCGACCTTTAGCATACACGGAAGCTTTAGCACAATGGCTCGGTATAAGAACCCCGTTTATTTTTGAGAGTGCGCTTCTCTTTGATTTAGATTCCTATCAAGTAAAAGGAGCTGCTACGAACCGCACTTCCTGGACGAATGCGAATCCTCAAGCTATTCACAGCCAAAAAACCGTTGGTGACTTTGAACTAGACTCCTTCTCGAGTCTATCAAGCCATCCTGGAGTTCAGGATATAGAACAAGTGAAACAGTGGTTCTTGCACGATGTCGTTGCGCGATATCCTGAAATGTCTATTGAATTTGCCAAGATTCTTGATGCAGGATTGGTTTGTCACGATCCATCATTGGTTGATAAGGTTGAGAAAGAGACTGCTCATTACCTAGAGAAACAAGGCCTGACTCATCTTGAAATTCACACAACAGATGTTTCAATTAATGTACTTCTTGGTGGAAATAACAAAGGATTAGGACTCAAACTCCTGGCCAATCAATTCAATACACCATTAGGTCAAATTGCATACATCGGTGATAGTAGTGGGGATATCCCTGCGCTTGATCTTGTG
Source organism: uncultured Bacteroidota bacterium (assembly GCA_913057895.1). Lineage (GTDB taxonomy): Bacteria > Bacteroidota > Rhodothermia > Balneolales > Balneolaceae > UBA8296. Next base: position 216,455 of record CAJXOH010000001.1, read on the forward strand.
GGTTATCCATTTACACCCTCAAATGCGAGGGCCATTGTGAGACAACAGGATGGGTACCAGCATCTTGCTTCGCAGACAACAGCCTCTGTACTCGAGGCGTATGAACACTGTGTAAAGCTTAACATGAGTTAATTCTGAGATAACATACGAGAGGTAGTTTGCGGATTATACTTCAAAATTGTGTCAATAACACTCTCGATGAAACTCTTTACACCTTTCTCTTTCGTTCTTTTACTGACCTTTTACGGACCCACTCAGCTCGTAAAAGCACAAACAGTTGAGTCACATGAAGAACACGAACATTTTGTCAAATTTCGCACGCAAGTAGACACCTTAACGCCCTATTTCAAAGTCTCTAAGGGTGAGTCTTCGAAGAATCCATGGAATCACCTCAATTTTTACAATCAAGCTGAGAACTTTCAATTTGCCATTGTTACAGACAGAACTGGAGGTGAACGCCCGGGAATTTTTTCTGTAGGAATTGAAAAGCTCAATCTCCTTAAACCAGAATTTGTGATGAGCGTCGGTGACCTCATTGAAGGCTATACTGAAGATGTAGACCAACTCAATCGGGAATGGGATGAGTTTATTGGATTTATTGATCAATTAGAGGCACCCTTCTTCTATGTACCAGGAAATCATGACATTACAAACGAGGTGATGGAGGATATTTGGGAAGAGCGATTTGGACGTACTTATTACCATTTCATATACAACGATGTCTTATTCCTGGCTCTTAATAGTGAAGAGGCTATCCAAGGATCTGGTGGAGGTGGAATTGAGGATGAGCAGTATGAATACATCAAAAAGGTTCTTGAGATGCATCCAGATGTTCGATGGACCATGGTTTTTACGCATCAGCCTATGTGGATCTATGAAAATCCCCGTCGCTGGTGGGATGTAGAAGCTCTACTAGCAGACCGCAATCACACTGTTTTTGCAGGACATTATCACAACTATGTTAAGCGTGAGCGCAATAATGCAAACTATTATACTCTTGCGACAACAGGCGGTGGTAGTCGACTAAGAGGCCCTCTTTTTGGCGAATTTGATCATATCGTTTGGGTAACAATGACTGATAATGGGCCTGTTGTCGCAAACCTATTGCTCGACGGGATTTTCGATGATGAGATTCGTACCGAAGATCTAGCCTCCATGGTTAATACCGTTTCTTCGGAAGTGGCGATGACCATTCAACCAATCTTTGATCCCAACATTACAAGCCAGGAATACACAGCGAAGATTCAAAATTATAGCAATTCCCCGATGGTTGCGGATCTGCAAATTTCAGATGTTTCAAGCTCGGATATTATAGAGACTCACACCATAGAGTTGAATCCAAATTCTGTGGTTATGCATGACTTTATGGTGGCAAGTGCATCACCTATTCAAGTTAAGGCATCGTATCGTTATCAATTTGAAGGATATCCTGAGTTAGAGACGGATCAAACGGTTACGTTGCAGCCTCAATATTTCCACACACTGGCTGAAACAGATCGTCGAGTCAAAGTTGATGGAGATTTATCAGAATGGTCTACACTCAGATTCTCAAGTGCATATGCCTTGGATATGAACACAGAGCGTCCAGTGAATACTACAGATGGATTTCGTTTTGATGTTTCTATGAAGGGTGGAAAACTCGTAGTCGCTGTTGAAGTGACCGATGATGAATATTTCGTGCCAGGCGGAAACCCTCTGAATCAGGACGGCATAGGAGTAATCGTCGATGCAAATCCAATTAATCAAAGCTCTCAGAACAACTTGGATCAAGAAAAAGTATTCGAAGATTGGTTCCCTCTATTAATTACCCCTTCAGAGGATGAAGTAAATGAGCTTGCGTACCAATCTATTATTGGAAAATACATGTCTGGAGCGCTTAAACGTACTGAGACTGGGTATACGGCAGAGTTTGAAATGCCACTGAAGGCAATAATGAGAAGAATGACAGAAGGTGATGGCACATTCAGGCTTAATGTCCTAATGAATGACTTCGATCAGGGTGGTGAGTCCCATGTTACCCTAGGTTGGAAACCCTCATGGGACCAGCCGACTAGTGCCCTTGGCTCAGGAACCTTTGCATTTGATCCTGAAGATGCAATCGAGGAGGTCACCACTCAAGTAGATGAATAGAAGTAAATACTGACTTATCAGGATGGAGAAACCGCTCAACTCAAACCTACACAATCTGACCTACCTAACCACTTAACGTACCATGAAAAATTTTCTCACATCTCTTTTTGTGCTCACAATCATGTCTTCCACGGCATTAGCACAAAATGTCTCACTCTCTGGTCGTGTTCAATCCGACTCTGATGAGTCTCTTATTGGAGCTACCGTTTTACTCGAGTCACCCGCGGGTGAATTTGTTGCAGGCGCCTCCGCTGATCAAAATGGATTGTTTCGACTATCAGCACCACAAGGTGACTATCAACTAACCGTTTCATATGTTGGTTATATAACCTATGATCAACCTCTAACATTGCAAGAAGATCTATCACTAACGATCATTTTAGAAGAAAATGATCTTGTGCTTCGAGAAGTAGTTGTCACAACTCAGAAAAGAGCTCAGAGCAATATTGATGTACCCGTTGCTGTAAGTAATGTATCTGCTGAATTTATCAGCGAAGCAAATCTCGAGTCCTTCGCAGCACTCTCTGATTATGTTCCAGGTGTCCAAGTTCAAGAACAGGTTGTCATTTTGCCTAGTTATGTGATTCGCGGGATCACGTCTGATAACTCAAGTTTAGCCGTTGAAAATAGAGTCTCTGTTTTTCAGGATAACATCTCTATCTCAAAGGCTATAAGCGCGTATGTAGAGTTCTTTGATATTGACCGAGTGGAAGTTGTCAAAGGTCCACACGGAACGTTATTTGGCCGTGCAGCACAAATTGGGGCTATTCAGATTATTACCAAAAGACCAACCGCAAGAACAGGTGGCAATATTACCCTTGGACTTGGCAACTATGGTCAAGAGTATCTCCAAGCGACCTTTAATGCCCCACTTATTGAGGACAAACTATTTGGTCGCGCCTCAATTGTGTACAACCAACGAGATGGATATGTAGAAAACCTTGCTGGGGGTGATTTACAAGGGAAAAATACATTTGCAGCACGCCTGAGTTACCGCTACATCCCCAATGATCAAATAGTCGCTGATTTGATCCTTAATTATCAAAAAGATGACACCCCTGGAACTTCATTCAAGAGTGGAGTATTTGCTCCTACAGGGGGGACATTGGATGCAAGTGATCCTGCTGCTATGGAATCCGGAGATGATTTGCGCGCCTTCAGAGATGTATTTGGACTAACGTTTAATGTGTCTGCAGATCTAACAGATCAACTGACGCTTACTTCAAACACTGGGTTCCGTCAACTTACAGGTGGTGAGGTGTTTGATGCGGATGGTACATTGGCCAAATTAATCTTAATTGGAGGGTCTTCCGATTATGCTCAATTCTCTCAAGAACTACGTTTTAATCTACGCTCAGAGCGAGTAAGTGTAGCAGCGGGTGCTAGCTATTTTACAGATAATGGCGAATCAAGCTATACGTTGTATTCAGACGATCGTAGCTTTTTTGCATTAAGTGCTGGTTTGGGAGTGATAAATGGTGGACAGCCCAATTATAGCTTTTGTTTCCCTTCACCTGATCAATGTGCACTTTTAGGACCAACAGGACCTGTTGTAAATCCATTTACTGGGGACTTCATCTACATGAATCCAAATGTGGAAGAAAACTTCACAGATGGTGCCGACAACTCCTCATTTGACCTATTTGCTGATATCGACGTGGATGTCACTGATTTTCTTTCTGTGGGACTAGGGTATCGTAAAACTTGGGAGTCACTTGAAACGATGTATTATCGCCCATCACCCCAACCACAAAATGCATCCATCCTCACTCCTACTGGTCGTCTAATCACTCCACTTCCCACAGCCGATCGTCTCTATGCATCCGATGACTTTGATGCATCTCTATACAGAGCAACAGTGAAGATTAAACCAAATGATGCCTTTAGTGTGTACGGGACTGTATCTACCGGACGTCGTCCATACATCATTCAGTTTAACAGTGCTGCAACTCCAGAAACACTAGATGATGAAAACGTACTTAGCTACGAAGCTGGTCTGAAGGCATTTGCTCTTGATAGTCGCCTAGAATTCAATGCCAGTGTATTTGCCTATGAGTGGACAAACTTCATCACAGATCTTCCAGATGGACTTCTATTTGAAGTTACAGACGCTGGTTCGGCCTCCGCACTCGGCTTTGAAACAGAACTGCGCGCCCTCATTGCTCCATTTATGGCTGTATATGGAAACTATGCGTACATGGATGCTACATTTGATGATGAAGACAGTGATGGTCAACCTCAGGCTTACGCAGGAAACACCTTCCGTCTTACACCGGAGCATTCAGGAGCAGTTGGTGTTCGATTCTTTGCTGATACTGAGACGTTTCAGTTTGTGTTAAATCCAAACGTCTCCTTCAAATCACAACATTATTTTGATGATAACAATGACCGTCTATTTATGAATGAGCTTGGTCAAACGTTTGCACTCGAAGAAGATGGATACAATCTAGCCAATCTTACTGCATCTTTAACGTTGAAAGAACCAGGGGTAACATTCTCATTCTTTGCAAATAATCTCTTTGACGAGACCTACTTAATCGATGCAGGAAATACAGGAGGCAGTGTAGGTCTCCCTACATTGGTTGCCGGTCCTCGACGCTTTGTCGGGACGAAAGTGAGCTTTGAGTTTTAGTGACGTAGGATAATCAGAGAAAGCGCGTTTTGAAAAAAGCCTCTTGTCGAACACAAGGGGCTTTTTTTTGGCTATAGTCAAGAATATTGTTGTGGAGGTGCGGGGAGTCGAACCCCGGTCCGAAACCGTAAACCACCAAGCGTCTACATGTGTAGTTAACGTATTAAATCTTACAAGTGGGAGTGCCCGTCAACAGGCTTCCACTTGCCAGTCTTGAAAAGATTCGCCGCCGACGTCAAGACACCGCCATTGGCTAGACTATGTAGAGTTGACATCCAAGTCGCGACCCATAGACAAGTCAGCGAGTGGACGGCAAAGCGCGTTTAGGCAGCTAAGCTATAGTTGTAATCGTTGCCAATTACTGTTTCCATAATGGTTGATTTACGAGAACCATTGGACAGTCTCGACATGCAACTTGAGATTTGACGAGCTCCGTCGAATCCGTGACACCCCCAGTACGTAAAGAACGAATGGTAATATAACGTTTTTAAGTCCCCTTATTGTTTCCATCGGTGTCATCCTCCGTTGAGGACCCCTCCTCACCTGCAATTCGAGATCTCATATCGGTATCAGCCTGAACATTTCGGAGATTGTAGTAATCCATCACACCCAAATTACCGGTACGGAAAGCCTCAGCAATAGCCATGGGAACCTCAGCTTCATTTTCGACCACCTTTGCACGCATTTCTTCAATACGAGCCTTATTCTCTTGTTCCTGAGCAACCGCCATCGCTCTTCTCTCTTCAGCTTTCGCACGGGCGACTTTTAGATCAGCTTCGGCTTGTTCTGTTTGAAGTTTCGCCCCAATATTATCTCCCACATCGACATCTGCTATATCAATAGAGAGGATCTCAAAAGCTGTTCCACTGTCCAAACCTTTTTCAAGGACAGTTTTAGAGATATTATCTGGGTTTTCAAGCACATCTTTATGGGTATCTGCCGAACCCACTGTGGTTACGATCCCTTCACCTACACGTGCAAGTATGGTCTCTTCTGTAGCACCTCCAACCAAACGATCAAGATTTGCTCGAACGGTTACTCGAGCTGTAACCTTCACAATAATCCCATCGCTAGCAACCGCCGATATTTTTGGAGTGTTAATGACCTTTGGATTAACAGAGATCTGAACTGCCTCAAATACATCTCGTCCAGCAAGATCAATCGCTGCTGCACGCTCAAATGTAAGTCCAAGGTTTGCCTTATCGGCTGAAATCAAGGCTTGAACCACTTTGAATACAGATCCACCTGCTAAAAAGTGTGCCTCAAGTCGACCGATATCAAGATCGAGCCCTGCTTTGTTGGCTGTAATTTGTGCCTTCACAATGGGTCCTGGTGGTACCTTACGTAGGCGCATCCCAACCAGATCACGGAAAATATTGACCCGCACACCCGAGAAAAATGCTGTCACCCACAAACCAAGTGGGATGTAATAGAAAAACAAAATTAGGACGACGAGAACCGCGACCAGAACAATTAATGCAGAAGGTAATCCAAAGAAATCCATAAAGCTTTGATAAGTTTTGTAGGGATATCCTACGTGTTAAATATTCGATTTAGCGAGTCAAATGATCATAAGAGCTTGGCAGAAAACTACCCTTTTCTTTCGACAAGTACTCGATGACCATTGACTTGTTTTACAACAACTTTTTCACCAGACTCAATGAAGTCTCCAAGTGTTTGAACGTCCATTCTTCGACCACTAAAATCTACGACACCAGATGGACGTAAGGGGCTCTTTGCAATACCCTCTTGACCAAGTAATAGCTTGTATTCCTCCTCATCTGAAGATGCGTCCGTTTCCGTGAGTGTTTCCCGTAGCACCAAAAGACCAAACGCACGTCGATCAGGCATTGCACGAGCAAACATGGCAATCGCACCAAAGGATGCAGATAGCGTAATGGCCATGGTCCAAACAGCACGAGTTACCTCTGTCTGCTCTGGAAAGCTTAGTCCAACATTTCCTATGAGTGATGCTCCCAATGAAAAAACCACTAACAATAATCCCAGAATTCCAGGCACACCAAACCCAGGAATCACAAATATTTCAACAATTAACAATATCACCCCCAGGGCAAATAGAAGGATCTCCCACGCTTCTGCCAGTCCCATGATATAAAGTGGGGCAAAAAATAAGGCTGCACCTACAGCAGCAGCTGCACCGCCAAACCCAAACCCAGGGGTTTGAAATTCAAAATACAATCCTGACATCATCATGAGCATAAGGATTCCACTCACAACTGGATTTGCAATAAATCGTAGCGTCGCTTCTTCCCAAGATTGAGAGGTTTCCACAATGGCCTCCTCCTCAATCGATAGTTTTGTTAACATCGCTGTCTTGTTATCGACGACATCATCAGCCACTCCAAACTCTAAAGCCTCAGAAGCACTCAGTGTCAGAAGTTTACCTGCTTCAATAATTCCTTCGACCTCAATCGACTCATCAACCATTGCTTCTGCGATTCGGGGGTCACGACCATTGGCCTCTGCAGTAGAACGCATGAGGCCACGGAAATAGCTTTGCATTTTTTCTGACGCTTTCTCGCCAGATTGCCCTTCAACGACCGTTGCAGCGCCAATAGAGGCTCCTTCAGCCATCACGATTTCATC
>CAJXOH010000002.1 GCA_913057895.1 uncultured Bacteroidota bacterium
AAGCGTGGGTCGATGGACTACGTGTATAAATCGATAAGTGAAAGCTTAGCCAACAACGGAGTTGTGCAAAAGGGATTGGGTGAAAAAACCCTTATTTTTGGGCTATGACTAAATCAACAGCACGTACAACGAAGTCTGCTACTCAATCCGCAATGGAAGAACCGTCATCACAATTACCCTTGGTGGGGATTGTGATGGGAAGTGACTCCGATTGGCCGGTAATGAGGGAAGCTGCAGAGATACTAAAGCAATTTGGGGTTCCTTTTGAGACAAAGGTGGTCTCTGCTCACAGAACGCCCGATGATATGGCAGATTATGCGAAAAAGGCAGGCTCACGTGGGTTAGTCACGATTATCGCGGGTGCAGGTGGAGCTGCTCATTTACCTGGTATGTTGGCCTCGCATACGACATTACCTGTGATTGGTGTCCCCGTTCCAACCAAGGACTTAGGTGGAGAAGATAGTTTATACTCCATTGTGCAGATGCCAAATGGGATTCCCGTTGCAACTGTTGGGATTGGAAAAGCAAAAAATGCGGGCCTTCTGGCGATACGGATGTTAACATCCCACCGCTCCGATTTAACGGACTTATTGACTCAATACCATGCTGATATGGCAGATGAGAGTCGAGCGAAAACAAAAAATCTTACGATGGAGTAGGGCCTGTTTTTGTGCCCACCCTGTAGCCAAACCTACTGGAAGACATCTTTTACTCTAGAAAAGAATCCTTTTCCATCTTGCTCCTTGTGCTTTGGATCAAATGAATCAGACGCTGCATGGGATTCTAACCATGCCTTCTCTTCGGCTTTCAATCGATCTGGAATAAATACATTGATACGAATAATTTGATCTCCAGTGCCAGATTGATTGAGACCCTGGATCCCTTTTTCCTTCATTCGAAGCAGTTTACCAGGCTGCGTTCCAGGATCAATCTTCACTTTTGCCTTCCCTTTCAATGTAGGTACCTCAATATCTGTACCAAGAATAGCATCTGGGATAGATAGATCTAAATCATAGATAATGTTGTTGCCGTCTCTTTCGAAGTAGTCATGCTCTTTTTCCTGGATCAGAACTATAAGATCTCCGGGTGAACCTCCTCTCGCTCCAGCATTTCCACTACCTCTGAGAGTAATGTAGTTACCATTGCTAACGCCGGCAGGGATCGTAACCTTGATTGTTTCTTCTCCTTTGACTCGACCTTCACCGTTACATTCGCCACACTTATTTTTGATAATGCGACCTTCACCTTGGCATGTTGGACAAGGTTGTACATTTACAAACTGACCAAACATGGTGCGTGACACTTGTCGTACTTCTCCAATACCATCACAGGTAGAACAGGTTTGATAATCTGAATCGGTCTTTGCACCTGTTCCTTTACAACTAGAACATTGGGTTTGTTTGCGAATTTTTAACGTTTTCTCGGTGCCAAGGGCAATCTCTTCAAGTGTTAAAGAGACATTGATTTTGAGATCGGATCCAGGTTGACCAGTTGAACGACTACGTCGGCTCCCTCCTGCGCGGCCACCCCCAAAGGCGTCACCTCCAAACATATCACTTCCAAAGATGTCACTAAACCGGCTGAAAATATCCTCAAATGGCACGTCTTCAAATCCTGCTCCACCTCCAAATCCTCCAGCTCCTGCTGCAGCATGACCAAATTGATCATATTGTTGACGCTTGGCCGGATCGCGAAGGACCTCATAGGCCTCTGAAGCTTCCTTGAATTTTTTGGCAGCCTCATCGTCACCCTTGTTGCGATCTGGATGGTATTGCATGGCAAGCTTCCGGTACGCTTTCTTAAGCTCCGCCTCAGATGCGCCTTTTGCTACGCCCAGTACCTCGTAATAATCTCGTTTACTCACTAACAATCACTTTTGCGTGGCGAATTACTCGCTCACCTAGTTTATATCCATTTTCGAGCACTTCAAGGACTTGATTGGATGGCACGCCTTCGTCTCCAGGCTGTCTCATTAATGCTTCATGCAGATTCACATCAAACGGTACACCTTTTTCTGTGATCGCCTCGACCCCATATTTTTGAAGCACCCCTTGAAACTTTTCTGCAACAAGCTCTATTCCCTCTCGAATAGAAGCTGTGTCTTCTGAGGGCTCGATAGCTTGCAAGGTGCGAAGTAAATCATCATTGACAGGCAAAAACGCTTCGATGGCAGCAGCTTGTGCCTGCTCAAAAACCACGATTCGCTCTTTTTGTTGACGCTTGCGCATATTATCCATCTCTGCCGCTTTGCGTAGCAACTGATCTTTGAGTGACGCGATTTGTTCCTCAGGAGTTGGCTCAGGTGCAGGCTCGGAATCAGGCTGTTCAGATGATGACTCCTCACTGATTGCATCATCAGTATGGAAGTCTTTATCTATTGTATCTTGCCCTAATTCTTGAGTATTTGACTCTTCAGTTGCATTGCGCGAATCTTTTTCACCGTTCGCTTGATCCTGCTCCATTGGGTCATTCTCTGTTTTCAACTCGTCAGTCATAGATTCTATTTAACATTCGTTTAATCGGAGTAGATAATGGCAAAAAACATGCCACGAGCACTCATTTCCATCGTTTATGACAAAGATGCAGTGTAACGTGCTTATCGTGAGCTAGCGTTCAACATCTGTCAGTAAAGCAGCTTACTTGGGTCTTGTCGCGTACTCTTTTTCGCTAAAAAACTCAATCATATTACCATCTGGATCGGTGATAAAGAAAAACCGTCCATGTTTACGATTGGCAGGACCACTAATGAGACGAATTCCCTCCTCTTGTAGCTTCTCAGCAAGTTCATCTACTTGTTCGGGGGTCTCTAGGTAAAACCCAAAATGATCCATTCGAAAATCTCTAGATTGAGAATCATAGGATGTTTCAGCTTCTACTAAGACCAATGTATCCTGGTCACCAATTCGAAATACACTCATGCTTTGCCCCATTTTCCGCACCAACTCAAAGCCCAATACTCTCTGGTAAAAGTCATCGGCTTCTTTAATGCGATTAACACGTAAGGTTAGGTGATGGAGACCTGAAGGACGGAAAGGTTTCATGCATGCAATTGGTTAACGTTATATTGTTACAAAACTACCACTTTTTAGCCACTCCGTTTATGGCGGTCGAACCTTCCACACTTTATCTCGTCGCGACACCCATAGGGAATCTGGGTGATTTCTCAGCCAGAGCCATTGAGGTTTTGCGCGATGTTGATGCAATTGGGTGCGAAGATACACGTACCAGCAAGAGGCTTATGGATGCCAATGAGATTTCAACGCCGTTGTTTTCCATGCATCAACACAACGAACATAAACGCTTAGATGGCTTACTTGATAGACTCATTCGTGGGGAATCGATTGCCGTAATCACCGATGCAGGAACTCCTGGAATCTCAGATCCAGGTTTTTTATTGGCTCGAGCAGTGCATCAACATCATGCAAAAGGACACCCTTTGCATGTACGAGTCATACCTGGCGCGGATGCGTTAACCACAGCACTGGTGAGTAGCGGATTGCCCAGTGAACAATTTCATTTTGAAGGATTTTTACCTCATAAAAAAGGACGCGCTACTCGGTTATCAATACTAGCAGAACGAGAGGTGACAACCGTTTTGTATGAGAGTCCACATCGAATTGAGCGGTTGGTTAAGGAATTGTATGACGTGACGGGCCCCTCAAGATGGATCTGTGTATGTAGAGAATTAACCAAGCAGTTTGAAGAGCACCTTCGGGGGACCGTTGAGACCGTACAAGAGCGACTCAAAACCACCAAAATCAAGGGTGAATTTGTTGTGGTCGTAGCTCCCAAATCGTATCAAGAGGTTGAAGAGGAGACGAAAGAGTCATGAATAACCCACCCTCCAACTCTCCTTTACAGGCCTTTATTCGTGAATGGTGGTCTGGATCTGCGTGGTGGATTGCACTTCGAGCAGGAATATTCTTGGCAATCTCATTCCCTCCTATCGATTTGCCCTTCATGCTTTTTTTGGGCTGGATAGATCTACAGTATCTATTATTTACAAACGACGAAAAGGTTGCTAGAAATCGACGTTTGCTCCTCTTTACGTCCCTTTTACTATGGAATACACTCACAACCTACTGGTTATTGATGGCAACTGTGGGTGGTGGATTGGCAGCCATCCTTGCCAATAGCGGTTTAATGACGCTTGCACTCTTCATTGCACGAGCCATTGTAAAGATCTTTGAAGAACAGCTCCCTAACTCTCGTTGGGATTCCATGCATTATTGGGTTCGACCTCTTGTTTGGATCCCTGTCTGGCTAGCATTTGAGTATGGACATCACCAGTGGGATCTGGCATGGCCATGGTTGACATTGGCCAATGCGTGGGCCTCATGGCCGTGGGCTATTCAATGGGTGGAGATTACAGGCTATCTTGGAGCCTCCGCATGGACGTTGATGATTGCAGCATGGGGATATGAGGTGTGGGTGCGACCACGAATTGAGAATGTAATAGATGGCAGTGGGCCGAGTAGTGCACCCAACATGGTTGCAGTAGGCGTAAAATCAATCATCGTTGGCGTGATTCTCCTGGTAGCTCCCGTAAGCCTTTCCCTCTGGCTCGATATGAATCGATCTGTGGAATGGGAGACCCTGAAGAACGGACCCAGCCAGGATGTGCTCATTATCCAACCCAATCGAGATTCCTATGAACCATATGGCGGATATAGCTCCGTTTCGGAATTAATTGACTCAACAGCCTCCATTACGACTCAAGCGATCATCGAAAGAGCACAAACGTTGTCCACTGATTCTCTATCTATGCGTGAGAAACCGGTTGTTTTATGGCCGGAGAACACGTTGGATGGCGCATTGACGTTACAGTCGGTTGAAGCACTTCAAATGCGCTCATTCGCTCTCCAATGGCAAGCTCATGTATTGACGGGTGTGGGATGGATAGAGTATGATGAGTCGCTTTCCCAATCGCAACATCCATCTTTACTACGCACCGCACCCTCCAATCGTACCTATGATGTCTATAATGCAGCATGGCACATCAAACCAACACGAGAAGAACCCATCTCTACCTATAAAAAGGCAAACCTTGTCCCCGCAGTTGAACGGTTTCCATTTGCGGAGGAATTGGTTCGCCTGCCATTTGCTGATAGACTTCCTTGGGCGTCAATTTTAGGCTTTGGGCGTGGGGACGAACCAACCCTATTTGAGGTGGAGGGTGGACAATATGTAGCCCCAGTGATTTGTTATGACTCAGTGTTTTCAGATTGGGTGAGACAATACGTGTCATCTGGAGCGCAATGGATTGCTGTGCTTACCAATGATGGGTGGTGGGGCAAAACCATTGGGCATGTACAGCACTACGATTTCGCACGACTGCGTGCCATTGAGACACGCCGCCCCATTGTTCGAGCAGCAAACTCAGGTACGAGTGGATGGATTGATCCCTTGGGAGATCGCCAACTTATGTCTGAGTATGGAGAAGTCTCTTCTCATTGGGTTAGCATCCCTCGTCAAACGATGGGAGAAACCTTTTTTGTCAAACATGGAAATTTAATGGGTCGATTAGTAAGTATTTGGGTTGGACTCTGTTTGACATTTGGATTCTTTACCCATGTCATTGGGACTCATAAAAGGCGAAAGGCAGGGCTTTAAATCCTCAAAACAGAGTCTTGCCACTTAGTTCAAAATACTGACTCGGATATTCACGCGAATATCATGATTTGTCCGTTCGAATGTGTTGGTGGAACGAGGGATAATTTTGGTGTATGCGTACTCTGCACTGGCCGTCAGTCGACTTGAGAATGAATATCCCAAAGAAGCAGCACCCGTGATACGAGCCTGACCTGTTTCAGGGATCGCAATAATTTGCGTAATAGCTGTTTGAGGATCAAAAACGCCCCCGCTCTCAGATAGAGATTGTGCAATGTCATTTCCAAGCTCAAAACGACGATCAATATCTTCGGTGTATGATGCGTTTGCACTCAAATTTATATTGTTATTAAATCGTTCTAAAAATGGCAGTTTGAATCCCCGAATAGCATAATTAAGTGTCATTTTCGCTCCTCTAGAAACACGTTGAGCAACTTGGGAGTTGGATAGGGCTAGCGAGGTGATACGAGAGGTCTCCATAGAGAAATTTGTAGTAAGTCCTCCCTTCCATGTAATGCCGAGCTGAACCAAGGGTGAGTATCGCTGTTGTACCGTAACCGAATTTGGTGAGTATTCAGGACGTATGAAGTCGAGTTGATAGGATCCTATGGATTGGGTAAGTGCATCACCCACATCATTATTTAAAGTCCATCCTGATCGGAAGGTGGCTTGATAGGCGTGGGATAACGTCGCTCGTTGCATCCATCGACCAATGAATGGAATCACTTTCTCCACACCGGAGTAACTAACCTTCCAGTTTGGCATTGGGAATGGTAAGTATCCTTTTCCAAATGAAGTAGCCGAACCACCCACCAAGTAGGTTGACTGAAAATCCTCAAGCAAGGAGTTTGGCCCCAAAACAACACGGCCATCTGCATTCCCCAATTCATCCGAAATCACGGTTCCATCTGGCTGAAGATCTCCATAGGCACGTTCAAGCTGCTTCAGGAACAAATCTTCATAGCTTCCTTCAATGTTCCAGACGGTTGTTTGAACCGTTCCACTAGCTGTTTTAACTGATAATGAGGAGTCTTGTGTCAAGGTAATTGTCTCTGCAATACGCTCATCCCATGAGGCATTCCAAGTGAGATTAATGGACAAATTCTGAAACGGTTGGAAGGCGGTTGAGGCCGCTATGCTATGGGACTCTGTTTCTTGAATAGGAAGTTGAAGATTTCCACCTCCTGGGGGTGCTTGAATGAACGCACCACCGTCTAAACGAGTCAATATTCCTGTTCTATAAAGGAAACTAGGTGTTTCATCTCCACCAAACGCCGATAATAGATCTGGTTCTCCTAAATAACCCGCCTGCGCACCAGATTGTCCTTGAGAATAACTCAGACTCACTTCCTTAATGCCAAACGGAACCAACGCGACATTGAGTCCAGCAAGTTTAACGCGATCCATAACAGTGATTCGTCGCAGTGAATCGGGTGTAATCGTAGTATCACGACGATCGATTTGTGCCTGTCGTTGCCTCTCCATCCAATCGACAAACCCAGCTTTATCATACAACGTCTCTAGGCTAAGCCCCACACTATGATCTAGCTTAAATGTATTGCCAATCTGAGCACCCAACCCAGACCCCTCTGCTGAGTTTGCCCATTGGTACCCACCGCCATATCGTATGGAGTAGGTCATGAAATCAAGACCGGGAAGGCGGTTGATCGGCGGTGACCATGACGCAGAATACGATTCACTAAACGAATTTCTACGTGGAGATAACGTGTCACTCACCATGTCTTTAATCACATCAAACGTTGGAATAGGCTCATATGCGAGAGAGTCCGCACCAGTAAGATTGGCACTACGGAGCGCTTGTTGTCCAATATCATAGGCACTATTGGACGAATAGCTTAATGGGATTCCAGGCGTAAGATTGTAATTCACCCCAAAGCTAGTGTTGTAGTTGAAGGTGTGGGTCTGTTGCAGTGCAAACTGGATCGCATCAGCAGCACTCGAGAGCTGTCGTCGTCTAGTTTCACCATAGCTTCGGCTACCGCTTAGACTCATATTTACGCTTGATGGCATCACTCCAAGTCGAATCTCGCTTAACGCACCTGCCACAGGCACCCCTTCCATGAATCGGAATGGACGCACAAGCTTGACATTCCGGAAACTTAATCCATATCCAATCGATGCATTGGTAGCCCAGTTCTCCCGATTCGTGATTTCAGGAGAACTTCCTCGTGCTGTATTATAATTATAACTCATGGTGATATTATCCACCGTGTACTGCATAAGTGGAGACTTCGAGTTTCTTTTAGAGATATTGGGAAGATTGATTGAGAAAGTTTCACTAACCGTTTGCGTGCTTTGTAGACGATCCTGGATCAAGGCATCCTTCTCTGTGTCATTGAGGTCTTCACGAGCCTTCACTGCACTCTCGAATTCACTAAATCGAATATCCCCTTGTGTCGGTAAGAACTCAGGTGTTGAGACAGAGGACGATGTAGAAACAGAGACAGGCAAGTTGAGACCCACATCCTCTGGGAAAAGTTTATTGACATTAAACGTCCCACTGAGATTGTACGACGTAGTTTGAGAGGTATTTCTCTGTCCTAGCTGCGATTCTAAAGCCCCAAATCCATAGGTTTGATGGCTCACCGAGCCACTTACCGATGCTAGATCTGCAAAATTGGTACTTCCACGCATATTAGCAGCCCATCCATTGGTATTGTCAAAGCCAGAGACACGCAACTCATTCAACCAAAGCTCCCCCTTAACGACAGGAGTCCCAACAGAGGAGGCATCTTGAGGGTCGTATGGATTACGTACCCCCAAGGCAATCTCATTAATCCGGGTCAACGATGGATTTCCTTTCATAGCAACGATGGCTCCTGGAGCTCCGTCCTCAATGAGGTCTCCGCTTTCAAATGGCTCATTTGGATCCAACTCTGCTGCAACTTGATCACGTAACTGCTTTAATGCGTTAAACGCCGATAGATTGATGTTCACATTATTCTCATCATACAACCAAACTGCCGCTGCTTCTTCCTCAAGTCGACCCGATTCATTGGTATCAAAGGGCCCAAATGGTGTTGCAGGGTCTGTCGGTGTAACGGGCTGGCGATATTCGTAGTAGTTGTTTTCAAGGTCACTTCCCATCCGAATGATTAACTCTAGGTCTCCTCTCTGATCAAAACCCTCACCATGAACAAACATTCGCATATTGCTGTAATTGACAAGGTTCAACCCCCCTGGATATGTTTTCTTGATCAACTGTTCTCCTTGAGGACCCAGATTCTCCACACCAAGAACAATAGATTGCTCATTGGCCAATGATTGCAGTTGCGTTCCGCGATTGACCGCTCGAATGGCACCCGTTGGTTGACGGTAGGGAATTGGCTCTCTGTTTGAGTTTTCCTCAATGTTGATGGATGCAACTTGAAACTCTGCACTCGGGGCAGACCGCTCGTTTAGTTGAAGAGTTTTACGCCACTGCGAACCCACAAACTCAAAGGTGGCAAATCGCAATGTGAATGGTTTTTCATAACCACTCATCCATACACGAACATAACTGATGTTTTGAAAACTATTGAAATCACCAAACTGACGACGTACATCTGTTAATGGGAGCCTTACCTGAACCCAACGATCTGTTTGTGAAGGCCCATCCAGACCATCTACAACGTATGGGTTTGGCTGAGAGCGCTCACCTCGAGGATCCGCAGGGTTTAACGGGATTTCATATTGAACGTATGCATTATTTTGCTCGACAATGGATGGATTAATGAGCCCCTCTGTGTCGGGTCGATTGGTGACTGCTCGGGAATCAGAATTACTCAAGGGCGTGTTTCCGTCGGGACGCCCCAGCATGCGATGGAACCGCTCATGAAGTGGTAGTCCATCTGCTGCCGAGGATCCGTAATACATATAATCATCGTTGGAGGGGTCTTCAAGCAACTTCGCGAGCTCAGGACTATTGGCTGGAAGACTCTGCTGAGCAATCGCTAAAAAGTCCGCAAATATGACGGTTTCATTGAGGTCATTGACACCTCCTGTGTTTGGCAAACCGTCTAGCCCCACATCTTCAATGTCTCGATCTTCATTACTAAACTGACCAAGTGGTGCTGGCGGGATTGCAGGTACCGCAGATCGTGGATTGGTAAAGTTATCGGGTTGCAGATTGTCTTTAGCTGTTGCAAGACCATCTTCCGTATTGAGTTTCGCATTAGGGATCACATCCTCTGATATGATGCCAAGATCTACATACAGTTTTCCATCATACTCTGCCAATTCCGAAGGGGACGCATCTTGTCCATTTGGTAGCACTGCTTGAACCCAAAATTCAAGGAACTCAATATTGTTTTGAGTGAAATCCTCTTGCCCAGATGGTAGCACGGTCATCATGCCTCCCCATGTACGCTCTGGCTCGTTTTCATACACTGCAGGGTAATCTTCTGGATAGGCATAAATCCCTCGTCGGTTCGGAGCATAATGGATATCTAGCGTTGTAATGAACTCATCTTCAGGATTTTGGGTCTCTTTTCCTGGAAACACATCAGTCACACGCACCGGTTGAGACTCTGGGGTATAACTCACACTCCCAAGAATGGAAGAAATATTTCGAGGGATCGAATAATGGCTAAAATCAGCCCGTAAATCGGCTCGATCCGACATAGACTCAAGATTCCCAGATGGGAATGCTTGCAACGGAGCGTTCTTATCAAACCAAACGCGATCTGCTTCATAACCCGGGATGGCAGCAGGCGCTGAGGCGACCACCCATCGGGTTGCATTGGTAAGAGTCAGTTTGATGTTGGTGCCCTCAAAATCGTCGATAAACGACAAGCCGCGTTCTTCATCTGGGAAAAAATCGCCTCGATCAATGGCCCGTTTGGTCGCTTGTGTCTGAGCAACTCCTGGGAGTAATTGAGCAAACTCTCCGCTCAATGAAAGCTTTGATTCCGCGCGAGTTTGAACAAGTGGAAGAGCATCCACAGCTCGGGTTAGGAAAGGAAGATCAATTTGAGTATTTCCGTCTAATCCAATGATTGTATTACGGATAGGCTCATCTCCTATTCGAATTTTATCATCGAGTGGGCGTTCATTGTACCGAAAAATCGTCGCACCCAAGTTCGTTGTCCGATTCAACTCATAATCAAGACGAACTCCTGTAAAAGATTTCTGCTCAATCGATGTAAACGCCTGATTTTCATACGATATCTCGATTTCTTGTCCTGGGGACGTATACTGTGGGTTTAAAATCGAGATATTCCCAAAGGTATAGTCTACCTGGTAATCCTGTCCTTCGACCAATTCGACCCCATTGGCTGTTACAATGACGGAGCCCTCAACCAATGCAAATCCAAGTGAATAATTATCCTGCACACCCCCTTTGGTTGTTGATTCAACGATGTAGTAGTTATTGCGTGCATTTTGTGATGCCAAACTTGTTCGTTCGCGGTATAATTCATCAAAGGTGAGACGCTCAATCGTTTCTTGATCAGCGTTGGTTTGCTCTAATAATTCTCGGATACGATTCCCAAAAGGCTCGAGGTATGGGAAGATGATTCGCCCAGCCGCCAAGTCTATTGTACCCGTTCCAAAATCCACAATATTATCGGGAGAAAGTGCTCCCTGTTGATCCACTCGGTCCAACCCTAAATCTTGCAATAATGTGGTTCCCCGTCCGGGTAATTGTTCTGTTGGGACATTGCCTTCATTGAATTTGATGGCAAGGCTTAGATTCTCCTGGGAGGATAACCCCGTTACACCAATGGAATAGACATTTTTCATCGTGAGGTCAAAAATGCGATTGCTTGTATTCACATTTTTGGGTCTAAGCATTTTGAGATAGATTCGATCCGATCCACTTCTATTGATGTCCCCCACTTTTACCAACTCTCCCGAAGAACTAATGTAGGAATAGGTTACTGCAAGAACTTCTCTAGCGCCCAAACTTCGCTGCAGTGAGATGGTCCCTGTAATTCTATTTACGGTGTAATCAAAATTCTCTTCGAGCTTGGAAAAGAATCCCGTTTCAAAGTTTGCCGGATTTGATACGCCAAGATTTTCTGCTGTGACAGGTGTGTTTGGGTCACGGTATTGATCCAATACCGATTCAGGAAACGGGTCCCCTAGGTTGTTTGGGGGAAGAAATGACCCTGCCGTTGGCTCCCGAACCCCAAGATCTGCCAATGCTACCGCACGACGAGCGCCTTCTTCTGTTTGTATGTTTTCTCGAAGAATCCATACATCTACTTCGGCTAGGGATAAGGTTTGAATGAGTTGTTGTGGGTTCGACAAACTTTCCTCATACCGAGCACGAGTATAATAATCGAGGAAGAAGTGACGATCCATCTCATACTCAGCAGGTCGAATCGAGTTGACAGATTCTTGCGATCCACCTGTGATTTTTTCCGTGCTAGTCGCCCCTTTTTGCTGTGAAATAACCGATGTAATGGATAACGGACCAAAGACCAAAGTCGATTTTACCCCAAACAGTGCACTTCCACCCCGAATCAATGGATTTCCTGTTTGCATGGTCACATTCCCCATTTCGATGGATCGAAGAACGTCATCCTCATTTCCATCTACCAGGCCACCAGCTATATCATTGGCATCGGTGGGAATAGCAAAGGGTGGTTGGTAGGAGAAATTCAAGAAATTTTGAAAGTCAAAGGGCCTTTCGGTGTCCCAATCGGCCGTTAACTGTACATTTTCTCCAATCTTACCTGTAATATTAATTGAGAGATTCTGTTCAAATGTTGGGTCAACGCGACGCTGCTGATCTGGAGGGAGTTGTGGATCGGCAGTGGTTTGAATCGACGCACCAATATTCATGTAAGCGGCTCCATTCACTCGCAGGCTTACTTCATCCGATCCAAAAATCCGTGAAAATGCAGATTTGGTTCCGCCAGGGATTGTGACTGTGAAATTTAATAACCCCGAATTACGAACCGCCTGTGCCTTAGATTCTTCGAGTAATCGATACCAGTAGGCTTTTCGGTCTTCCTCAAGCTGTACTTTCCGAAATGACTCTAAATCGAGTACGGATGGGACGCCATAAATTTGAGGGCCAAATGGACGATCAATCCGATACCGTTTCTCTTTGATGTACGTTACACGAGGAGCCAGTAGGGATGCACTTGGTTGCATCCATAATGGGTATCGACGTGACTGAGGACTCCAAACTGTAGAAGGTTTTGGAGCGGATGGAAACCATTCTAAAAGTGTGGTGTCAAGAACAAATGGAACCAGTGAGTCCACTTGAGCGCTATCAAGTCTGAGGGAATCAAGGCCTGATTGAAGGGTATCACCAAAGGCAGTGACGTTCCCTGGGCGAGACACGGAGGCTGAATCAGCAATTTGTCCATTGGACACACCTTGAGCATGGCTTGCCGATGACACACTACCAAGCAGACAAACCAACCCCACGACAAGCCAAAAACTAGCTTGAACGCTACGATTGGGTACAAGACCATTCAAACGATACCGCAAATAAACGTAATTACTTGAGAGTAGGTAGCGTTAGGGCTATAGGCTGATCTCCTTTGTCTTGGTTCAGATTGTGTATATTTACAAACGGCGAAATGGCCATAAAATTGGCCAAATAGTATAATACGGCATTATGTGGACCGGTCAAAGATACCCATTTTTCAAATCCCTTCTGAATCGCCATGCAGGGCCGTTTTTGATATGCTTTTCTTCGATCATGTTCATATTGCTCATGCAATTTCTCATTTTGCATGCCGATAAGCTCATTGGGAAAGGTATTCCAGCGTCCATTATCCTAGAACTCATCGTTACAAATTTGGCCTATATGGTGGTCATGGCTGTCCCTATGGCTGTGTTGGTAGCGACGGTTATGGCATTCGGTGGGCTGAGTGAGCGCAATGAATGGACAGCCCTACAAGCTGCGGGCGTCCATCCACTCAGAGTTATGGCACCCATGATTTTGGTGAGTCTCGGGCTTGCTGTTTCTGTTGCATGGTTCTCTCATGCGGTTCTTCCTCAAGCCAATCAAAAGGCACGCGCACTTTTTATCGATATCCGAAGCAAAAAGCCAGGGTTTGAGCTTCAAGAGGGTGCATTCTATGAAGGGATCGAGGGGTATACCTTTTTGGTAAATCGACTCGATGCTTCGACAGATTCCCTTTACGACATCACCTTGATTCAACGTGAAGGACAAGGGCGTCAACGAGCCACGATACGTGCAGAAAGGGGGTTTTTATCAAATACTGGTGGAGCCGTGATAACCCTGTCGCTACGAGATGGTGCGGTGATTCGGCAGCTTCCCACTATGACCCGGTCCGATTCGCGCCTTGAATCCTCTTCGTTTGAGCAATACGTCGTCCACTTTGATGTATCATCACTTGCTTTTTCTCGCTCACAACCAGATGCACGAGCCTTAAATGATCGAACCATGTCCGTGAGTCAAATGAGGGCTGAAATCGATACTCTAGAGCAATCGAGTCAACGGGATTGGGAACGGTTTCAGGCACAGTCGAATGCTGTACTTAGGGCAACAGCACTCAATGTCTGGTCGAATTGGTCTAGAGAAAGAGCACAATCAGATAGTCTTGGGCCCATTGAAACCAAGTATGTTGCCTTGAGTCGTTTTGGATCTCCAGAGACACAAAACCGAGCCCTCAATATGGTGAAATCGAATCTAGACGAATATCGAACTCATGCAGCCGCACTGGCATCAAGTGAGCGAGCGACTCAGTCAGATATTGCGTCCTATGCAGTGGAGATTTTCAAAAAGACCTCCATTCCTTTTGCTTGTGTGGTATTTGCATGGTTAGGAGCACCACTGGGAATACTGGTTCGACGTGGGAATATTGGTATCGCTGGCGTGTTGAGTGCCTTGGCTCTCACACTGTATTTTGTGTTGGTGATCCAAGGGGAAAAGTTTGCAGATCGGTTGGTGTTTTCTCCATTTTGGGGAATGTGGGCTCCCAACGTGTTGTACGGATTATTTGCATGGCTCGCTTTGACATTCGTCATACGAACCCATATTCGACCGCAATTATTCATTGGATGGCGCAAATCTCGGCACCCATCGGAGACCTCTTCCACACCATGAGACTCACTAGACCCTCAACATGGATTTGGTGGCGGACCGTCATCTGGAGAGTATCGACCTTCATGATCGGTGTGACCTTTGTCTTAGTATTTATATTTATTCTGATTGATTTCTCCGAAAACAGTGACAATTTTGCCGATCGAGGAGCCTCCCGTCAAGAGGTAATTTGGCAGTATTATGCACCTTTCATTCCAGAAATGGTGCGCCTTATCTCCCCTGTTGCACTTTTCATTACCGTCCTCTTTCATGTTGGGAGAATGACAGAACGGTTGGAATTCGACGTTCTCAAAGCAAGTGGTGCAAAAATGGGATCCATCTTTGCTCCGTTTTTAGGATTTGGGCTGCTCGTTGCCTTTGGAATCAGCTGGCTAGATTCAGAAAAGCTACCCCAAGCCAATCAAATTCGACATGAATTTGAGCAAGAGTTTTTACGGTCTCGATCGGAGCGACTGGAGAGAGGTAGCGTATTTCGCCAATTGCCCAATCAAGAGATCTTATCGATTCAATACTACGATATTCATGGACAATATGGGTACCAGGCACAAATCGTGTCTATGGACTCGTCAGCAATCCATGCCTGGAGTCAAGCCAACAAGATTTCATGGATTGACTCCACGAAGCAGTGGAGACTTTCATCCTTTGAACAGGTTAATCTAAGAGATGGGGCCTTTGGAAGAACGGTCCAAGATCAAGTCGATACCACCCTATTCGTAACACCTGAAGATCTTTCGAGACAGACCAGCGATATTTACAGGCTGTCATATCGTGATGGTTGGCAGTATGTGGAATCACTTGAGCGATTAGGCATCGGTCACATCAAACTCCCGGCCGTACAATACTTCGGTCGACTGTTCTACCCTTTTTCGATGGTTATTGTAACGCTCTTAGGATTTGGGCTAGCTGCTGGAAGGCGTGGAGTGGGTCGAGGAGTACTCATCGCAGTTGGACTACTGATTAGTTTTTCCTACCTAACCATTATGAAGCTTGCGGAACCTTTTGGTGCGGCTGGGCTTTTGACACCCTGGGCAGCTGCAGCAATCCCTCACCTTCTATTTTTATTAGGGGCAATCGTCCTCGCAAGGACAGTGCCTAAATGATCACGCTTCTGGGAGTGGACCGCGATAGTGCAATGGGGCTTCCACTTTCTCCTTCGCTTGGATTTCGCCATGCTCTGTTTCAAAGCGGTGCACATTTTCTTGAAGCGCATGCGCGAGTCGCTTTGCATGATCCGGGGTTAGAATCATTCGTTTAACCACCTTAGCCTTGGGTAACCCGGGTAATAGACTGAGGAAGTCGAGTACAAACTCTGACGATGAGTGAGTAATCATAACCAAGTTGGAATAACTCCCTTGCGCTTCTTGCTCTGATAGCTCTATATCAATGTTCTTTTTTCCTGGATTCGGTTTTTTGGACTCGTCTGCCATAGGTGTGAGATTGGATTACTCGATTGGGTTATCATGGAATATGTAGTGGTCAAAGTAAGGATTTCTGTGTATCCTGCATGAGTATAGGATGTGAATGGTTGGTCCCACTGGAATACACGACTATATTTCAACCATCCACCGAATTACTGCATACTCGAGAATCTCCTCTATTTAACCCTCTTATGTTTATCCAACAAACAGCTCCAACAGATGTCGACTGCGGTCGTAATTTAGATTTATTGATTCAAGCTCTACCGAGAATCGAAGACCCAGAAGAAAGACAACGTATAACTAACAGAGCACTTGGGTTGATTCGACAAAGCCACCCAAGCTGGAACAACAGTAACTCAGATTCAGACCTAGCATGGGACTTATTTCTATCCATTGCTGATTTTTCTCCACAAGACATAGGGATTCAAAAACCAGAGAGCACAACCGGGAAGCACCAAGACAAGTCGTCTAAGAAAAAACCTGGATAACCGTCCGAATTCCCACCAACCTCCTGTTGGTGACACCGATTTATATTTTCAATTTAAATTGAAAATAGCTGTTTTTGTGCGTATTTTAAGCATTGATGAGGGCTAATAGGTCAATAAAGACAAGAATAGCCACGATATATTGATGTATGCATAACGACTCTAAGTCACACTCTTTCTTTTCGGATTCTCAGCTCCAACAACCATTAAACCATGGGATGATTTTCCACAACCTCGGTGCTTGGACAGTATTTACAGTTGATTGGGATGTTGACCCCTATTTAGAGAAGCTTTTTGATGCTTCTACAGCACTCAAGACCAGTCGATTTGATTGGAAAGCTCCCATAACACCAGGATCATCGTTACAGGGAGTAGAACAGTTCATCGCGTTAGGCTGCCAACACACGCTCAAGGCGACAGGAGAAAAACGCTTTAATGAGCTAGCGCTCGCAGAGAGGTCACTTCGCAAAAATACTCACGTGATCGACAAACGGATCAACTCCACGCACCCTTTACCATTGCTTGTAGGTGGGGCAGCCTTTCATCAGTTTAATATTGATCCTGCTTGGAATGAATTCGGATCCTCACAATTTATACTTCCCCATTTGATTATAGGAAAGGATGTATCTGGATCTGGGTATTTGCGCATAACAGAACCCAAAAATCAAGGGGACGACTGGGTTCACAGGCTACAGCAGAATGAGACCTCTTCAGATGATTTTTATTCAATGATACGAGAGAGGCTTGACGACTTACTCATGGAATACACTGAGTATGTTGTTGAAACACCTACTGATGTGTCCAGATTCGTGCATTCCAAGCCGCTTGGACAGCGGATTAAGGAGTCAGCGACCCAGCAAAAAGAGCTATGGTTGTCTAGATTCGGTCATGTAATTGATTCTATCCACAGAAGCTCTCTCAAAAAAGTTGTTGTTGCCCGCCAAGCAAGTGTTGACGGAGTGAGCAAGCAAGAGCGAATCCATCTTCAACGTTCACTCCAAGAGCGATATCAAAATTGCATCCATTTTACTGTGGAGCCTTCCATTGACAGTGGCTTTTTTGGAGCAACTCCAGAGCGATTGTTACGCCTTGAAGGAGAAACATTGCACATAGACGCACTTGCTGGATCTCGCTCACGGGGAAAAACCCAGGATGAAGACAAAGCACTGGCATCAGAACTGCTGCAATCTGAAAAAGATGCAGAAGAGCATGATATTGTAAAGCGACAAATCCTTGAAGTTCTGGATCCTTACAGCAAACAATTCCGTTACCCTTCTTCCCCTTTTCTCAAGACACTACCCAATGTTCAACACCTTCACACGCCAATAGAAGCTGAGTTAGAACATAGACCCTCGGTTTTTGAGCTTATTGAGCAATTACATCCAACACCTGCCGTTGGTGGCTACCCAAAACGTGAAGCTCTTGAGGTTATTGAGCAACTGGAACCTCAAAATAGAGGATGGTATGCTGGTATTGTGGGTTGGGTCTCCGAACAAGGGGATGCTGACATAGCGGTATCGATTCGAAGTGCCTCTCACATGCGCAACAAGTTAACATTGTATGCAGGGTGTGGGTTAGTGGAAGCGTCTATTCCAGAACAAGAATGGGACGAGACCTATGTGAAAATGACTCCTTTTATCGAGGCTGCACAAGACCTCTCACCTGTCGAATCCTAAGTCTGCCATTTTGATGGCTACTCATTCAATCCATCCAGAAACCCAATTATGGGCTGATGCTCAATACCAGTGGGCATTAGGATTTGCTAAGGCATTGGTTAAAGGTGGTGTGACTCACGTGGTGGTAAGCCCTGGATCAAGATCAACACCTATGGTACTTGCACTTGACAACACTCATGGACTAAACACCACGGTCGTGCTCGATGAGCGTAGTGCGTCGTTCATGGCACTTGGATATTCAAAAACGGGATCACCTGCGGCATTTTTGTGCACGAGCGGTACAGCAACAACGCATGCTTTTGCTGCAATGTGGGAGGCAAAAGAGTCACGAATACCCATGGTGGTAATCACTGCGGATCGTCCTCCTAGATTACGAGGAAAGGGAGCCTCCCAAACGATTGATCAAGTGGGTATGTTTGGGTCTGCTTCTGTCTCCTCTATTGATATCAAGGAGCCTTTGGGCGTTGAATATGGACTCGATTTGGGTCTGGACTGCGTATCCAAAGCAGTTAACTTTCAAGGACCCGTTCATGTAAATATAGGTTTTGACAAACCTTTTGAACCCTCATCTTGGGAATCGCTGGGAGACCAAACGCCAAAGGACGCACAACACACCACTCGTCTACACTCTATTGAGCATAAACAACCAAGTGAACGTGAGTTACACGATCATGCGGAAACGTTTATGGCCTTTGCTGGAGAACGACCTGTGCTATGTCTTGGACCTGTTCAAGGATTCCATCATGACGCCTCTATCAATCATGCGTTAGACATACTGAGTGCAAACATTCCTACGCTAAGTGATACTGGCGGTCGTGCCGTATCATCTATTCTATATGGATGCTCCACGGCTCCACCTGCACTACGCCCTAGTTCCATTCTTTGGGTCGATCGTGCCCCTTATTCCCCATCGTTACTGGATTGGATGGAAAAATGCCGTACCGAAGGTATTCGGCTGATTCAATGCTCGTGGAATGGCGAGATTTGTGAACCGTTCGACTTTGAGGAGTCCCAACGAAGAGGTTTCTCACTCCATACCCTTGCACGTTGGATTCATGACGAAGAGGCTTCAAAAAATGGCAAACTACGCACGTGGCTTGATTCATTATCCTCTGACTGGTTAGATCAATGGAAGAAGCATGACATACAGATCACCCAGGTCTTAAAAGATCGATTTGACAAAGCCTCTTCATCTGCAGAGACTCAAGAGCTCCCTTCGGATAAAGAAGCGATTCATGCCGTACTGAAGGCTGTCCCTTCCGACTATCCAATCATGGTTGGTAATTCCATGATTCCCAGAGATGTCACCTCTATGCAGCCTCTCACCATGCATCCTTGGGTGATTACACAGCGTGGTGTTGCAGGGATTGATGGAAATATATCTACAGCTATTGGGTTAGGTCTTGGATTTAAAAAACCCCTTGTGTGTATGGTGGGTGACTGCACCATGCTTCATGACATGACCGCTCTTTTATCAGGAGCCCATTGTTCTCACCCCCTGGTAATTGTTGTGATTAACAACGGTGGTGGGAAGATTTTTGACACATTACCCATCGCACACCAAGCACCCAACGTGTTGAATACCTACTTTACCACACCGCAACGGGTAGATTTGGAGAGATTAACCGGAGCGTTTGAGTCTGTTGACTATGTTGGCATACAAAACCGAGGGGCATTATCCTCCATTCAAGAATCGTTAATGACACATCTTTCTTCAACGCAAGGTGGGCTTACCCTTGTTGAGATCCAAACGAACGGGAAACAATCGTTATGAGTACAGAACACAGAATGAAACCCACTGAGGCAGGACAACCGATATCATGGACTTCCGTCGGGTCCTTCGAAGATATCACCTATGCAAAGGGAGAAGGAATTGCCAGGATTGCGTTTAATCGCCCTGATGTGTTGAATGCTTTCCGTCCAAAAACTGTCCATGAGCTAGAACAAGCACTTTTGGATGCACGTGATGACTCACGTATAGGTGTGGTACTCCTTACAGCGGAGGGGCCCAGCCAAAAAGGTGCGTGGTCATTTTGTACCGGTGGCGATCAAACAGTACGGGGTGATCATGGCTATGAAGGGGACGATGGGATCCATAGACTGAATATTTTAGATGTCCAACGACATATACGGTTTATGCCAAAGGTTGTGATCGCTGTTGTGCCTGGCTGGGCTGCAGGTGGAGGACACAGCCTCCATGTAGTCTGCGATCTCACCCTTGCCAGTCAAGAACATGCACGGTTCAAGCAAACAGATGCGGATGTGGCAAGTTTTGATGGTGGATATGGATCGGCACTTCTTGCTCGTCAAGTGGGACAAAAACGTGCTCGTGAAATTTTCTTTTTAGGACGCACATACACCGCAGACGAAGCTGTGGAGATGGGTATGGCAAATGCGTCCATACCACATGCCGAACTCGAACAAACCGCCATAGAATGGGCTCGAGAAATCCTTGCAAAAAGTCCAACCTCCATTCGTATGCTTAAATTTGCCTTTAATGCAGTGGATGACGGCATGGTTGGTCAACAAGTATTCTCAGGGGAAGCTACGCGGCTTGCCTATGCTCAGGAAGAAGCAGCTGAAGGGCGCGATGCCTTCAAAGAGAAGCGAAAGCCAGATTACCGTCGCTTCCCTTGGAGGCCATTGTAAATTTATCGTTTACAGTTCGGCTGGCCGAAGGCGCAGACCTTAGGCATAAACTTCAAATATTTACTTCACAAATAACATCTCACGGTAGACTGGCAATGGCCAAAGTTCATCACTGACATATCGCTCCAGAAAGTCTACCGCATCACGTACTGCATTCATCGCTGGAATCACATCTGTCTGCATGTACTTTGCAGTTTTAAGAACATTGGTGTGAGGCACCTTCTCTTGGGCCTTGCGTAGCCCTTCTAGTGCTTCTCCGAGCGCGTTCACCCCGTCATTGACCGTCTTGAGCATATCAAGTGTTCCTGTTGGCTCTAAGCCATGATCTTTGACCTCATCGGCCGCTTTAGCGAGGTTATGAAGATATTGTGTTGCCGCTGGATAGACCATGGTTTTAGCGATTGATTCAGTTGTGTCAACTTCAATCGTGATGGTCGTATTGTATTGTTCGGCTAAGATCTCGAGTCGTGAATGTAGTTCACGCTTATTGAGCACCTTGTAGGTACTAAATAGCTTAGAGTTTTTCTTGTCTGCTAATACAGGAAGCGCATCCGCGGTAGTCTTCATATTGAGAAGCCCTCGTTTGGCTGCTTCCTCTTGCCATTCATCAGAGTAGCCGTCTCCATTAAATATGATGCTCTCAATTTCACCGAGCGTTTGTCTCAGAATTTTACCTAACGCAGTCTCGAGTTTAGACTTTTTGAGCTCTTTCTCTAGTTTATCGCTGAGTGCATCGATTCCTTCTGCGACGGCTGTGTTAAGTACCACAATTGGAAAACTTACCGACTGACTTGACCCTACGGCACGAAACTCAAATTTATTGCCTGTAAATGCGAAAGGACTCGTTCGGTTACGATCTCCAGCGTGCTTAGGAAGTGTTGGGAGCACAGGTGTACCCAGACCAAGAAGACCACTCTTCATGGAGTCTTTCAGTCCGCCGTTAAGTAGCTGCTTGACGACATCCTCAAGTTGCTCACCAATGTATGCTGAGATGATCGCTGGAGGAGCTTCATTTGCACCTAATCGATGATCGTTTGCAGCAGTAGCAATGGATGCGCGCAACAAATCTTGATGGTGGTAGACACCATGCAAGACCGCCGTGAAAAAGAAAAGAAATTGAAGATTTTGATGAGGTGTTTCTCCAGGCTCTAGAAGATTCACACCTCCTTCTGTGGATATGGACCAGTTGGTGTGCTTACCACTTCCATTTAGGCCATCAAACGGTTTTTCGTGAAGTACACATTCCAAACCATATTTTTTGGCGACTCTTCGAAGTGTGATCATCATGAGTTGCTGATGATCCGCAGCCACATTACACTGCTCAAAGATTGGGGCAATCTCGTACTGGGATGGAGCCACCTCATTATGACGAGTTTTGACGGGGATCCCCAATTTGTAAAGCTCACGCTCAGCATCGAGCATAAAGCTTAAGACTCTATCAGGAATAGACCCAAAGTAGTGATCATCCAATTCCTGTCCTCTTGGAGGTTTGGCGCCAACAAGTGTACGTCCTGATGTCATCAAATCGGGACGACGATAGAAAAACTCCTGGTCAATTAAGAAATACTCTTGCTCACAACCCACCGTTGATGTTACACGTACAGCCTCAACACCAAAGAGTTTGAGCGCTCGCTTGGCTGATTTATTAAGAGCCTCTACTGAGCGTAACAATGGGGTTTTGTGATCCAAGGCTTCTCCTTTCCAGGAGGCAAAAGCAGTGGGAATACACAGATAAGATCCATTAGGATTGTCAATCACAAATACGGGTGAGGTTGGATCCCAGGCAGTATAGCCTCTAGCCTCAAACGTAGCTCGCAATCCACCACTAGGAAATGAAGAAGCATCGGGTTCTCCTTGAATCAAATCCTTTCCTGAAAACTCCGAGATTGCTCCTCCACCCTGGTTCGGTGTAATAAAGGAATCGTGCTTCTCGGCTGTAGATCCTGTGAGAGGTTGAAACCAATGTGTAAAGTGGGTGGCACCTTTCTCCGTAGCCCAATCCTTCATGGCAATAGCCGCTGCATCAGCTACTTCTGCATCAAGCTTCTCTCCTTCTTGAACCGTTTTTTGGAGTTTTTTCCATGATGATTTTGGCATTCTCGCTTTGAGTGCCTCTAATGTGAGTGTGTTTTGCCCAAATATTTCAGTAATTGACATTGCTTGATCGACCATTCCTTGACTAGGGACAGTAGATTTTGCAGCAGCAAGAGTATCGTAGCGACGAGCAGATGGTGACATGGAAATTGAGTTGATTTAAGGGTGATGTTATTGTTCTGAATTGATGACAAAAGTAAAGTCTTTATACTCTATGAGCAATTAATTTTAATTCATTTATCGTTATCCACAGTTTGTTATTTAGTCTATTTATATAATTACTTAATTAGTTTAGTCTTTACTCCATATCTATCTTTATTTGCCGAATCGATTTCACCCAAATGAGTAAGAACCTGAATTTCTTCGTAATCCTTGTTTGTGGATAACTTCCGTATTTTTGGCCATGCCAACGAATGACTCATCTCCACTAGTAGCGTGGCTCAACGCATCTCGACCTCAAACATTACCCGCTGCATGGACCCCTGTGTGGATTGGAAGTGCATTCGCATTTTATGAAGGCGGATTCTCTTGGGTTGTATTTACACTTGCACTGACTAGTGCTAGTCTTATTCAGATCGGGACCAATTTTGCGAATGACTATTTTGACTCCAAAACAGGAGTAGATATTGATCGAATCGGGTTTGAACGACCGACGTCTTCAGGGGCACTATCGTCCAAAGAGATGGCGTGGGGGACGACGATCACTATGATTCTCGCATTCCTATCAGGCCTGGGGTTAGTTTGGATAGCTGGCCTGCCTATTTTATGGATCGGCCTTGCCTCCCTTCTTTTTGGAATTGCTTATACAGGTGGGCCATTCCCTCTGGCTTATAATGGTCTCGGCGATCTCTTCGTATGGCTCTTTTTTGGAGTCATTGCAGTAATGGGAACGACCTACGCCCATCTTCAAGAATGGTCTGAGACTGCTTTTTGGCTGGGTTCTGCCACAGGTGCATTATGCATTAATATTTTGGTGGCCAATAATCTTCGTGATATCGAAGCCGATCGAAAAGCACATAAGCGAACAGTAGGCGTGCTATTCGGAGAGCGATTTTTAAAGATGGAATACACTAGTATGATAGGACTTGCACTTGGAATCCACGGGTGGTTATATCTGTCTAGTGGATTTGAAGCTTGGTGGGCGTTGGTGGTAGTGATCATTCTCCCGTTTCTAGTTCTTCCTCTAAAGCAAGTCTGGCATCATCATGACAAGTCTATTCTGAATGGAACGCTTAAACAATCTGCCCTCGTCTTAATGATATACGGACTTAGTGTTAGCTCTTCACTAATCCTTACACGATTGCTCTCATCCTAGACCCATTAATCAAAGATCCTGATCCCGTCTCGATGCCTCTTTCCATTACAGCGTGGAATGTCTCGTTACCGTATCTACAAAGACACCAAACGGCCAAAATCACTACGTCTACAAGAGAAATCATCGTTTTGGAAGTGATTGAGAACGAAAAACAATGGAGTACGGAGTTTGCCCCCTTACCCCCATTTTCAGACGAATCATTGGATGATGTTCGTCAAGTGCTTCCCGATCTTGCAGGGTGGCTGGAGACTTGGATTCCTTTTGAAAACCCAGCCATAGTAGAGGAATCGATTCCAGAAGAATGGCCAAAAAGTGTACAGTGGGGTATCTCCAGGATGATTTGGTCGAATACCCTTGATAAAGAACCGGAAGAGAACAATAAGCAACATCAAGTAACGACTCATGCATTGTTGAGCCCTGGTGATGAAGCCAACGCATTAAAAAGCTGGAATGGCATGAGTGATTCCTTCAAAGTGAAAGTCCATCCAGCATCTTGGCAACCACTTCTACAAACGATGGCCTCTTTCCAAGAGCAACACCCACACACAAGGTGGGTTCTCGATGCAAACGAACAAGGCTCCGTCGCATGGCTGCATGAGTTACAGCAATGGTGTCAAGATCATCATTTTGATGCGATTCAATACGTGGAGGATCCGTTGTCGATTTCGACACCTGAAGAAGCTAAAGAGCTCATTACCCAATCACCTATCCGTCTTGGATTTGATGAATTTCTGCAACCACGTCGCAGACAGGATCGTTTTGAGTTTGCAGATGGGATTAAGAGTCTAAAAGGAGGCGTTTTTGTGATGAAACCTGCTTTATATGGATCCATTAACGAGATTGAACACCTTACAGGAATCGCGAGTAAGGCAAATGTACCTGTGGTATTTTCTACATTAATGGAATCTACACTTGGAAGATCCTTTACCATGTATGCAGCTCGTCGTTTTGGCTCGACCGACTACACACATGGACTAGATACAGGACACCTTTTTGCCGTAGATTTTGCATTACCTCCTACTGACATCCATCAGACGTTTGAATCGTTGCCCGACAACCCCGTGATGTGTTATTCCAAAACCGCTTTACTGTAGATCATGAGTATCGGTTCAGATTTTCCACTCCGCTGGCCAGTTCATATCGATAACTATGATCCAGACGCACCCTTTTTAGCCTGGATTGAGTCTTCTCAGACCCAAACATTATCCTACGGTGACCTTCTCAAAAAGGCTCAACGCATAGCTGAGGAGTATCAATCAAACTCAGACCGCAGCCCAGTGGCGCTTCCATTGAGAGAGCGCACGGCACCCAATGCAATACTGGCTGCGTCACATCTGTTAGCAAGGGTCCCATTTTCGATTTCGAAGGAACAAAACAGCGAGCATGGTCGTGGAAGTCAATCTTTGATGACTAAAGTCGAGCCAAAGGACGATTTCGTCATGATTACTCTTGAGACCTCGGGCACCACAGGCACACCGAAACGTATTCAACTTTATGCCAGTCAAGTGGCACATGCCGTTGGAATGTTTCCAGCGGAGCTACGAACAGCACCAGGTGAATTTTGGGGCCATGCGTTACCATTACATCATGTTGGTGGACTATCGATACTAGCTCGTGCGCTATCTACAGGAGGTGGAATAGCATGGGCACCCGATACAACGGCAGATGCCATCAATAGCCTACTTCATCACGTTGATGTAAAAGGGATGTCTCTCGTATCGACACAATTGCACCGTCTTATGGAGCAGAAAGAGTCATCGGATCGATTATCCAGGTTGAATGCCATCTTATTAGGTGGCGGTCCTCTTCCAATAGACGTTGCAAAACACGCTCTGAAAAACTCCTATTCTGTTTTTCAGAGTTACGGGATGACTGAATCCTTTGCCATGATCTCTGCCAACCGTCTTTCGGAAACCCCTAACCAACCACAATGCGTTGGCACGCCTTTTGGAGACACCCAAATAATGGTTGATAATGGGACGATTCACCTGCGAGGAACACAACTTGGGCCTGCGTGGAAAGACTCGTGGTTTGATACTGGGGACATCGGCAAAATAGACGAGCACGGACGCTTGATCATAGAAGCACGACGAGACGATATGATAGTGTCTGGAGGTAATAATATTTCACCAGCACCTATTGAGGACGCACTCATGCAGCACGCCAGCATCGCGGCGGCGATGGTGTTTGGGATTGAAGATCCTGAATGGGGTCAGAAAGTGGTTGCGTTGGTAGAACTCAAGGGATCCCAAGAGGATGAATTGGTCACTACACAAACGCTAGAGCAGTGGTTACATGATCATGGTTTACCCTCGTACAAGATTCCAAAAAGGTGGGAAATTCTTCCTCCAGGAGAAACCCTACCGCGAACATCGCTAGGGAAGCTTGCACGCAATGAAGCTAAATTGAGGGTACGTGAAAGCTAGCCATTTATTCAATGCTTGATTGCGATTGAATTACGCAGGATACACGGATTTTTTGGCAGCAAGAAGCGTGTTTTTCATCAACATGGCCACGGTCATAGGCCCCACTCCACCGGGTACAGGAGTTAGCCAACTCGCCTTTTTACCCACACTCTCCTGATCCACATCCCCTACCAACCGATACCCTTTTTCTGTGGTCTCATCAGCAACACGGGTCATCCCCACATCAATCACCACGACTCCCTCTTTGACCATTTCTCCGCGAATTAACCCTGGAACTCCAGCTGCCACAACAAGGATATCTGCAGAAATGGTGTAGCGGGTTATGTCTTGGGTATATTTGTGGCAAATTGTTGTGGTTGCTTTTCCTGTGTCGTTCTCGCGTGAAAACATAATCGCTGCTGGAGATCCCACAATATTACTAGCGCCGACAACCACTGCATGTTTGCCCTTTACGGGAATACTATAATGTCGAAGGAGCTCAAAGATACCGGCTGGGGTACACGAACGAAAGGTGGGTTGACCAATTGCTAAACGACCCACATTCATTGGATGAAAACCATCTACATCTTTTCGGTGATCGATCGTCTCAATGACATCCAATGCCGATAAATGACTCGGGAGGGGTAATTGAACCAAAATTCCATCCACGGTTTCGTCTTGATTAAGCCGCCTAATCTCTTCTTTGAGCTCTTGTGCCGATACGGTGTCTTGTAGTCGTGTTGTGTGAGTGTCGATACCTACATCCTCACAGGCTCGAGTTTTTGCCCCTATATAAACCGTAGAAGCAGGGTCTGAGCCAACTTGAATCACTTCCAAAAAGGGTCTTCGATTTCCTGCATCGACCATTGCCTTGACATCCTCACGCACTTCCCCACGGATAATCTCAGAAACCTTTCGTCCATCGATGAGTTTTGCTTGAGAGGCCATAATCAATGGTTTAGTTTGATGGCGCAATTTGTTGCTCTAAAAGTCCATACACATCTTCTGCTGAGGATGCTTCTAGAATCGAATGGCGCAACGCTTCCTTATTCATCAGCTTAGAGACCTGACTCAACAATTTAATATGATTTGCGCTCTCTTGCTTAGGGCCAATGAGTAAAAACACCAACTGTACCTTCTCATTGGAGTCTCCATCATAGTCCAAGGGCTCATCCAGCACACCAAATACAGCCATATGACCAGATACCTCATGCGTCTTACCATGAGGCAGTGCAAATCCAAAACCAACTGCAGTACTCATCACCTTCTCACGAGCCCAGACTGCATCTCGAGCGGCCTCAAACTGCTCATCGGACACGCACTGTGGCTTCAAAGCTTCAAATAAAGCCTCAAATAGCTCTTTCTTTGAGCTCACAGAGGGGCGCATGACAATCGTTTCGGGGGATAAGAGATCTAGTAGATTCATTGCACATCAATAGTACGACAGACGCCACGCTTGTCCAAATCTGAGAGCCCAGTTCAAGCCACATTTTTGTATACTTAACCATCATTTAAAACGCTT
Source organism: uncultured Bacteroidota bacterium (assembly GCA_913057895.1). GTDB lineage: Bacteria > Bacteroidota > Rhodothermia > Balneolales > Balneolaceae > UBA8296. The sequence continues at coordinate 28,206 of CAJXOH010000002.1, forward strand.
TTATTGAGTCCGTTTGAAAGCACTTTGGGCCATTCTACGTAAAGACATTCAGCAAGAAGCTCGTTCAGCAGCAATCCTTCCTACAGTTCTTGCCTTCACAGCAACAAGCTTGTTGCTGATCTTGTACACACTGCGTGCTCAAAACCTGGATCCAACACCACAAAGTGGATTATTATGGATTGTGTTGTTGTTCGCTAGTCTTACAGCCAGCCAGCGAGTCTTCCTTCATGAGCGCGACCAGCAAACGCTACCCATCCTTCTCCTCCATGGACATCCTCTTTCAATTTATGGAGGGAAGTTTCTGTTTAACATGACCGTACTAGCCAGCTTAATCACTTTGTTTAGTCTGCTTTATGTCTTGCTGATTAACAGTTCTATCGCACATTGGGGTGCTTTTGTCATATTGATTGTTGCTGGATCTATTGGACTCGCTGGGGTAACAACCATCACATCAGCTATGATGGCACAGACCGATAAACGAGGGGCTCTGTTTTCTGTTATTTCGATTCCATTACTTGTGCCGTTAATTATGATTTTGTCCCGAGTCACTACCACTGTGTTTTCAACTGGCACCCTCGACTCTTCATGGAATGATGTAGCAGCATTAGTCGGATTTTGTGGGGTAAACATCACCCTTGGAATCATGTTTTTTGAGTCATTATTTAAAGAGGCATCAGCACAATGATTCAACCAAGCATGATTCAACCAAATGACCCTCAAACATCATCAAACACACCGCTTGATGCACCGAGCCTTGTTGGGCAGGCGTCGTTACGTGAGCAATGTCACGCATTGCTTGCATCAAACCGTTTGGGGCACGCTTATTTGTTCGCAGGGGCAAAAGGTACTGGGGCCTTAGCGTTTGCATTAGCCTTTGCCGAAACAATTCAAGGAGGTGACCGTCCATGGTTTCACCACCCAGACATTCATGTATTCTTACCGGAACCAACGACGTTTAGCGATGCAGCTCGAAAGGAGCGTTTAGAAACGCTTCATCAAGATTCCTATGCATTTGATCACGAAGGGGTACCCGTAGAGGGACGTTCAAACACGCAAGAACGTTCAAACGCTCGATCCTTTTATTCTATTGGCCAATTTCGGGAGCTCATCAAACCTGTCACGGTATTACGTCCAAATACAGCAGAACGTCTCATTGTCGTATTGCACGATATAGATACGATGCGGGCTGAGTCTGCGAATGCTTTTTTAAAGCTACTTGAAGAACCTCCTAGAGATGTCATCTTTCTAATGACCACTCCATCCACTGACATCTTAATGCCAACGATTCTCTCACGATGCCAGGTGTTGCGTCTATCACCATGCTCCCAGCAAGAGATTGTGTCAGCCTTGGTTGCAGATGGACGCTCTGTCGAGGATGCTCAACTTGCTGCACAGTTGAGTCACGGACAGGTTGGATTGGCCAAAGCCATGGATGTGGATGCCTTTCGATCCTCCAAAGAGGAGCTTATCCAATTTTTACGAGCTTCATACACGATGGATGCAGCTTCCATCAGCGCTCTTACTCAACGAGTCGCTCAAAGCTATTCCTTAGAACAGCAAATCGCATGGCTAGGCTCACTTGAATGGATGCTTCGTGATTTACTTCTACTGCGTGAAACAGGGGATTCAACCATGATTTTGCATCAGGATCAAGCAAAGGTGATGACCGATTTTATTAAAGCTCTTGGCGATGCACGCATTGATGAGATGATTGAGGTCGTTGGCCAGACGAAGCCATGGCTTCTGCAAAACGTACAAATGAAGTTGATTCTACCTGTGATATCCTTTCGCTTTGCCGCTCTTATGAGAGGTGAAGATCCGATGATTTCTCATCATGACTCTTGGAAACATTACCCCGCGGCAGGATGAGTGAGATCACGATCCCTTTCTGGAAAGTGGAAGCCACTGGAAATGATTTCATTTATTTACCAAAGCTACCAGATTCACTCACACAGGATGAACACAAAGCACTGAAATGGCTTCGAATGGTTGCACCGATTCTCTGTGACCGACATACTGGGATCGGAGGTGATGGGGTTTTGTGGACTCGTCCAGGTGGTAGTACAGAGAGCCCAATAATGGGATTTTTGAATCCAGATGGAAGTGATGCGGGGATGTGTGGTAATGGTGGGCGCTGTTTTGCCGCATTACACCCAGAAGCAGATCAGATAGACGTTCATGGGGTTCAGTACCCAGTCCACCATGTTGGCTCCAATGGGCCATCCAGTGACATTGCACTCACATTCCCTGGTGATGTGATGGTTCAAAAACATGCTCCCTTTGACGCATTAGAGCACCTTGGACCTGTATATCAAGTCTACACTGGGACGGAGCATGCTGTTGTGTGCCATCCAGCATCTGTAGAGGAACTTCATGCTCTTCGACACCATCGATTTTTTCAACCCAAAGGGACAAATGCGAGTGAATGTCTGCATCATGAAAGCGGCCTTTCCGTACGGACATTTGAACGTGGTGTTGAAGCTTTAACACAATCATGTGGTACAGGTGTGGTAGCGTGTGCATTGGCCTGGTGGTCCAATCAACCCTTTGATGGAGATTCAAACATTGACTCTGTACGCGTGCTTACCGATGGAGGAACATTAACAGTCGGAGCAAAACGCACGGGATCCACAACCTTTACCTCATGCACACTTCAAGGGGCAGCAGGCAAACGATTCGAAGGGTCGATTGCGTTACCTTTCCCAACTAAATGAAGCCAACAACATGATCCGCATTCTCAAATTTGTACTGATCTTCATCACATTCGCTGTTATTCTTTTAGGGAGTATTGTATGGATCAATAAGGACGCGTACGAAACTCTTTTTGCAAATCGAGAAAGCATGGCAGAGGGGTCTGAATGGGTCGAGGATACCTATTCACTACAAGGGTTAACGGAATACATCCGTAAACAACCCATGCCTGTATCACTGGTGAGTCAAGTGGTCGACCAAGATTCTGTACTTGCACTCAACGCCCAAACTCCTCGTCCCATTGGTATGCTATCGAGTTTATGGGTACTAATGGCTTTGTCAGAAGAAATCGAAAAAGGGGCTCTACGTGCTGATCAAGAATTACGATGGAGTGAAATCACAGCTTATCAAATCCCAGGTGTTAGCGAGCAAGATCATGTCGCTCTCGAGGAAGCCTTACGTTCCCTAAAAGATGAGAGTGAAGGGATTCGCGAAGTGGATGGTGAACTCTACGTCACACTTGATAAAGCTGCACAATTGCTACCCGAAATGGGTGATTTAGCCCTCGCAGACGCGATCATTCACACGATCGGCCAAGACGCTTTGCAACAGTACCATAGTCAATGGATAGACCTCTTTGGCTGGCAGTTCACAGAAGCGCCTGTCCCCTTTTCGGGACTTTATTTAGCGATGTCCGAAGGGGTACTTGATGCTGTAGCAGATACACTGGATGTGCAGAGCGCTTTGAGTGACTCAACGTTCGTTTCTAAAGAAACTAGGCAACAGATGCACCAATGGATGTGGGCATTATCTAGTGCGTACCAATCCCAAGAACGAGAGGAAGCACGTTTATGGCGTGAAACGATGGAGGATCAACGATTGGGCATCAATTTTATGCAGGAGCGAGACAGATTGGCGCTATTTCCTCTGAGTACGGCCTCAGAAATGGAGCAGGCACTTCGGTATATATTGCGTCAACAAGCCTCAAACGAACCCACTGCAGAACGCGTCCTATCATGGCTTGATTGGCCGATGGCACAAAAGAAAACCACTCGTGACTTTGCATGGTATGGAGCACAATATGATAGCCGCATGGGATTCTTAGGTGGCTATGACATTGGAACAAGTGGGTATACAGGCAACACGACAGTCCAAGTGGTACTCTTTGACCGCCTCCCAGTCGCATTTTGGTTTCATTTATCTGCAAATCATATGCAACAAGACTACCAACAACGCTTATCTTATGATCCTGCCTTGATCGCATCCACAAAGCGTGCGATACGGTTATCACAATCCCCATAACGAGTTAGCTCAACGTGCCGTGAAAAAATTAGCCTATTTACTGTGGCTCCTACCTATCTACTTTGTGGTCATGATGGGACATCAGCTTTGGATTTTAAATGGCATGAATCAAACGTATGATCAAGGAGAAAGTTTGATTGCTACGATTGAAGAGGTAGATATCAAGCAAATTGCCGCTCAAACCAATGGCTACGTCGATTTACGATTCACACCTTCATCGGGGAATGTCGTACGTGAACGATTGACACTATCCGTTCAGTTGGCCGCCGATGTACTGGAGTCTGAGGTTGTCGCCATTAGATACTTGCCTAGCTCTTCCAAGTCTATTGTTATGACAACCACGTACGACCTCCATAAACGAGTGATTTACTCCAACCTTGCGATGATGGGGCTCTCTTTGCTGGCTGTACTTGTCATTGCTGTAGGTGGAACCTTTTTTGCACGACGTAAGGAACAATCCTTGGAATTCACAGAAGCTACAGAAGCGTAGCGCCATGCCAAGCCTCTACCTCATACCTACGCCACTCGCAAAAGGGGTTGAGCATCATGGATTGCCCGAGTCTACACTTACGACCATTCGGTCTATTGACCAGTTTATTGTTGAATCACAGGCCATGGCTCAGGGGTTTCTTCAATGGGTTCAGCACCCAACTCCTGATTATCAGCGCACCCATCGAATTCTGAATAAAAAAACACCACCTGAAGAGATCTTCTCGTTAATGGAGCTTTTTCAACATGGCGACGTTGGATATTTTTCAGAAGCAGGCGCACCCGCTGTAGCAGACCCTGGCGCCACATTGGTAAGGATGGCTCATGACAAAGGGTTTCAAGTGATCCCTCTTGTGGGCCCTTCCTCTATTTTGATGGCATTAATGGCGTCTGGCATGAATGGACAGTCGTTCACCTTCCATGGGTATCTCCCGATTGATCAGTCGGCGCGCAAGAGGGCATTACAGACGTTGGAATCTACGTCGTCTCACAATCAGTCCACACATCTCTTTATCGAGACTCCTCATCGTACCGAAGCACTTTTAACGGATTGCAAAACAGTTTGTAAAGGGTCTACGAGAGTATGTGTAGCAGCTTCCCTCACGATGAGTGAGCAGCGCATTGTATCCAAACCCATGGAACAGTGGACCATGGAAGAAATCGCTTCTTTCTCCAATCAACCTGCTGTATTTTGTTTAGAAGCCTCATCCTGAGATTCTATGTTGAATCGATAGGTGTTTTGAAACCAGCCATCCAATTAAGAACTGGGCATGTTTTCCAACAAGAACCAGCCAAGTCATACTTCTGAACGGTTTAACAGCCTGACACATTTTATTGGGTTACTTGCTGCAATTGTAGCTGGTAGCATATTGGTGTGGGCAACCATTCTAGATGGCGCGGTCTGGAAAATCGCTAGTGCATTGTTGTATGTGAGCTCACTGATCGCCTTGTATACAACGTCGACGCTATATCATGCCTCATCTGGATGGGCCAAAAAGGTTTTCCAGAAGTTGGATCACATTGCCATTTATATGCTTATCGCTGGTAGTTACAGTCCATTTTTACTCGTTGAGATTGATCAATCGGTTGGTTGGCCTATTTTTTCGGTGATTTGGACACTTGCAATTGCTGGGATCATCATTGAGTTACTTCCAGGAAAACGCCAGCGAATTTTGGCGATCCTGATGTACTTTGCAATGTCATATGCCATAGTAACCTACAGCGGCTCAATTCTTGCTGATTTACCTCAAAATGGTCTCTTTTGGCTCGTATTAGGAGGTGTATTCTACACAGGTGGGGTTGGCTTCTATGTGATGGACAAGAAATTTAGATATGCCCACGCTATTTGGCATCTGTTTGTCGTTGCAGGGAGTGCAAGCCATTTTGTCGTGATTTTTTCCATCCTTGTTTGATGTCGTACCCTGTTGCACGAAGGGCCCATGAATTCACAGAGTTGACGCCTGAGTACTACCCTGAGTACTTCTATGAAAAGTACTTGGCCAAATCTTCCATCGACCACATTTGTACTATTTGGCGGCCGAGTGGATCGTGCCATGGGTCTTGACAGGCAAAAAGTTGATCCATCAAGGCCTCCATTTCTTTCATTGTAAGAGACTTCCCTCTCGGAATTGCGGCATGAATCGCAAACGCAATGGCCACTTTTTCAATACGAGAAAACCCTTTCTTAGAATCTAGTTCCCGAAATTGATCCAAGACTTCTTGAAGAATTGATTTTTCCCCCCCTTGTGATAAATCTGCAGGCACACCACTCAACATGACAGACCGGCCCGATAATAGATCCATAGAGAAGCCCATTCGAACTAATTCTGGCTCAATCTCCTTGACCAGTTCATAATCTGAAGCTGAAAGCTCAATCGTTTGAGAAAACAATAACTGTTGAGACGATGGGAGTGCTCTTTCAGAGTCTTCCATTGCACGATCAAACAGAATACGGCGATGCGCCAGATACTGATCAATCATGCACAATCCAGAACGTGTATGGCTCAAAACGTATTGACGATGTAGCTGCCAAAAGTTTTTGGTGTTCGAGTCAAGGGACGCAACCATTTGTCCTTGAGCAGAGACATTAGCAGAGTCACCCATCGCCAGGCTTTTTGCATCATTCGCTCCATAAAGTGTGTCTGTAATGGCTTTTCCAGTCTCCCCTTTTAGCGTAGAATACCCAAATGATTGGAGTCCTTTCTCGAAGTTAGCCATTGGGTTTGACGCCCCTTTTTGCCCACCCGAAAACCCATCTTGATCGCTAGCCCCTCCAATCGACTGTTCTCCTTGCCAGTCCATAGGATTCATATTGGGCACGCCTAATGCCTGATTAAGCGTCTTCCGTACGACGGATGCGACCAAACGCTGAACGCTTCGCTCATCGCTAAATTTCACCTCAAGCTTTGCTGGATGAACATTCACATCTACATCCTCTGGATTCATCTCCAGAAACAGGGCGAAAAATGGAAACTCTCGACCTTGCGTCCATGGCTCATACACCTTTAGAACGTGATACATCAAGATTTTGTGCTGTATGGGGCGGCGATTCACAAAAAAGAATTGATCCCCTCTTGTCTTCTTTGTCAGTTTAGGATCGCTGATTACCCCTTTTATTCTGAAAAGTCCTGCCTCTTCATGCACCGGGATTAAGCTTGCACGAAACGAAGAGCCAAATATGGCAACCGCTCGATCTGTATATGAATCGACAGAAGGAAGTTGGTAGACGGGTTCACCATTTGCGAAACACTCTAGATGCACTTCAGGATTTGCAAGGGCGACCTGCTGTACGACTTGAAGAGCGTTTTTTAGCTCTGTAGCATCAGTTCGAAGAAATCGTTTACGGGCTGGCACATTATAAAATAGTTGATCCACTTGCACCCGAGTTCCTGGCTCCACTGGGGAAGGCTCAAACGTCTTCTGGTCTCCCCCATGGACAACGATTCTATGCCCTATATCATCGCCATGGCGCTGGCTACGCACCTCCATTTGCGAAACTGACGCGATAGAAGCCATAGCTTCACCACGAAAACCCAACGTTGAAATAGACTGTAAATCTTCGACGGCTTTAATTTTAGACGTCGCATGGGCCTCGAGGCAGAGTTGTAAATCAGCAGGAGACATTCCACACCCATTATCCTCAACTTGAATCCTTTCCTTACCGGCTGCCTCCAAGCGGACGACAATATGCGTTGCTCCTGCATCTAAAGCATTATCCAACAACTCTTTAACGACAGATGCGGGGCGTTGCACCACCTCCCCAGCAGCGATCTTATTCGCTAAGTCAGGGGACATCTTCGTTATGAGTGCATCGATAGTATTAATAAGGCATTCCTCGTTGAGGGGTTGATAGGGGTTTTTACTGTGCCGGCGCCGTTATGAGGTAAGAATCCAAAGTACAAGGATCAACAAAGCGACCATTGTCATCACCCGTAACCCTTGTGAGCCCTTACGCCGTCTAACCGTATCGATCTTTATAGAGCGCTTCTTGCGTTCTTCTTCTTTTGGATCGTAGTAACGTGTGGGTAAATCAAACGAACGCGGCCGTCGAGTTTTCCCGAAAATTGGAGATAACATTTGAATCTATTGGGTAGGGTTCGACCATGTAAACTATCACAAGCAAGATAAAGGTTTCATAATGATTTTGTACTTTTAGCATCGATCAATAACCACAAATTCATGTCATGTGAATCCCACTCATGACCGAAATGCCCCATTTTTATGAGCTTTGAAAAACTAACAGCACCTACCCAAGGAAATCTCATTGACGTTGCCGCTGATGGCACATTGACACCAGGAAATCACCCTATCATACCTTTCATTGAAGGTGACGGAATTGGTATCGATATCACCCCTACGATGAAACATGTCGTCGACACTGCTGTGGAGAAAGCATACAACGGAGAAAAAGCCATCGAATGGTTTGAAGTATATGCTGGTGAGAAGGCCCTTGGAGTCTATGGGGAGAATGAATGGTTACCTGAGGATACACTCAAAGCATTGGAAACCTACAAAGTTGGAATCAAAGGCCCCCTCACGACTCCTGTTGGAGGAGGAATTCGCTCCATCAATGTAGCCATCCGTCAAAAGTTGGATTTGTATGCCTGTGTGAGACCAGTCAAGTACTATTCAGGTACTCCGAGCCCTGTTCGCCAACCTGAACTCACCGATATGGTCATATTCCGAGAGAATACGGAGGACATCTACGCAGGGATTGAGTATCAAACTGGGACTCCTGAAAATGCGACTCTTCGTGATTTCCTTACCAAGGACATGGGTGTTGACAAGATCCGCTTCCCAGAGTCCTCCTCATTGGGTATCAAACCAATCTCCATAGAGGGGACAGAGCGATTGGTTCGCTCTGCGATTAACTATGCCATTGATCAGGGACGAAAGAGTGTAACGCTTGTCCACAAAGGAAACATCATGAAGTTCACCGAAGGGAGCTTCAAAAATTGGGGGTATGAACTCGCAAAGAGAGAATTTGGCGCCAAGGAGATTGATGGCGGCCCGTGGTGTGAGTTGCCCAATGGAATCGTCATTAAGGATGTGATTGCAGATGCCTTTTTGCAGCAAATTCTGACTCGTCCTGCTGAATATGATGTCATTGCGACCATGAACTTAAATGGAGACTATATTTCTGATGCCCTTGCAGCTTGTGTTGGAGGAATTGGAATCGCTCCAGGAGCTAATGTCCATTATGAAAATGGAATCGCTGTATTTGAAGCAACTCATGGAACTGCTCCTAAGTATACTGGCCAAGACAAAGTGAACCCAGGTTCCTTGATCCTTTCAGCAGTCATGATGCTCCGTCATCTTGGATGGGGTGAAGCCGCTGACTTGGTAGAAAAAGGGCTTGAAGAGGCAATCAGCAACAAACGTGTAACCTACGATTTTGAACGTTTGATGGAAGGTGCGACTCTGCTAAAATGTTCTGAATTTGGAGACGAAATCGTCAAGGGGATGGGGTAGGATCAACGAAGCTCGTCTGACCCCATTAGCGTAACAGACCGTTGGATTCTTTTACCGTCTCGAAGCAAGGTTAACTGAACCGTTTCACCAGGGCGATGCATTGCAATGCGTTCTTGGAGTTGATTGGTTTCACGAACATTCACGTCGTTGACTGCAATGATTACATCTTCCGTTTGAAGGTGATTGTATGCGTCGCTAGCTTCAACCACACCCACGACGAGGATTCCAGCAACTTCTTCCAGACCTAATTCCTCTGCGATTGCATTATTGACGGATGAAATGGTTACACCTAGTAATCCTCTTTGTGCTTCGCCCACCTCAATGATATCGGTTGCAACTTTCAGTGCTAAATTACTTGGCACTGCAAATCCATATCCCTGATAGCTTCCGCTTCGACTCGCAATGGCGGTATTTATTCCCACAAGTTCCCCCCGCAAATTCACCAATGCTCCCCCACTATTTCCTGTATTAATCGCAGCATCGGTTTGAATAAAACTTTCGATACTCAAGGCATCATCAATGATTTCTACCTGACGACTAAGAGCACTCACAATCCCAGCTGTCACTGTAGATCGCAATCGGAATGGATTCCCAATGGCTAACACCCAATCACCCACAGTTACCCCATCTGAATCCCCAACAATCACAGGTCGAAGGTCATCTGCTTGAATTTTTAACACCGCGATGTCAGTACTCGGATCTGTTCCAACAATGGTTGCATCAAATTCTCGATTATCGACGAGCGTAATACGAACATCACCCTGACTGGCACCATCAATGACATGAGCATTTGTAAGAATAAAGCCATCTTGACTTAGAACAACACCACTACCCATCGCACTCACTTTTGGGTGTCGGTACGATCGACGAGGGGCCTCTGAAGGTGACTCTTGTTGTGACTCATCATCTAAGTTCTGCTCTTGTCCACCTTGCTCGTCACGCTCGGTTTCATTGTTGCGCTCACTTTCTGTGTCTCGTTCTCGTTCACGAAACCACTCTTCTTGCATACGACGTGAGCCAAAAAAATCAACCTCTACCATAGCTTCAACCGAAACAACAGAGGGGGTTAATTCAGAAGAAATGGACTGAAATGTCTTGCCCATTGCCTCAAGGGATGGCACTTCCTGCTCAACGATCTGATCCTGGTCCAATGCGCTCGATGTCCCCTGCGATGGTGTTCGATTCTGAGTGTTACGATCCGCAACACGGATTTCCGTAATACGAACAACATCGGGTCTTGCCTCTGAAGCCAGACGTGAATCAGAGAGTACAGGTGAAAGATTAAGCACGAGTAGAGCGCCAACAGCACCCGCTAATATGATGCTAGTAATCCATAATACAAACGTTCGTGTGGACATAAATAGAGTGCCTCGATCTTAGATTCTACCATGAGGATGATCCTCGAGTGAATAACCTACGTCTTACGATGGAAAAAACCACATCGAATCCGATTTTCTTGGCGAAAGGCCATCCACATGATACCCTAAATAACGATCCAAGTGCTGAATTAGTTGCATCCACTCTGAAGGATTGCGTGAATCATCTTGCAAGGCTAAAGCTCCTTTCCCTTGAGCAATGGATTGAATAAATGAACCCTCAAATGGGGTCAAAGCAATAGAACTAACCCCTACTTGTTGGGTCGTTAGTGCCCCATCTTCAATCGTTAAATAGGTCGTCTTGGAGAATCCTCCGGACCGTAAAGAGTCCCATTCCTCAGAGTCCATAGGTTGAATTCCAAAGCCAAGTACATCCCCAATTCTACATTGAAATGCAGCAAATGAATGAAATAGAGGTCGATCCAGAGATTGTGTTGAAAGCCATGATAGGTAGTTAGCCGTAGTCTGAAATAGCGCTTCATTTTTTTCCCCATCATGAATCAATTGCCCAACAAGCTCCATCACACTGGACACAAGGGCCAACCCTTCCATTTTACTTCGTAATGCGTATGTATCCACCCAAATCGATGATTCCTTGACTGTCTGAACGCCCCTAGATGATTTAACATAGGCAACACCTTCCACCATACAACCCGGGTCAAAAAGTCCTTTAAAAGGGCTTTTGGGCTTTCTAGCGCCATTAGCCATGACTGCCAACCGTCCGTATGAGCGTGAAAAGACGGTAGCAATCACACCAGATTCACCATAATCTACCTTCCGAAGGACAATCCAGTGATCTTTTTCTAAACTCATGCGTGTATGGTATTGATTTTACATGAGATAAGAAGGATGATAAAACCTTGTTGCTCATTGTAAACCTTGTTAATTTTCATGATCCCGAAATAAACCCATTCTTTTTGAAGATTGTAATCGCAGGCGCAGGCGAAATCGGGTTAGACCTGGCCAAAGTGTTAACCGCTGAAAAGCATGATGTAACCATCATCGAGCGGGATGACGATGCCAAGAAATTGGCACGGGAGCTCAATGTACGACTTGTCGAAGGAAATGCAACGTCCTCCACAAAGCTGAAAGAAGCTGGTGTAGCTTCTGCAGACATTATGATTGCTGTCACAAGCGATGACGGTGTGAACATGATTGCTTCGATGGCTGCTAAAAAAATGGGATGCCCCACCGTTATTGGACGTATCCGTGAAATGGAGTTATCAGGAGGTGATTGCCCCTTAGATGCTTCTGATCTTGGGATGGATGTAAAAATTCACCCGGAAGAAGAGGCAGCCAATGAGATTGTAATGCTACTCAAGCGGACGGTTGCCAGTGATATCGTCGAGATTGCTGATGGATCGTTACAAGTGATTGGTATACGACTCCCTGGGGATGCACCTGTGATAGGCCAGACCATCCGGTGGTTTGATGAACACCATCCGGAAATCGACTTTAATGTGATTGCTTTGAATCGCAAGGGCAACACTCTCATGGCTAAAGGGGATCATAAGCTATTAAAGGATGATCAACTTTTTGCACTTGCTCGCAAGGATGATATTCCAAAGCTCATTGAGACGACAGGTCGTAAAGAAACACATATTGATGATGTCTTGATTGCAGGGGGCTCAGGTGTTGGTGAGATGATTATTCAAAAAATCACCTCAGATCCTGAATTATCGAAACGAGACTGGAATATTAAGCTACTTGAACCTGATGAGGATCGTGCCAACGAACTTGCCAATAGGTTCCCCAATGTTCGTGTCTTATTTGGCGAACCCACCAATCCAGATATCCTAGCTGTGGAAGGAATCGGTGATATGGATGCCTTTTTAGCAGTCACAGATGACGAAGAATCCAATATCATATCCTGTCTCATGGCAAAACACCTTGGAGTGAGCAAAACCGTTGCCTTGATCTCCAAGAAAGAATACATCCCAATTAGTCAAACTATTGGTTTGGATGCTGCTGTTAACACCAAACTTGCCGCATCTAATGAAATTCATCGCCACATCCGAGGAGGTAATGTGAAATCTATCACCTCCCTTCATGGAATTACTGCAGATGTAATCGAAATGGAAGTGTCTGCAGGCAGCAAAGTGGATGGCAAGGCAATCAAGAAAATCAGCTTTCCAGGAGGTGCTGTTGTTGGTGCGATATGGAGTACCAATGCATCTGAGGCAGACATCGTAACAGGAAACTCTGTGATGAAGGCTGGCGATCGAGTCATGCTCTTTGCCCAGGCAAACTACCTAGATCGCCTGACCGATCTATTTCAAGGGTAATGACTCGCCAACTCATTCACATTCGTAAAGTTCTGTGGGTATTAAGCCTTTTGGTTGGGCTGTTAAGTATCGTTTTGTGTATCCCCCTCATTGTCTCGTTGCTCTATGGAGAAGGAATTTGGTGGGCCTACCTTGCCAGTGCAGGAGTCACGGCAGGTGTATCAGGGACAGTGTGGCTTTTCACAAACCCTGATCGTATCGATCGTGTGAGAAAACGTCGGCATGACCGAAGTCAACATGATTTGGAAACACAGGAGGATTACGAACCGATTTCTCGTGAATTGAATTTACGGGAAGGGCTTATGGTCGTTGGCTTGATTTGGATCTTGCTCTCCTTGTTTGGTGCGTTACCCTTTACACTTTCGGGCACACTGCAAAGTTACACCGATGCTGTTTTTGAGACAGCTAGTGGTTTTACTACCACTGGGGCCACTATTCTAGGAGGCGAAACTGCTAGTGGGATTCAAAATCCAGCTATTGAAGATGTTCCCAAAAGTTTATTGTTTTGGCGATCGTTGAGCCACTGGTTGGGCGGTATGGGGATTATTGTTTTATCAATCGCCATTTTGCCTTTGTTAAATCTTGGAGGAATGAAGCTGTTTTCAGCGGAATCTTCCATGATGATGACAGATCGCATTACCCCACGTGTGCAAGACACAGCCAAGCAGCTATGGGGGATTTATGTGGCCATGACCGCTGTTCAGTTTGGATTGCTATGGGCACACCCTACCGTAGGAGCATTCGATGCATTAAATCATGCCATGTCAACCTTAGCAACGGGTGGATTTTCGACCAAAAATGCTTCCGTTGGTGCATTTGGGAGTGTTTATGTAGAGATGGTTACGACACTATTTATGTTTCTGGGTGGTGTAAGCTTTGTGCTTCACATGCGACTATTTCGAGGAGATGCAAAAGGGGTCTTCCAACAGGCTGAACTCCGTTTTTATGCATTGATCACGTTGTTAGCCGTCTCCTTTGTTTCTATATCATTATGGGTATCTAATGGGTATACCGTAGGGGATGCATTTCGTTACGGCTCCTTTCAAGTGGTCTCTATTTTGACAACAACTGGATTTGGTACAGATGATTATGAATTGTGGAATTCATTCGGGTTATTTCTTTTGTTTCTCCTCTTCTTTATTGGCGGAAGTGCAGGATCTACAGCTGGAGGTATTAAAATTTTCAGGGTCATGGTCCTGCTTGAAAATGCACGAAATGAATTTCGTCGAATTCTTCACCCAAATGTGGTCACTCCTGTTCGATTAGGGCAAAAAGTGGTCGATAATGACACACAGCGGACCGTTCTTAGTTTTGTGGTCTTTTATTTGGTCTTGTTTGGTATTGGCGCGTTGATCATGTCGGCCCTTGGGTATGATTTTATGTCCGCAGTAGGTGCAAGTATTGCATCCCTTGGTAGTGTTGGGCCTGGAATCGGTGAATTTGGCCCTATGGATTCATTCGCAGGTGTTCCAATCCTAGGAAAATGGGTGCTCTTACTGATGATGGTGATTGGACGACTGGAGCTTTTTACACTCCTTATTCTGTTTACTGCGAGTTATTGGAGAGATTGAATCGCTCCACAAACCACCGTTGAGATTCAAGCACAGAAATAAGCGCGGGGAGATAAGTTAGGGCTACAAAAAGAGCCATTCCAACTCCTAAGAAGGCCAAAATACCAATGGACTGAAGACCTGGATGTAGTGTAAATAAGAGGCCACCAAAACCAAGCATCGTAGTAAAAGAGCCAATGGTAATGTGCTGACCTGTGGATCGTAGAACCCAACGAAGGGATCCCCTTCCCTCCTCTCGATAACGGGAGACAACATGGATTCCATTATCACAGCCAATACCAAGAATCGCTGGAAGGACAACGAGGTTGTAAAAATTAAATTGAAGATCAAAAAGGAGCATCCACCCAAAGAGGAAGAGAAGTCCTACCAACAGGGGTAATGCTGCAATCGATGCCCAAACGACCGAACGCAAGGAGATCGTCATAAAGACAAATACCAGAATAAACGTCGCAATCACCATGGTAGGCGATTCTTCTCTCATGAGATCTAGCATCTGTGCTGCAACGATGGACGTACTTGCTGCATAGTAAGTGCGGCCACTCTGAAGGACTACCTCACCGATCTCATCTTTGAATGCGATCGATTTTCGACCATCTGCGATCGAAGATGCTGGGTAAACAATCACAAACTTGCCAATTTCACCCTCTTGGGTCATAAATCTTGTTTTAAGGAAATCAGGCAACTCTTCTTCTTGTAAAGGCTGAGTGGTTTGCGACCCTTGTCGGAGTAAGTCAAGGTTCTCATCCTCCCGATCACGCAGAAATGGATCTTGGAGTCTGTCACGAACGTCCGCAATTAATGAGAGCTTGCGAACTTCGGCAGCTTCGTCATGAGGGAAACGCTCGGATAAGGACTCAACATCTCCAATCATTGTTTCTGGATTCGCTTGGCGCTTTGAACGAAGGGAATCCACAATTTCAAAAACATCATCATGCGTTTCGGCTAAAATATAGGCTGGGTTACGACGTCGATTCTCATCAATACCCGAAGCAAATGCCCTGAATGCTAGATACTCCGGAAATTCAGGTTCTAGCTTCCCAAAATCGTATTCAAATCGAAGGTTCGAGGATTGAAACACCACTACGATTGCAAGAAATGACCCAATAAGTAACGTAGAGAGTGCGATCCATGAAGGTCGGCCTAATCGATCTGAGCGCAGGATTGTACGCTCTTCACCTACGGCATCCTCTGCGAGAGTCGAGGTGGTAAATACCCAACCAAGTCGCTCAAAAAGCACCAAAAAGGCTGGCAATAGGAACAACATCATTACGAGCGCAAAGAGAATTCCACTTCCAGAAATAAGTCCAAATTCAGAGAATCCTCGAAAATCTGCGATGACAAGTATAAATAGAGCAAATGCTGTGGTGAGTGCACTCGCTGTAATCGCTCTACCGGTGGACGAGAAGGTTTGAAGGATCGCTTCCTTGGTGAGTGTGCCAGAGGATCGAAGTTCGATGTATCTAGCATAAAAATGGATACCATAGTCAATACCCAATCCAAAAAGGATCACAAATAGTACCGCTGTCATCGTATTTAGAGTCTCCAAAAACAAATGAGCGATCCCAAATGTCATTAGCAAGCTTAGTATCAGTGGGCCACCAATAATTAATACGGCCACTGGTGAGCGAAGAATCTGGATCAATGCTGACCATGTAAGCCCTACAACTCCTTTACCCATTAACCCGGCACGTCGTCGAGCTGAGAGTGTTTTGTTGAAAAAATACAGCATGACCATCAGGATAACTGCGGAAATCCCAGAAGCAAAACTTCGTATCACGTCCGATGTCACAGACTCCAATTCATTGAGGTGTCGCTTGAGGCGCCCTCCAGATTGTACATCCAAGGACGAATACTCTGGGCTCGCAATCATTTCCTCAATGAGATCGTCCACAGACGTAAATAGAATCTCAAGCCCACGAAGGTCACTTTTGGAGATCGTTGGGTAGAGCTCAATGACCAGCAATGTGCTATCCGCATTGGTTGGATACTCACTTGGGATGAGTTCGTCATAGAGTTCTTGGAAATCCTCTAATTGATCCACACCATCTTGAGATCTGGCTGATGGGTCTTGCTCCAAATCTTCGTCAAAGTCATCGAAAAAGTCTACAAAAAACGGGTTAGCCTCTTCCTTCGCTTGTTGAATCTCCTCGTCTAACATCTCAAGCAGTGTCTCCAACTCATCCTCTGTTGCAACGTAAAGGAAGTTGTTTTTAAGCACCTCCGTATCCCTACGGAAGTCAACTCGAGAAATCAGTGACTGCTCGGTACGAGGGTCTTGAAGTTGCACTACCTGTTCAATAAATGAATCCAAAAAAGCGACATTGCGTGCAAAATCATCTGATTTTACTGCCACTTGAAGGGGGGTTTCTCCACCTACTGTGTCCTTGAGTTCATTTAGCGCAACCACACTCGGATGCCCCTCCGGCAAAAGGTTGGCTAAATCAGTGTCTACCCGTAGGTCCGTAGCATACCATCCAGCAAAAGCGGCAATAATACCCACCAGTCCGATGGTGCGCAAAGGTGCTTCAAGGATCGCGCGCAAAATAGGGAGCGCGAGGGTATACATTCTCATATCCTACTGAAAGGGATTACTAGCCTCTTCACGGCGAATCAGTTCAAAATCATCATAATCTGCCGCTGCAGAGGTTTGTGTGCTGTTTGCATCGCTTAAGATAAGCAGAGCTAAGGGCTTTTGGGGAACTTTATCTCCGAATACTTTCCTGTAAAGGGCGTCTAAATCTACCTCCTCGGTGACCCACTGCCCCACAGATTCACGACCTGACTCTTGAACAAAGATCCATTGGTTGCCATAAAGCTTGTCAAACCCTTTTCCAGTAGGTACAGTGGTACTCCACGTGAATCGAACACTTTTGGGTACGCGCTGAATGAGTACTTTCCCCATCTCATAGACGATGTACACAGAGGCTGCAGTATCATTGAGCTTATCATCACGCTCATCTGCCCCATTGGGAAGCTCATGGGCACGCCAACGCCATCTGAGGATTGGTGTTTCGGTAAGATCTAGATTAGGACGATTCCTCAGCGGAAAATTCAGGTGTTTGGCATTTGAGCCTATATATCGGAGAAACCGATTGCCATCTTCCTCAACAATCTCATACTGATACTCCTGTCGATCTTTTCCGGTGTAGGTAGATGGGATTCCATCGCCATCCCGATTCAGCCAGGAAGCTGGCAAAGTACCCGGCTCATCTTTCTCAAAATTATCGAGAAGTACACCCTGATTTGTCTCAATTAAGGCGACAGAACTTAGCTCATTGACGGCTTGTGCAAATGCCTCTTCAATTATCAAGAGAACACTCAAAAAACCAATCAGAGCAAGAAGTACGGGAAGTTTGGTATTTTTCACAGTGTTAATGATACGCATTTTGTTGCCCCTTCGTTTCAATTTACCTGTAGTATGACCACACTATGAGTCTATATTATCCACAGCAAGACACCTCTCAAGGGGATGTGCATTCTACTGAAAACATATCCAGTCGACCTAAAACGAAGTGGATGTGGCGAATATTTTTACTGAATTTGGTCTTGGTTGGATTTCATCTGGGTGAATTTTGGCCCTTCAGCATCTTTCCCATGTTTTCAAAGGCTGGACAGCCATGGTCACGGGCAATGATTGTAGAAGTACCTCTGAATCAAGGCACCTTGGATCAGAGTCCTGATGTATGGGAACCCCTCGACATAAACATTCAGGCTTTACAGGCAGTGTCACTTGGTGAGCGAGGAATCGATAAAATAGATTTTTCGAATTATGTGGGAAAAACAAACCAATGGACCCCAGAAGTTGTAGCAGGTGTGGGTAAAATGATTCCTGATAGACCTGACTTTGACAGAGCCTGGCTTGTGCTTAAAGTTCGCGGCCAAATGACAGATGGCAAAGTGACCGTGCAAGGGGAACCTATGGTGGCGTTGACTGCGGACACGGTTGTGGCCTCTCCCACGTTGACGCAAAACGAGGAACGTCCATGACTCGACTCAAGACATGGATAAGGGCCCTTGAACGTCATCTTTTTGATGATCAAGCCATTTGTTCTGAAGACAAAGCGGTGCGTGATGCCTCTTGGGTCCATTTTCGACTCTTTGAGCTTTTTGTTGCCGCTTGGGCGATTGCATATGCATGGACGTGGGGACTCTATACATTCAAAAGCTCTGTGGTCATTTTGGAGCTTGGTGTAGCCAATTATCTACCCGTTGAAAGGCTCTTTGGTATGCCATCCATGGTGATTGCTGCTATCGTTACGCTAGGTATTGCCGCCAGTATCACTAGACTTTCCAGATGGGGATACCTCATTGCGATGATTGCATTACACCTTCAGTATGTTGTCCGGTTCTCTCAGGGTGAGATTCCTCATAGTTCAAACCTCATAGGTTTTGCCCTTCTCGCCCTAGCAGTAGGATTCGCCACTCACAAAGACCCAATCGCTCAAGTTCGTTTTTCTTGGGGATTTCTTTGGTTTTTTGTCGGTTTGGGATATACATCTGCAGCCATAAGTAAGCTTGTTGGTACAGGTGTAACCTGGATTGAAGGACAACATTTGGTGCTTTGGATTCATGAAAAAGCCATTGATTATGCATCCATGACTGGCACATGGTCCCCTAACATTCTTCAAGCAGCTATCTTAGAGTCCGTCTGGGTTGGCACACTAAGTCTATTTATTGGGTGGTTTACCGAAGCAATTGGGGTCCTTATGTGGTTCCGGCGATTGCGCCCCTATGTAATTTTGGTGACCATTGGTATGCATTTTGGTATTACATGGACCATGAATATTGTCTTTATTGCTTTTGAAATGCAGCTTTTCCTCACGGGATTTCCTTGGGCGGAGTGGGCTGCTATGGCGAAACGGCGAATCTACCCCTCAATACCTGTGAAGGAGGCTGACGCATAAAAGGTGAATTAGCGCAAAATAGGATTGCGCACAATCAATCAATGACTATGAGTACTTTTTGGACGAAGCTTCAGATAAAACACGACGATCATCCCTTTTTATGGTGGAGTCTAGTATTGGTATCGTTATTCGCATCTCTTGGGGCATTCATAGCCTTCTGGTTTGATGCCCCTTTGTGGATTGGAGCGCTATTAGGCATCGTCCAAGCTGGGATACTTATGATTTTACTAACGCAGCTGCATACCTACCGTTCTTTGGAGAAGCGTCAAGAGGTGCAACAGGAAAAGACACAAGCTTATGCTCAAATTCTTAACCTGGTGACTCCACGGGCCCCTTTACCACCTATGACGCAATGGGCAGCGACACCTGAATTGGCGCTTGAATTAATTCATCAAATGATGATTCATCGACCAAAGAATGTCGTTGAATTTGGCAGTGGGTGCTCTAGTATTGTGATGGGATATATTCTCGAAAAACAAAAACAACAGGGTCGTCTACTTTCGATTGACCATGATGAAGAGTATGCACAGAAAACTCGATCGCAACTATCGCTACATAGTTTACAGGAAATCGTCTCCGTTGTTGATGCACCCTTACGATCTCAACCTTCAATCGGTCGTGGTGGAAAACAAACCACGTGGTATTCCCTGGAAGGGCTTGATATTCCAGAGTCTATTGATTTGCTAGTCGTTGACGGTCCTCCTGAGAAGGTAACGCCTTGGGTTCGCTATCCTGCTGTGCCTGTTTTGCTAGAAAAACTCTCTCAGCATGCTGTGATCGTACTTCACGATACCCATCGAAAGGATGAGAAAGCTATTGTTCATGCCTGGAGTGAACGTTTGCCAGGAGCATCTGTCGAGTGGAAGCATACAGACAAAGGGATTGCCATTCTTACGAAGAACGGAAAAACGTAAGCGAAACCCAGCGCATAAATTGAGTACGGTCTTCTTGACCAATGATGTGAGTCCAAGAGCCTATAAACCAATAGGCAGGCAAATATAGCACTGTGATCAAGGCCAAACGAACGGGTGGATTCATAGCGGTAAATCCCCATTGTTGAATCATTATCATAAGTGCTCCAATCCCTACACTGACACCCAAGATGGAGATGTAGCGCTTAAATGGAAGTACTTTGTGGGCTGGCAATTCAAGATGGCGCCCAATTCGGCCAAGATAAAGCCACCAATTGATCACATTTGCTACCAGTGTAGAGGCTGCTGTACCCACAATTCCAAAAGCTAATGTGGCAGGAATAGATAGTATGAGGTTTAAGACAACCAATTGGATACTCATTCTAAGAACCCCTTTTGAATCCCCAAATGCCTGCAAAAGGCTTCCATAATGTGTCACACGCAACAGGACAATTGCATTGTAAATCTGGAATGGTAGGACTGCACCACTGTAATCTGCCTGATCACTAGATGCAATCCACGCAATTAGATCAGGTGCTACGACAATTGACAAAATGCCCAAAGGCAGAACAAGCAAAGAAACCTTTTCTACTCCTCGGTACCAAAGCTCCAATAGTTCCTGTCTTTTTCCCTCCAATTGGTAAGCTACAAAGCGAGAAATTAGCACAGAGCCAATGGCAAATGGAATCACCCGAATAATGGGTACCTCTTGAGCACCCAACGTATAATCTGCTAAAGCAAATACTGGTAGAAGTATCGATACGACTACTTTATCAATATTGCGATTAAGCTTGTTTACGTACGAGCTAAGGCCCAATGGCAACGAAAAACGTAGTTGCTCACGAATCGAAATTGGTTCATTTGGATCAGGACCTGTTGCCCCTTCCTCCATTGATGTATCTCCATAGGTAGCGTTCTGAGCTAGACGAGCCATGACCCAAACCCCTGAACCAATAGCTCGAATGGATGCATAGCCTACCATCCCGTACACAGCTCCTACAATCCCATACCCAAGTATCAATGGCACTACAATAGCACCAAATAAGATTGCAGAGGTAAAGGTTTCATACCACGCTGCATCTTTTTGATGATCAAGGGCGAGCAAAATATTTGACACCGGCCATGTTGGGATTTCAAGAAATACGACCAAGGCAAGCCACGGCAAGACCATCTGCAGCTGCTCAATCGCTTGTGGATTCCATTCGGGTAAAATAGAAGGAAGCATACTTGACACCCCGAGGATCAGCCCACCTGCTGCGAGTCCTGCTACCATAAGCATAGCAACAGTTTGTCCTACAAATGACACTTTTTGACGGTGCGATATTCGTTCAAAAAAGTAGAAAATGGACTCAGGTAGCCCAAGTGTTGCCAAATTTCTTGCCAACTCATGGATCATGAGGATATACCCCATGATGGCAAAATCTTGTTTGATGAGAAGTTGAAGCGTCGTAATCGCAAGTGCCAAATCGATGACGGTCGTCAAAACTCGTGCAAAGACCACAATTCCAGCCTTTTCCTCCAAGGACCCCTTAGACTTCATACGTCTTCCTCCTTGAATTGTTGACGTGATTGCTTTGTAAGCGTGTCGAGCAACTCACAGAGCTTAGACGTCATCGTCTTTGGGGAAATTGCATGGATCCATTCATCTGAGAGTGGAGGCGGTTTTTCTGATAGTCCAAGGAGTTGGTCAAGAAACCATTGTGATGCCGCATATAGTTGATCGTCCTTTCGCGAATCAAACTGAGAGCCTTGTCCTGTATCGTGCAAGATTTTCTGTACATCCAGCGAAGATCCTAACGATAAAATCGGTGATGATGCGGGTAGATAATCCCATAATTTAGCAGGAATAACATCATCTCGATCGGGATGGGAGGATAACAGTAGTATAGAAGCTTGCTCCAATATGGATGCTCCTTGATTTGAATCGACTGACGATAATAACTCATGCTCAATCCAGGAAAATTGATCTAGAGCATGCAATGACTCATTCGTGGAACGAAGAGTTACTTTTGGTATCGTAATTCGTTTTTCTTGAGCAAGCTTTGTCACTTGTCGAAATAGCTTAATCCAAGGATCTATGGGAGAAAGACGCCGAAACGAACCAAAAAAGACCAATTGGATTCGTTCGGTAGATGATTCTTCAGAGTTATGAGTCTTGCGTTTTTCATCATTATCGAGACTTCCTGCGCTATTGTGAATCACACTCATCCTAGATGATTGAGCAGGATACTCTTTTTGATACCTCTGCAAGGCTGTGTCTGATGTGAAGGTCATCGCATCGGCCTGGCGTACAACGTCAGCTTCACGACGAGCGTCTTTGGCTAGACTAGCATGGGATCGATTTCTCAAAGGTACTCGACTCAGTGACCAAGGATCTCGAAAGTCAGCTACCCAAGGAATGTCCAATTCACGGGCCACATTCTGCCCCATCCAATGACTAGACCAAGGGTCACCTGTAGAAACCAAACACTCAATCTTCGCAGACTCTCGAAACCAACGTTTGATGCTGCGTTGATTCCACCAAAAGATGGGCCAAAATCCATCATAGGGAACACGTGCATCCAGCCATGCTCTGATCATCCCAAAGGATGGATCTGCTTTTGGGGACGACGAACTACGAAGATGATTTAAAGACAGGATTCGGGAAGGGTCTATCCCGAGTGAGTGATCATCCCCCGACTGTGAGGCGAGCGTCACGACCCAAGGTTCCCAGCCAAATTCTTCAAAATGTGCTGCCCAGCGACCGGGGCGAAGTGCCCCTACGCGACGTAGAGGTGGGAAAAAAGGCGCTAGTAGCCCTACACGTCTCATGAGTCTGTTGCAGCCAAAGGAACCGGATCCGACCCAGTAGGTCTGATTCTTGGTTCCATTGGGGTCATCCAAGATTGGGGTGAGTTGGCTTTGATCGCTTGAGGAAGAGTGCTTTTGAGTTCAATCCATATTCTGTCTGCAAATTCAAAGAAAGGACGTTTCTGATGCATCCACCCAAAGTGAAGAACAAAGGGAGTTACCCACATGTAATCACCCTTTCCTGGAATAATGCCAAGGAGCTTTGTTAACAATCGTCGAATCCACCCAGACTTTAACCCCCGGAAACTGTACACAAACGCATCGGAGTAGTAAAGACACTCCACATGATGAAAATCAGGGTCTGATTTAGTGTATTGTCCTATGTAGTCTAGTTGCGGGGAAGAGTGCCCTTGCAGCCATGGATAAACGGGGAGATTCAATTTTGACATGGCCAATGCAAGCGACCATTCACAGGACTCTTCACTACGACCGTGCTCAAGTGTACGACTTGTAAAATGGGTTTCGTGACGTCGTTGAAGCATTTCTTTCGCAAGATGATTCACCCTTTGAGTAAGCGCTCCATCTTGGGCGTAAATCATCCCACTTTGAACACGACTCAAGTACGTCACTCCAAAGCGATTCATGGTTTGCTGGCGTTTACGAGTCAAGATATCCCACAACACACTCGCGTCTTTGGCTCCACCAAAAAATGAATCCGCAATTTTCATTCCAGTAATGGTATAGCCATAAGTGGATGCAACTCTCCAAAGCGAATCAGGTTTTCTGCACCACACCATGTCACTATCCAAGTAAAGATTCTTGGTAAAAGGCATATAGTGATGGGTATTGTGTTTGAAGCCAACAATCGAGGCATGTGCCTCAGCAAGGGGTTCAACCACATCAAACAGAGAGTCAAAGCCAACTTCTTTTAGTATGGAGATATGAGCCTCATCGCAAAACAGAGCAATAGGCCGCTTTGTGTCGTATCGACGGAGTGTGTAGACACTTGCTACGACATGGCGCAAATACTTTTCTTCGCCATAACAATGATAGACATAGCCTTCATCGGCTAGTTTTTGGGTAGAGAAAGAACGCAACATAGTAGCGTCAGGTTAGGTTAGATTCGATCTGCCCTTCGTTGTAAACTTTCCAGCAAAGGCTGAAATCCACGGCTTCTCATAATACTTTGAAATTGTCTACGATAGGACTCGCCTGTGTAGACATCATCGATTGACATATCTAAGATTCTCCATGAACTGTTATCACCTAGTGCCATTACATACAAAACAGGTGTTTCGACCTCTTCAAATCGTGCTTTGGTATAAACAACATACGTAATGTCTGAGTAATCTCCCGTAGGGCGTAGTTGGTCAGGCTGGGCAATAGCGACAGAATCATAGGTGATTTCTGCTCTGTAGATGTCTAAATTCGCGAGTGATTGATCTCGAAGAATACGGGCAAAAAGATCTATAAATCTGCTCCTATCCTGGTCGCTAATAACATCAAACGTATCTTGTAATGCATGGGCAGCCAATGCCTCAGCGTCTAGTAAATCGAAGACCATTTTACTTAAAACTTCTCGCTCTTCCCCCTCAATGGACTCATCTTGGTCTCCAATCAATTGCTTAATCTCCTGATCTCGTTTTTCAAGCTGAGAAACCAGGGATTCACGAACCTCTACTGGAGCGCTTCCAGGTATGGATTGACCAAGTACTGGAACAGTAAGTAAGGCGGTGCTCAAAACAAAGCTCAAGCATACAGCTGAGGTTATAAACCTTTTACGTAAAGTCATGGGGTATAGGTGGTCGATAATGGAATTCCAAGTGCATGGTTAAGACGAATACGAGCCATGCTCCACGCATGATTTGCCCGCATAACCGACGTCTCTAACTCTAGTTCCTTCTTTAACGCATCAACAAGCTTTTTCACATCTCCAAAGCCATAATCCATATTCAGTTGTTCATGTCGCACCCACTCTTTGGTCTTGACAAGTGCGCGGTCTAGGGATTGAAGAGTTGACAAAGCCGTTTCCGCTTCTTGAAGACGCTGAACAACATCCAATTGAATTTGTTGTCGTAGAAGTTGCTCCGTCTCCGTTAATTTTTCTTGTTGAATGGATAGCCTCTCTCCCTTAAGTCGTAGTGACTGCAAGTTTAAATTTTGAGAAATACCTATCCCAAAACGTGCGGATGCATAATTCGTGCTATTATTTATAAATGGATTGTCTTGCTTGGGTCGATTGGGTGTGATCGCCCCGCTCGCACTAAGTCCCAGATAGATTGTGGGATATCGCTCAGCTAAAGTGGCACGCTTTCCTGCCTCAAGAGCCTGTTGGCCTGCATTTACAGCTTTGAGCTCAAGTCTCTGGTCAAATGCTAAGGCTAAAAGATCGGGAAACGGTGGTAATGTTACGTCCTGGATCGGTTCGAATCTATCAGGGGAAAGGTCAAGATTTTCTGTAGCAAGAGCCCAAAGTCGATCCATTTGTCGTGAAATTGCCTCTATTTGAGCCTTTTGACCTTGGTATTCAAGCTCAAAGACTTCAAATTCAAAAAGGTCTGATTCCGTAAAGTCACTACCACCCTGTTCTAGTTGGGCGTTAATTTCATCTCTAGCCTGGACGATTAATTCATCTGCATCTTTTACAAGCAGTTCCAGTTCGTTGGATAACTGCAACCCAACATAGATTTCAGCCAATTGAACCTCAAGACTACTTGATTTTATCTCGGCTTCATATCCTACACGTTCCGCATTGAACGTCGCAGCTTGGATCGCAGATGGGATTGCCCCCCATGTATAGAGAGGCTGAATCGCCTCAATCTGAGCTCGAGTAAACAATGCCCAATTCTCCCAATCATTATCCAAATATGGGTCTAAATAGAGTTGTCCATCTGGAAATGAACTGGATTCGACACCAGGCACAAGACCATGTTGTGTCTCCAATCGAACCCTTGGCAAGATGCGTTGGGCTCGTGCATTCCGGATATCCCATTGACTCAACTCAACATCTGCCTCAAAAACCCCTACAGCAGGCGTAGACTCAAGGCCTTTCTGGATAAAATCGTCCAATGAGATTGTTTGTGAAGTCTGACTACGTGCTTGCGGGGCCACAATCAAGAGGCCTATACATAAAGACATCCACCACATACGTACGCGGAACGCTGTATTTAATCGTTTCATAAGTGTTAAAAATACGAAGAACCCAACGATTTGTTGCCCAAATGGTGTTTATGTGACGTATCAAGTCGAAATCCTTTGTACTTTTGTGTGCTAACTAAACCCAGACACGTTGCATGTTGGGTTTCAAAGAGTTCATCAAATTCTACGATTCAGCTACGTCCTATGTCTAATCTTCGTCTTTGTATCCAAAAAGGGGGACGCCTAAGTGAAAAATCTTTGGGGTTGTTAAATCAATGCGGGGTATCCGTATCGAATGGTGGGTCTCTAAAAGCAGAAGCACGTCATTTCCCATTGGAAGTCCTTTTTTTACGAGATGATGATATCCCTCAAGCAGTACAAGATGGGGTGGCCGATGCAGGTATTTTAGGTGAAAACGTAGTCCTTGAATCTGGAAAAAAAATCGACGTCGTAGAAAAGCTTGGCTTTGGACGATGTCGATTGAGTTTAGCTGTACGAAGAGAGGAGTCGTACGATGACACTGCGTGGTTTGAAGGAAAAAAAATTGCGACCACCTATCCTAGGATTGTTGAGTCTTACTTACGAGAAAAAGGGGTTTCAGCAGCCATTGAAAAAATTAATGGAAGTGTTGAAATCGCGCCATCGATAGGGCTAGCAGACGGTATTTGCGATATCGTTAGTACGGGCAGTACACTACTTTCTAATGGGCTTAAAGAGGTTGAAACAATCTTGCGAAGTGAGGCAGTATTAGTAAAACACCCCTCCTTAGACCCTGAAAAAGATGCGCTTCTTCGTGACCTTGTATTTCGGATTCAATCTGTATTAAAGGCTTCCGAATTCAAGTACATCTTGCTTAATGCGCCAAATGAAGCACTTGAGACGATCAAGCAAGAGCTTCCTGGAATGAAGAGTCCCACTATTTTGCCCCTTGCCAAAGAAGGATGGAGTAGCTTGCATAGTGTGATTCGCGAGGATGATTTTTGGGAACGGATTGGACGTTTAAAAGACCTCGGTGCCGAAGGAATTCTGGTCTGCCCTATTGAAAAAATGATCCTTTGACCTCATTTATCACCCTTCTAATAACCTTTGTCTAGTCATCACCCAAATGGTGAGTTTTTCCGATTCAACATTTCCTGTTTTAGAGTTTCCAGCAATTGAGACGTGGAATCAGTTATGCAAGCGCCCCTCGATGGAGTCCTCTCAAGAATTGGAACAGCGAGTTGCGCAGATTATGCATCGAGTGGCTCAGGAGGGTGATGAAGCATTGATTGCGTATACGCAAGAAATTGATGGTATCACTCTTACTCGAAGGTCGGATCCATCTACAAATCAAGAAACCATTGCTCAAGCTGTTGCTAACCCAGAGTTAGAAAAGGCATTGCACGTCGCTATCGATACAGCCATCACGACAATCGGAGAGTTCCACAAAGCACAAGGTATGAAGCCTGTAGAGGTAGAGACTTTACCAGGGGTTCACTGTAGATTGGAGACAAGGTCGATCCAACGGGTAGGCCTATATATTCCTGGAGGATCAGCACCATTATTCTCATCCTTGATCATGCTTGGAGTACCAGCTACGATTGCAGGGTGTGAATCTATCGTCGTTTGCTCTCCCCCACAACAGAACGGAAGAGTGCACCCAATCATTGAAGCCGTTGCTCATCGTTTAGGTATTTCACAAGTCTATCCTTTGGGAGGTGCACAAGCCATTGCAGCGATGACCTATGGGACAGCATCTGTACCAAAAGTGGATAAAATTTTTGGTCCAGGAAATCGCTTTGTTACAGAAGCAAAGCAGCAGGCACAACGCCATGGAATTGCGATAGATATGCCTGCAGGTGCAAGTGAATTGATGATTCTTGCCGATGAAGAAGCGAACCCTTCATTTGTTGCAGCAGATGTACTCAGCCAAGCAGAGCATGGTCCCGATTCTCAGGTACTGGTTGTGACCCATGACGTGGACAAAGCCGTTCAGATTCGTGAGGAGGTTTTAAGGCAAGTGACATCTATCCCCCGTCAGGAGATTGCTCTCAAGGCATTGGATCATAGTAAGATTGTGGTCATAGACATGGAGCAATTTGCTTCATTTACCAATCACTACGCACCTGAACATCTTATAATACAGACGAAAGAAGCAGACCACCTGGCAAAACAGATTCATCATGCTGGGAGTATCTTTTTAGGGCCTTGGAGCCCAGAAAGCGCTGGAGACTATGCCTCTGGTACGAATCATACGCTTCCGACCCATGGATTTGCAAGAGCATACAGCGGAGTCACACTGGCGAGCTTTCAAAAGACAGTAACCCTTCAACGGTTGACGAAGCAAGGCGTCCAGTCCATTGGACCAGCCGTCATTGATTTGGCCCAAGCAGAGGGATTAGAGGCGCATGCCCAGGCAATGCAGCAGCGTCTTGACGCATTGGAGGACGCAAAGGATGACTAAGCAACGTAATTCACATCTTGGAGGTCATCTTGCTTCTGATATATTTCCAATTCGGAAGCATCTTCACAAGCTGAAACCATATCGTAATGCACGCCAAGACTTTGAAGGACAAGCATCCATTTGGTTAGATGCAAATGAAAATGCCTGGGGTGGAGCTCATCAAGGAGCGTATCGTCGTTACCCAGATCCATTTTCAAGGGATGTACGTCAAGAACTGGCCTCTTTGAAGGGGGTTTCGGCTGATGCCATATTTGTGGGCCATGGGTCTGATGAAGTGATCGATATACTTGTGCGTCTAACATGTGATCCAGCGTCTAGTAAGATTCTTTTGAGTTCCCCAACGTATGGAATGATGGCTGTTAGTGCAGCTATTCATGGGGTTGAATGCGTCGATATCCCCTTGCAAGGAGCTGATTATCAATTACCTGTGGATGCGTTGATTGATGCGATGTATCAAGACCCGTCCATTCGGATGGTGTATGTTTGCTCTCCAAACAACCCCACAGGCACACAGTGGTCAACCCAAGACTGTCAAAGGCTCGCAAAAGTTGCCTCGGAACAAGGGATTATGATGTTGTTAGATGAAGCATACATCGATTATGCACCAAGACCTTCGATGGCAATGGACTCCTTCTGGGGTGAGATGCCTACTCTGGTTGTCATGCAAACGCTAAGCAAAGCGTGGGGACAAGCGGCGTTACGGATTGGTTGGGCGATCGCTCATCCTGAGTTTATAGATTGGATGGATAAGATAAAACCACCGTACTCCATTGCTAAACCCGTTCAATCCTTAGCATTAGACACACTCAAAGACCCTTCATTGTTGCAAAAAACCATTGCTTCGACCCATACTGAAAGGGCGAGACTTCTAGCAGAATTACCAGGCCTCCAAGGTGTGATCCATGTTTTCCCAACTGACGCAAATTTTATCTTGTTTCGACATTCTCATGCTGAGCAGCTTTACCACTGGCTTACGACTCACGGTATTGTTGTTCGTGATCGTCGCCATGAAGTGAGTGATGCCTTACGTGTGACCATTGGGACAGCTGATGAAAACAACGCATTTTTAGATGCACTAAAGAGCTTCAACCCCTAACTTGTTATACTCATAAACACAGTAGGCACCCCTACTCATTGAACCCACATAATTAGATCCCATTCATGGCAAAACCTATCCTTTTTCTCGATCGAGACGGCACTATCATTTCAGAGGTACCAGATGGTAAAATCAATGCTCTTGATAAGTTTATCATCCTTCCTGGTGCGATTTCAGCACTCCGTAGAATTGTGCAAGAAGGAGATTTTGATCTTGTTATTGTCAGTAACCAAGATGGGCTGGGGACGGAGGAGTTTCCGGATGACACATTTTACCCATACCACAACAAATTAATGCAAATCTTAGAGGGCGAAGGGATCACCTTCCGTGAGGTACTCATTGATTGCACGTATGAGAGAGAAGGTAAATCAACACGAAAGCCAGGTACAGGGCTCGTAACACATTACATGAATGGCCTTGCCGATATGTCACGTTCATTTATGGTTGGCGATCGTGTAAGCGATCTTGAACTTGCTGAAAATATGGGGTGTCGTGGAATCTTTATTGCTCCAAAGTCCAAGGCTCACCCAAAAGCGGCTCTTACAACAGAAGATTGGCATGAACTCGCCGATTTTGTACTTGGCCAACCCCGCAAAGTAGCTATTGAACGAGAAACCAAAGAAACAAAGATTTCAGGATCTCTAGCATTGGATGGGTCGGGCAAACATGACATCTCCACAGGGCTTGGGTTTATGGATCACATGCTTGAGCAGTGGTGTGTACATGGTGGGTTAGACATTGAACTTGCTGTAGATGGAGATCTGCATGTGGACGAACACCATACGATTGAGGATACTGGACTCGCCCTTGGAAAGGCCTTTTCAGATGCCCTAGGCGAGAAAAAAGGGATTGGCCGATATGGATTTGTCGTACCTATGGATGAGTCTGAAGCGTCCGTATCTCTAGATTTTAGCGGACGTCCACATCTAGAATGGAACGTTTCTTTTGATACAGAGAAAGTTGGTGACGTCCCCACTGAAATGTTTTCCCATTTCTTTCGCTCATTTGCCGATCAAGCACGATGCACCCTACACATCACTGCCAAAGGTGAGAATAACCACCACATTGCAGAATCAATCTTCAAAGCTGTCGCCAAAGCACTTCAGCAAGCAGTAGCCAAGTCAGGTAAGGCTGGGGTGACTCCCTCATCCAAAGGGACGCTGTGATAGCGCTGGTCGATTACGATGCGGGGAATACCCGATCAGTGCGTAATGCATTGAAACGATTAGGTGTTGAGGCAACGGTAACCTCAGATCCAGAGGTCCTACGACAAGCCGATCGTGTTTTGTTTCCAGGTGTTGGTCATGCCCAATCTGCCATGGAGGCACTACGCAGTCATGAATTAGAAGCTCCTCTTCGTGAGATAACCGCTCCCTTTTTAGGGATTTGCTTGGGTATGCAGTTGATGTGTGCATACACAGAGGAAGGGCATACAACAGGCCTAGGCATTGTGCCCACAAAAGTGGTTCGATTTGGCGATGATGCCAATCGACCTGTCCCACAAATGGGTTGGAACCATTTTGAGTCGATCAAGCAACAAAGCCCTCTTTTTAAGGGAGTCTCCACTGAGGATAATGTCTATTACGTACATTCCTATTACGCTCAGGTAGATGATTCTACCGAGGCAGTGACTCACTATGGGGTGGAGTTTGCTGCAGCTATTCGGTATCAAAATTATTTTGGTGTGCAGTTTCACCCAGAGAAATCTGGGGAGGTAGGGCTAAAAATTCTTCAAAACTTCTTAGAGCTTACCTAATGATTTGTATCCCTGCCATAGATCTTCTTGACGGTAAGGCAGTTCGATTAACGCAAGGCGTCTATGATTCGGTCAATGTATATGCCAACGATCCAGTCGAATTGGCCAAATCCTTTGAGGATGCAGGGTGCACGCATCTACACCTAGTCGATTTAGAAGGTGCACGCATGGGTAGAGTCCAACATATGAAGATTCTAGAGCGTATAGCCCATGGTACGTCGTTGAAGATTGACTTTAGTGGCGGTTTAAGTGCGCTTGACACCGTTCAAGAAGCCATCCAAGCTGGAGCCACATGGATTGGGATTGGGTCCAAAGCCGTGACAGACCCAGCATGGGTCTCTGAGGTTATACAGTCCATTGGAGCAGAACATGTGCTATTGAGTGCTGATGCTCGTGATGGGATGATTGCGACCAAAGGCTGGACTCACACCTCAACTGTCGCCTTGAACGATCATATTGAGATGTATATAAAAGCAGGAATTCAACGAATGGTGGTCACCGATATTGGTCGGGATGGTATGTTGGAAGGTCCCTCTGTTGACCTGTATCAAACCTTGGTGCAGTCCTTTGGGGGAAAGGGATTGCAACTCATCGCAAGCGGTGGGATTTCGGGATTGAAGGATTTGGATGCGTGCCTTGCCATTGGTTGCACAGGTGTAGTCATTGGAAAGGCGTATTATGAGGGTCATCTCACTTTGGAAGAGATGGTTTCATTTGAGCAACGCCACCAACCATAACCTATCAAATGCTCAAAAAAAGGATTATACCTTGCCTGGATATTCAAGATGGACGCACGGTCAAAGGGGTTCGCTTTGTGGATATTCAAGATGCCGGTGATCCAGTTGAACAAGCTGAAGCATATAGCAATGCAGGAGCTGATGAGTTGGTCTTTTTGGACATCAGTGCCACTGTAGAAGCTCGAAAGACACTAGCAGAACTCGTAGAGAGAATCGCAGAAACGATTCAAATCCCATTCACTGTGGGAGGAGGCATTCAAAGCGTCGAAGATGCAAAGCGTCTTTTGGATGCAGGTGCTGATAAAATAAGTGTGAATTCCGCAGCTGTACGTCGACCTGAATTAATCTCTGAACTGGCCAATAAGCTTGGTAACCAGTGTATTGTTGTTGCGATGGATGTAAAACGTGATTCAAAGAAGGACTTTCAATGGCACGTCGTCGTGGATGGGGGAAGAACAGAAACTGGGTTAGACGCCTTTGAATGGGCCCAGGAAGCAGAGACACGCGGAGCTGGAGAGCTGTTATGTACGTCAATGGACCACGACGGCACTAAATCTGGCTATGATATTGGGTTTCTGCAGTCGTTGCGACAAAAAGTCTCCATTCCAATTGTTGCCTCTGGCGGAGCAGGAACCATGGAGCACTTTGCTGAGGTATTTGATCAAGGACGAGCCGATGCAGCTTTAGCTGCAAGCTTATTTCATTTTGGCGAGCTGGAAATCCCAGCGTTAAAACAGTTTTTAAAAACCCAAGGATTCCCAATTCGATGACACTCGATTTTGATAAAATGGATGGGCTACTGCCCGTAATTATTCAGGACGATGCAACCCAAAAAGTCCTTATGCTAGGCTTTATGAATCAAGAAGCCTACGAAAAAACCATGCTAGAAGGAGTTGTCACCTTTTACTCACGTACCAAGCAACGTTTATGGACAAAAGGTGAGACGTCTGGCAATCAATTAACCGTAGTCAGTGTATCTCCAGACTGTGATGCAGACTCATTGTTGGTGAGGGTCGTTGCGTCAGGGCCTGTGTGCCACACCGGAAGCGAGAGTTGCTTCGATGTCCATCGCTGAGAATGGCGGAGGGAGAATCAATCACACTTATGGATTGCAACCATTATGTGTACGCCACATCACCGGATCATGTCCATCAGGAACAGATTCACAAGGATCTGCCGAGGTTGTATATCCTCTGACTTCCTGATATCGTATTACTTGTTCTTCGGTTAAGATTTCCATCATAGAGAGGTGTGCACGTAGATGCACAGCTCGTAAGGATGCTTGAGTATAAGCGATTACATCCAATTGTCTTGTAAGATTTGTCTGTGAAATCTGTTTTTCCAGGAATAATTGATCAAGGGCTTTTTCTGCTTCAATCAATGCACGTCCTTGTTCAATGGCTTCTGTTTTCATTGACTCAAAGAGTTGCTGAATACGAACTTCTTGATCCTCAGACAAGAGTAGCTCCCCTTGATTATGTGCATCAAGCACATGTCTTGGTCCTGGGTAGCCATTTAATTCCGCCGATTTTGCAAGCCCACCTAATGCCATTCCAGAGCCAGCTTGTAACAATTCAACATCCTTTTTTGACAGATATTTGACCGGATTTGATTCATCTCCAACATAAGGTGAAGTAAGTGACGTTTGAGCGTACGTCAATGAAACAGTAACAAGGAGAAGAAATGTCGTAACAATTGATTTCAACATCTTGAACAGAGGATTAAACGTTAATAAAATAATGTTGAAAGACGTAGATGATGAACAACGTTGGGTCCATCGCTGAGAATGGCGGAGGGAGAGGGATTCGAACCCCCGGAGACTTGCGCCTCAACGGTTTTCAAGACCGCCGCATTCGACCACTCTGCCATCCCTCCGATTCATCTTTGGATCGCTGTCGTCGAGCGAAAGACAAAGATACGAGTTTTTTTTAGACAAACCTTTTAGACATTACCTAACGCCGAGGCTCCAGAAACTATCTCTGAAATCTCCGTGGTAATCGCACTTTGACGAGCTTGATTGTATTTCAGCTTCAAGGTTCTCTGTAGCTCTTTGGCATTTTCAGTAGCATTATCCATCGCTGCCATACGGGCTCCTTGTTCACTGGCATTAGACTCAAGAATTGCACGCCAAAGCTGGATATTTAGATATTTCGGCAGTAGACGATCAAATAGGACTTCTGCACTTGGCTCGATAATAAATTCACGTGTCGCTTGCTCCTCTTGCTCATCCCCTTCAAATGCATCGGGTTGAATCGGAAGCACACAATCCACCACTCTATTTTGTGAGATCACCGACTTAAACTCATTATAGGCTACATGAACAGCGTCTAATTCACCTGATGTAAATCTATCAGCTTGTGTTTTCATAATCGACGCAGATTCTCCAAAATCGAGCCGATCAAAAAATCCAGGCACCTCTTCTATTACGTTATACCCCCTTTTTGGGAAATACTGACATGCCTTACGACCAATACATACAAGCTCAAGGTTGCCCGAATCATGCAATTCGCCAAATTCCTCTTGGATTCTTTTCTCCACAACCTTAAAAAGGTTGGTATTAAATCCACCACATAGGCCACGGTCTGAGCCTACAACGATAATGACAGCTTTTTTGACGACGTCGGGCTGTCTGAATAATGGTACCACAAATTCATCATCAAACTCATCACGCATTGCCTCTGCTACACGAGCGAGAACTTGCTTCAACATGCGGGAATAAGGTCGATTTTCCAACATACGGTTCTGCGCCTTTCGAAGCTTGGCTGCAGCGACCATTTTCATTGCTTTGGTAATCTGCTGCGTATTATCAATCGAAGAAATCCGCGTCCGTATGTCTCGTAAATTAGGCATATCGTTTAGGCGGTCAGTTACGCATCAAGCGTCATTTGATGAATAAGGGTCTTCGCTGCTTTAACAAGTTTATCACCAAGCTTGTCATCCAAAACTCCTGATCCTGCCAGAGCGGTAAGTTCATCATCAAATTTTGATGAAATGGTTTGCAGGAATTCTGTTTCAAACGCACGAATTTGGTCCACTGCAAGCTCATCCAATAATCCTTCATTATTGATTCGTAGTAGGGCAATCTGATGTTCTACCGGTAATGGCTGAAATTCACCTTGCTTCATGAGTTCAACCGTACGCTGCCCACGTTTGAGCTGACGTTGTGTGGAAGGATCAAGATCAGACCCAAATTTTGCAAATGCTTCAAGCTCACGGTACTGAGCAAGATCAAGCTTCAGAGTTCCAGATAGTTTTTTCATCGATTTAACCTGAGCAGATCCACCCACACGACTTACGGAGATACCGACATCAATGGCAGGACGTACACCTGAGTTGAAAAGGTCTGTATCGAGGAAAATCTGTCCATCAGTAATCGAGATTACATTGGTTGGAATGTATGCAGACACATCACCTGCTTGGGTTTCAATGATCGGAAGTGCTGTGAGAGATCCTCCCCCTTTGACCATTGGCTTAAGGTCCTCTGGAATATTATTCATCTCCTTGGCCACGCTGTCATTGGCATTAATCTTGGCCGCACGTTCAAGTAACCGGCTATGGAGGTAGAATACATCCCCTGGGTAGGCTTCACGTCCTGGAGGACGCTTCAATAAAAGAGACAGCTCACGATACGCAACCGCTTGCTTACTCAAATCATCATAGATCACAAGTGCATGACGCCCAGTATCTCGGAAATACTCCCCAATAGCAGCACCAGCAAAAGGTGCTACAAATCGCATCGGCGCTGTAGCACTAGCAGGAGCACTCACAACCGTGGTGTACTCCATCGCACCGTTTGCTTCCAGAGCGTTGACAATCCCAGCAACTGTAGACCCTTTTTGCCCAACCGCGACATAAATACAATACACAGGTGTATCGGTTCCTTGTGTTTGCTTTTGATTGATGATGGTATCAAGCGCAACCGCCGTTTTTCCTGTTTGACGATCCCCAATGATCAGCTCACGTTGACCACGTCCAATCGGAATCAACGAGTCAATCGCTTTAATCCCAGTTTGAAGTGGCTCATTCACAGGTTGACGATAGATCACACCTGGTGCTTTACGCTCTAGGGGTAATGTCACTTGCTTACCGGCTATCGCACCCTTTCCATCAATTGGATTTCCAAGTGGATCAATGACCCGACCCAAAACGCCGTCTCCAACAGGAATAGAGGCAATATTCATCGTCCGCTTAACGGTATGTCCTTCCTCTACAGAACGTGATGAACCGAACAAGACAATCCCGACATTGTCCTCTTCCAAGTTCAATACCATTCCACGGAGTGGTTGCCCATTCTCATCCTTAGACTCAGGAAGCTCAACAAGCTCACCAGCCTGGACGTTTGCCAAACCATACACGCGGGCAATTCCATCTCCAACTTCTAATACCGTTCCTACCTCGTAGGTTTCGGATGCTTTTTCAAATCCAGAGAGTTGTTTTCTAAGGATTTCGGACACTTCATCGGGTCGTACTTGACTCATAATTCAATGCTTGTTTTCGTCATGAATATTGATTCATAACATGTTAAACCGTGTGTGACAATTGTGATCGCAACGTCTCAAGCTGAGCTTTGAGCGTTCCATCAATTACTTGATCTCCTAACCGTATTCGAACTCCACCAAGAAGAGATTCATCCACCTGAAAGATGGGCTCAACCTTCTTTGAGGTAGCACTTTCTAAAGAGGACACTACTGAGCGTACCACTTCATCACTCAAAGGTGTGGACGAATCAATGTATACATCCAATATACCTTGGTCATCTCGAATCTGCTTTTTAACAGCCAGGCATACGTCATGAAGAAGCTCTGTTCGATTCTTCTGGACCAAGAGCTCAATCAAGTCCATCATCTCACCTGAAACATGTGAAGCAAATATCTCCTTGAGCACACTCAATTTGACTTTGTTCTCGTGAATCGGGCTACCGATGAAGAGTGAAAGATCTCGGGACTCCTTGAGCGTCGAATCAACCGTTTCAACATCCCCCAACAACACGGAATGCTTGGACGAGTCCACAGACCCCAACCATGCTTTCGCGTACCGTAAAGAAGCTGCTGTACTCTTCATTAGTTTTTGGACAGGTCGTTAATCGTTTCGTCAATCAACTTGCGGTTGGTCTCTGAATCAACATTTTTTTGAAGTAGTCGGGTCGTCGCTTCAATCGTTAAATCAGCAACCTCTTTACGCAGCTCATTGAGTGCTTTTTGCTTCTCTTGGTCGATGCTCTTTTTAGCATCTTCAATCAATTTTTCAGCATCTTCTTTCGCCTTTTCAAGACGCTCAGCACGAAACTCCTCAACTTCTTTGGTAGCTTCTTTGCGGATTTTTTGTGCTGCACGCTCTGCTTCGCGAACGACATCCTCGTTGTCCTTGGCAATCTTTTCAGCGTCTCTCAAGGCTTTTTCTGCAGCATCCAGAGAAGATTGAATAGAGGTTTCCCTCTCTTCTATCCCCTTTATAATGGGTGGAAGAGCAAATTTGTACATGATTCCAAGGAATACGATCAATGAAATCAGGATCCAAATAGCAAATCCTGTGTTAAATGAGAGAAGTGAACTTCCTGCTAGAAATAGTGACATCATCATGAAGCCAATCGATTGAGTGATGGTTCGATGTAGACACGGTGCCTACATCGCAGATACTGAAACGTTAATGATTACCCGCCTACACCTAGAGCAAGTAGGATACAGATAATCGCTCCAATTAGAGCCACACCTTCAATAAATGCTGCTGTCAGAATCATGGCACCACGAATATCGCCTGATGCTTCTGGTTGACGAGCAATACTTTCAACGGCTCCTTTACCGATCATTCCAATCCCGATTCCTGCACCGATTGCAATGATTCCTGCGCCAATACCTGCTGCTAAGAGTCCTAATTCCATAATGAGTTGTGTTTAGTGTTTGGTTTGAGTTGAAAAAAGTTATGCCTGAACTGTATCCATCTTGGTTAGATCTTCATGATCATGATCGTGCTCTTCGTGGTGATGTTCTTCAAGAGCACCACCAATGAATACCGCGGATAATAGTGTAAAAATATAAGCCTGTAGTAGTGCTACGAATACTTTTAGAATGTATAGAACCGATGTTAGAGCAACCCAAATCACACTGCTACCGACACCTACGGTTGCGCCAAAGAGATCCGTGAAGATGAAAATCAACCCGAGGATGGAGATAATCATAATCTTGCCGGATAGCATATTTGCGAAGAGACGAAAACAAAGAGCAAGTGGTTTCGTAAACAGCCCGAGAATTTCTACAGGGGTTAGGATAAACTTCACAAGTAGTGGTACGCCTGGGAAATTAAAGACATGCCCCCAGTAGGTTTTTGTACCTGAGGCTTGGGTGACGACAAATGTGACAAAGGCAAGAGTGGCGGTTACCGTTAAATCCGCAGTAGCAGTAGCAGCCCATGGCAAAAGTCCGAAAAGATTCATGAAGGCGATGGCCATGAACATCGAAAACAATAGTGGTGTGTATCGAGGGGCTTTCTCTTTTGGGATATAGCCTTGAATGACATCGTCACGAATGAACAAATATAGAATCTCGTAGATATTATGAAGTGCCCCTTTGGGTGCAGATGTCCGGCCAATCCCACGCCTATAACGACTGGCAGCCCACAGGCTAATTAATAGAGCCAGAATAAAACCTAGCCATACATACACCAAGTGTGATGTAATTGACATATCAATGGTCACAGGAGTATTGTCAGCTCGATAGAGTGTACCCTCTTTGTCTATAAATTCTCCTGACTCAAGAGCCTTTTTGGTATTGGCATATGTATACAATTGTCCTTCCACCCAAAAAATTCGGGGTAAATAGACCTTTCCAAAAGGACTTTCGATGTAATCGTGATCTGCAATCTTACCCATTACATCAATGGGGCTGCTGGACTCTTCCGTTTCTGCAGCCTCGTCGTATGCAGTGGTCGTTGCATTGGCTGGGACACCGATAAGAGACCATCCAACTATGAATAGAATAGAGGCAAGTGCAATCCTGAGCGAACTCAATGATTGGCTAACAGAAACATGCTGAAACACTAAAGGGTTTGCCAAAGCTGCGTAATGTTTAGCCAATCCAAATCGATGGCCGAATGATTCTTTGTTTACAGTCTCTCAAAATAAGGAGAGTCCGAAGTAAATGGAAGCCCAATTAACGAAATAATCTCAATTATTTGACTTCTTTTCTTCTCTCGACAATCGCTGTCCAATTCGCAAGAATAAGATCACCCCTAGAATGGCACCTATAATCACTCCCCAAGGTTCCCCACCCCAGCGATTTTGAATCCAGAATCCAATCAAAATAGGAACAGCAAAGACTGTCGCGATTTCTACACCAAGCCCAAGTGCTCTCTCAATGGACGTTGACTTCATGGGATGATTGGCTCGCTTCCACAGCGTTTGCACCCGAAGTCGAAGGCTCTGATGAACGGGGTGTCATAGGTTTCGATAATTCACCCATAGAAAGTTGTCCATTGAACTGAGCTCCTTCTTCAATGACAATCGTCTTGGTAGATAGATCACCTTCCATCTCAGCGCCTTTTCTAATTGTAATCTTTTCTGTTGCCTTTACGTCTCCTTTGTAGTGACCAGATATATCGGCCTCCTTGGCTGACATATTACCCTCTACCTTGGCTGAACTTGCAACAATTACTTTACCTTGGCTCTTTACATCTCCCGTTAGAGTACCTGCAATGCGTACATCAGACGTGGCTTCAAGCGAGCCTTTTAAATGGGCCTCCTCACTAATCATAGTGATTGAGGGTGCTTGTCCGTTTCGATCTTTCATAATTCGTCAGTATTGAATCAACGATTTCTAGTAAGGTAGCATTTTTTCTGGGTCGAGTGGCTGACCGTTTTTCCAGAGTTCTAGGTGTAAATGTGACCCTGTGCTAAGGGTTCCCCGATCTCCGACTCTTCCGAGTGTCTCTCCTCTGTACACTTTCACACCTACCTCACGAAGTAATTGAGAAGCATGCTTATAGATAGACATATATCCATCTTCGTGCTGAATCATCAGGGTATATCCAAACTCTGGTGTCCACGCACTATGAGTTACAACTCCCTCAGCAATCGCACGAAAAGATGTCCCCTCTGGGGCTGCAAAATCAAGCCCAAAATGTCCCTCCTGTGGGTTAAATCCTTGAGTTTTTAACCCATCAATGGGTGTCAGAAGTGTTGTTAGAGGTGTGTTCTCACGCAATGAAATCAACGAGGGATCGGACGGAGAAAACGGTTCAAAACGAACCTCAGGCGTCCAATCTGTGAATAGTTGACCCGTTAGAGATGGTGCCTCAGTGCCTTGCGCACGTTGGGTAGCCACATCAAACACTGTGTCTGTGTTTTCAACTAAGATCGTTTTAATCATCTGCATTTGGGCATCACGAGTACGAATTGAATCTTGGAGTGTCGTGAGCCTTGTCACGAGTTGTTGGACCTCTTCCCTTACAGGCTCTGCTTGTCGATCTTGGTATAACGAACCCAGGGGCGTGAAGTAGAACGCCGCTGTTGTGATCCCTCCAGCCACAAGGAATATGGTAATCACCGATAGGACAAGTGTCCGGGATTGCACTCGAAACGATCCAGAAACATTTGGATTCTCATGGTCCACAAGCACCACGGTCATCTCGGTGTTTTTTCTAGAAAAAAGATGTCTAATTAACGACCACATACGGCAAAGTTACCCCTCAGAGGTAAGATTCAGAAATATTTGCTCCAATTGATGAGTGAGTATCTTTCTATCAAACGTACGTACAAAGGTTTTATTGACAGGGGGAAGCTGTTGAGCATGTCGTGCCTGTTCAAAGTCAAACATAGCCTGTGACACTTCTTCAGGGTCCGTTGTATGAACGACCATAACAGGTCCATACTCGCGCAGAATCTCAGCAGTTATTCCTTCAGGCACTGTGGCAAAGATTGGTTTACCCGTTCCCATGTATTCGAATACTTTTCCAGGTGTA
Source organism: uncultured Bacteroidota bacterium (assembly GCA_913057895.1). Classification (GTDB taxonomy): domain Bacteria; phylum Bacteroidota; class Rhodothermia; order Balneolales; family Balneolaceae; genus UBA8296. The sequence continues at coordinate 69,618 of CAJXOH010000002.1, forward strand.
ACTCTATCAATATGCGGCATATCAGATAGATGAAGCCACAAAACATCGGCTTGATGCACCCCTCGCAGTGACTCTTTGTGGGGCACATAGCCCGCCCATGTAAAACGATCCTTAACCGATCTAACGACTTTTTGGTAACGACGTCCATCATCGCCTTGAATAACAAATCGAACAGGGTATGTTGGTTGGCTCTCTAGATATCTAACGAATCCTTTCAGAATGCGAGTTGGGTCTTGTTGGCGATAAAACAACCCATTGTACACCCACGTTGAAGTTGTAGACGCTTCTATATCCTTAGGCTCATCCTCTTCTTGTTGAACCATCAAATCATCTGGATCAAATCCATTCGGAAGCACACTCATTCGACTCTGCAGCTGAGGATGACGTGAGGCAAGCTGGTCTTTCGTCTCTTTGTTAATCACTGTAATAGCATCAGCTATTGATAACTCCTGAGCTTCTAGTAAGGCCATTTGTCGCTTCCTTGACGCATTCACATAGTGATGAAATTGGTTTTCCAGCCAATCATCTCGCAAATCCATGACCACTTTTGCACCCGTTTTAGTCGCTAGCTTCGTTGCTAAACCAAAGACACTAAAAGGTGGAGCTGTAACAAATATGAGAGGAATTTGATGAGTCGTGATGAGTTTCGCACTCTCGTCAACCACTTCATCAGCCCATCCTACCTTATTATCAGGAAAATAAAGCCATGAATTAAGACGAGCTGCCACTTTTGAGGGAAGGCAGTAATACAGTGACTGCAGCCAACGACCAATCACCGAATGTTGTGGAGTTCCACCTCCAATCCGGTGAACGTGAATATTTTCATCGCTAATGTCGCTTTGCAACCCTTCATCTCGATATGGGTAGACACCTTCCTTCGGACATACCCAGTGAATAGTCCATCCAAGTTTTGCAAGATATTTCGCAAATTTAACAGGCCGCTGAACACCGCTTCCACCCATCGGTGGAGCATAATAGGCAACAAACAAAACCTGTTTGGAGCGTCTCATGGACCGTCAGGAGACTGAATAATTCGGAGCCTCTTTGGTGATTTGGACCGAGTGGGGATGACTCTCCTTGTAGGAAGCTGCTGAGATCTGAACAAACTCTGCTTCTTGTAATGCAGGTATCGAAGGTGCACCGACATACCCCATGGCAGCTCGTATCCCACCCTGCATTTGATGGACGACTTCTCTCAAGGTTCCTTTGTATGGAACACGACCCTCTACCCCTTCAGGAACAAGTTTTTTGATATCCTCTTCAACATCTTGGAAGTATCGGTCTTTAGATCCTCTAGACATCGCGCTAATGGATCCCATTCCTCGATATGTCTTATATTTTCGACTCTCAAAAATGACCGTTTCGCCTGGGCTTTCATCGACTCCAGCGAACATTGAGCCTACCATTACCGCATTCGCACCACCGGCCAGTGCCTTGGGAATGTCACCCGTCTGCTTGATTCCACCATCTGCAATCAAGCCTACTCCTTTTTTCTTTGTAAACTCTGCCACCTCCAAAATCGCTGACAACTGTGGAACCCCTACACCCGTCACGACTCTTGTGGTACAAATACTTCCAGGACCTACACCCACTTTTACAATAGAAGCCCCTGCTTTCACAAGGTCTTCGGCAGCCTGTCGAGTTGCAATATTGCCACCTACCAAAGGAATATCTTTGTATTTCTTCCGAATCATTCGAACCGTATCAATCACCCCTTCTGAGTGACCATGCGCAGTATCAACGGTGATCATATCTACCCCTGTATCTAACAACGCTTCTACACGATCCATGGTGTCTGCAGACACACCTACCGCTGCAGCAACCCGTAATCGACCCAAGTCATCCTTACTCGCATTGGGGAAATTGACTTTCTTCTCAATATCCTTGAAGGTGATGAGTCCCACCAACTTCCCTTGCTTATTGGTTATCGGAAGTTTTTCCACTTTGTGTGATTGCAAGATCTCTTCCGCCTTTTCTAATGTCGTCCCTTCTTCAGCAGTGATGAGACGTTCATGAGTCATAATCTCACCCAGAGTTCGTTCATCAGACGTTTCAAAACGAAGATCCCGATTCGTCACAATACCAATCAAAAATCCTTTTTTATCGACAATAGGTATACCGCCAATACGATGCTTGCTCATGAGCTCACGCGCATCTTTAATCGTCGCCCCTTTGTGCAATGTGAGAGGATCAACAATCATGCCACTTTCACTACGCTTCACCAAGCGAACTTGTTCAGCTTGCTCTTCAATCGTCATGTTTTTATGTAATACCGCAATACCTCCTTCACGCGCTAGAGCGATGGCAAGTTTGTATTCGGAGACAGTATCCATTGCCGCGCTCATTATGGGTGTATTGAGCGTGAGACCCGGAGCTAATTCACTGGAGATGTCTACTTCACGAGGAAGAACGTTGGATGCTGCTGGTACAAGCAGAACATCATCATAGGTTAGTCCTTGCCGTGTGATTCTCTCAAAAGGAGCTTTTGAGGCCATGATGATGCGTCGTATTAATTACAGTTTTGCAAAGATACGAAACGCATCTCGATTTTTAGAGCCCTTTCACAACCAACGCTTCAATTGCAGAATTCTCCAATGTTGGGTCTTTTAATACCTGATCTGCCCAAAATGTGATTCTTTCACGTCGAAGAGCGACAAATGGACAGGCATTTTTAAAATGACCTTTGAGCTCGTCCACAAAGCCAAGCAAATCATCTTGTATCGTTGCAACAAGTCCTGCAGGTAGGTTCTGCCATCCCAAGGCGTCTAAGACATCCATAAGATCTTGATGAACCTTGTGTGCATTTGATAGAAGTCTTTCGGCTTCTAACGCCTCCCAAGGGGTTTCAAGCTCAGGCGATTGTGCAGCTATTGTAAGGGGCTCGTTCGAGGAAAGTAGTGTATTCATGATTGTAAGATTTGAGTTATGTGTCTCTCTTTGAACTCAATCTACACCCTCATAGTGACAACATAGTGTCACCCCAATCCAACTCTTTGAAATATTTTTTCTACATGCTTGGTATGGTGCTCCATCGCAAATAAATCTGTGATTGCCTCTTCGCCCAATAACTCTACAAGGGATGACTCAGACAGAAGATGCTCTTTAAAAGACGTACCGCTTTCCCATGCTTTCATTGCCAGCGGCTGTACAACATCATATGCCTGTTCACGTGTCCACCCTTGATCAATACAAGCAAGCATCACACGTTGGGAGAACACCAATCCATGTGATCGATCAATATTTTCCTGCATATGATCGGGAAACACCTCTAACCTCTCCATGATCGATGCAAAACGATGAAGCATATAATCGAGAAGTATCGTCGCATCTGGGAAAATAATTCGCTCCGCAGATGAATGAGAAATGTCACGTTCGTGCCAAAGAGGGATATTCTCAAATGCTGTAACCATATATCCACGAATGACTCTTGCACATCCAGCCATATTTTCGGATCCAATAGGATTACGTTTATGCGGCATAGCAGATGAGCCTTTTTGTCCCTTACCAAAACTCTCCTCCACCTCTCGAACCTCCGTTCGTTGAAGATGGCGGATTTCCACACCCATTTTTTCGATCGTACTAGCAACCAATGCTAATGTAGCCATATAAAAAGCGTGGCGGTCTCTTTGAAGCGTCTGTGTAGAAATAGGGGCTGGTCGTAATCCTAAATACTCACATGTTTTTTGCTCAACCTCTGGCGGTATATTCGCAAATGTCCCCACAGCTCCTGAAAGTTTTCCAAACTCTACGTCCTGACGAGCATGGGCAAACCGTTCTTTTTGTCTCTTGAGTTCCGCAACCCAGAGTGCACATTTTAGTCCAAACGTTGTTGGTTCTGCATGCACCCCATGAGTACGCCCCATCATGACCGTGTGCTTGTGCTCAATCGCCTTGGCAGATACCACCTCTACCAAACGATTCAAACCTTCTACAAGTAACTCATTCGCCTTTTTTAATCGTACGCCAAAAGCGGTATCCACAACATCAGTGGAGGTTAATCCATAATGAACCCACTTCCGCTCTTCTCCCAATGTTTCAGAAACGGCACGAGTGAATGCCACTACGTCGTGGCGCGTCTCTTTTTCAATCTCATGGATGCGAGCGACGTTAAAAGTGGCGTGATCTTCGATTTTTTTAACATCCTCTTTAGGAATTACTCCTTGATCTGACCAAGCTTTACAAGCGGCAATTTCTACATCAAGCCATGCTTGAAATTGCTGCTCTTCCGTCCAAATTGAAGACATTTCTGGTCGACTATATCGATCAATCATGAGAGTCCTAACAAAGTTTTGAATTACGCCTAATATACCGTGATTTCACCAACCCTCAACCAGTGATGGAAGGCGAGGTACATAGCAAAGGTATCCAGAGCACAGTATTGTTTCATCTGCTGAATCAATTCTGGGTGCGATTGGGTTGGATGTTGTAGCGGTATACTACCAAGCTCTTTCAATCCCGATTTTTGTGCCATTCGAATCATAAGATAACTGTGCATCGCCGTTTCACCATCTGAGACAGAACTATGCTCATAGTGTCCTTCAAGCAACCACGACGCTGGAAATCCCATTTGTTCCTGGTTCAATGAAGCGATGGGACCCACCGCCTCTTTTGATCCACACAACGATCCAATTAAGGGTTTCAAGCCAAGCTTACCTTGCATCTGTGCATGATGGTACCCATCTCGGACCAATGAAAGACAATCCACAAATGAACGTCCCTCCTTTTTTGCCATCCAAGCTTGAAGAGTGTTGTTGGCTTTATCAAATCCTTTGGGTGCACCCTGTTTGGCCCACCTCTTTGCAATTTTTCGCAAATGTTGAGGTTCAAAGGGTGAAAAATGGATGATTGTCCCCTCTTGTAACGCGGGGTTTGAGACTAGATGATCCACTAACACTGCTTCTGGATCCGCGACTCCTTCTTCATCCAACCATCCAACGTGAGACAAATCAGGCGTCTCCAAGCTCACATCACCGCTCCATGTATGGCACGAATATTGAAACAATACTGGATCGTAAATACGATCCCCTTCCCGCTGTGGAAGTGGAAAACCCACCGCTTCAAAATCCAGGAAATGGAATGGACGTGGTAAATCATCAAGACTCTCAACAATCGTCGGTAAAATTGCTTCTTTGCATGCGTTAGGATGAGTCGTCTCTTGTCTTATTTGTTCCTCTCTTCGCCAAGGAATCGTAAATGTTGTAGGTAAATCAATCGAGTCTTGACTCTCAAGTTGATCAACAAACAACACTTTATCATGGACAAGTGACTCATTACCATGACCAGGAAGGTCAAAAACGTGCATTCGCCCACTCCGCTCATCCTGTAGTGAGGGTAGGTTCCCGTGATCCGACCAACACCCTCTCCCAGAACCTACATCTCTGTATCTACATTGGGCACAGTGACGACCTGGTGAAAATGGATACGATGGTTCTTGATCTTGGCTTGTTTGCAAGATTTGGCTTTCCAATTCGGCCAACCATTCCAACCATGTCTCTGAACGATACCCTAAACTAGATATATAATGCCCAAACCAACGTCCATTGGTTTGAAGCTCATTGATGGCTGAATCAACAGAAACTCGCACAAAGGCATCCCGGTATTCATGATCTTGGAGTTCCCTTTCTCCTCTATGCGTTAACACACCAAGGTCCTTGACTGCTTTATCAAAGATGTCAGAAGACTTTGCAAAATACCCACTGCTTGGGAAGATAAACTCAGCCCGTACAGGCACCCCGGGATATGCACGCTGGAAACATGATACTCGGTAGGCCAAGGATACCACATATTGCTTCATTTTCTGCTTTAATAGATGACTTTGACGCAGTACAGGTTGATCTAATGGCCAAAGTCGTCCTTGAAACTGTGCAATTACCCATTGCTCATTCTCTACCTTAAAAAGTAGTGGGATGCGGGTATACCCTAGTGACGAATGTATAGGTTGTTGAACCCACCCTCCTGACACTCCTTGACGTATCTGCTCCGGGGATATAGGTTCAGATTGTGGACTGAGTCCTAACGAACTCAAAAAACATGAACTCAAAAAAGCTCGTTGAATACGTTTGGGATCATAATCGTCTACCGTTTTATCCTGTGATGATTGACGAGCATAACGTAGCCTAAGTGGACAGCGAAACCCTTCAGAGATCCACCCATCATCCAATAGCCGATACGATTGCTTATTTGTCATGCACCACCAAGAACACGGCGCTTATATAGATCCATACACGCGAACCTCACGTTCCAATTCTATGTCAAAGCGTTTCTGCACTTCCTCTTGAATCATGGTCGCAAGAGCAAGTATATCAACGCCACTTGCTTCCCCATCGTGGTAAAGAACGAGTGCCTGCTTTGGCCAAACTCCAACATGCCCTTTTGTCACCCCTTTTAATCCGGTTTGCTCAATTAACCATCCTGCTGGGATTTTCACCATACGCTCTTGCTCAGATAACGAGTCACTTAAGTCATCCCGAGACGATGTCTCAAATGACGGTTGATCCGTCACCTCAAACCACGGAGCGTCAGGATAGGTAGAGATAAACGCTTGAGCTTGTTCACCACGCAAGATTGGATTCTTAAAAAATGATCCTGCATTTGGCTGTGATGTTGGATCAGGGAGTTTTGATGCTCGAATTGTTGCGACATGGTGGCCAATATCCCTCAGGGTTGGAGAAGATATCCCTTCTTCCTTCAAAGAGGCCACTAACGATGGATAAGATGGATTTGGCTGATATGACTCACCCTTAAGCACCATCGAAATGGATGTGATGATCCAGTGGCGCCCTTCAGGTTTCTTAAACATACTGTCGCGATAAGAAAACCCACACTCATCAGGGGTGAATTCATGGAATACTCCCTGTTTTGTATCAAACGCTCTAACGAGCACAAGTACTTCATTTAGTTCTTGACCATAGGCCCCTATGTTTTGAACTGGGGCAGCCCCACAGGTCCCAGGAATACGAATCATCGCTTCTATCCCGCCATACCCCTGGTCAATAGACCACTCGACAACATCATCCCATTTGACTCCTGCACCCACACGAACCAAAACCTGATCATCAGGGAAACTTTCGTGGTCAAAGCCTTCTAGCTCAATTAAAAACACCCTTTCTAAGACCTTTGGCAAAAATAAGGAGTTGGTCCCATGCCCTAATACGATCCAAGGTTCTTTGAATAATCCTAATTGGTGTGCTTCTAGTAAATCCTCTTCCGACTGAATTCGCACTTCTTCTTCAGCAATGGATGGGCATCGAAACGAATGGTGGGGCTGTAGGGACGCGTGAGTCTGCCGAATCATAGTGTTACCCTTTGGTTCGCACCCACACTTTCGAAATCCGTTTTTTGGACAACGATTGAACTGTACAGATTAATCCCTTGTAGGTTACTTTCTCTCCAACATTGGGAATTCTCTCTGTGAGATGGTAAATAAGGCCACCGAGTGATTCAAATTCATCCTCAGGTGACGTGAGTTCTAACCCGAACAAATCCTCTACTTCGTCCAGATCCATTCGAGCATCGCAGACAAAACCACCTTGTCGGTGAGGTCTAAAGCTCTTTTCCTCCTCTTCATCGGATTCATCGGCCATATCACCAACAATTTCTTCCAATAAATCGTCCATCGTTATGAGCCCTTCCGTACCCCCATACTCATCCACAACAATGGCCATATGTGTTTTCTCTGACTGGAAGTCCGCCAATAGCTCGTCAAGTTTTTTTGTTGGCGGGATAAACAATGCTTTTCGAGCGAGTGTCTTCCATTGTATGGTCGTCTCTTCCGGATTGACATGCAAAAATGGCAAGACATCTTTGGAATAAAGAATTCCATGTATGGTGTCTAAGTCATTTTCGTATAGCGGAAGTCTTGAATACCCCTTTTTCCGGATCAAGTCTAACACTTCATTGAGCGTTGAATCGATAGAGATGGCTTCAATATCAACACGAGATGTCATAATCTCTTTTGCTGAAATAGTCCCAAATTCAATCACATTTTCGATAATCTCACGTTCGTCATCCTTTATGCTTCCATCCTCATGTCCAGCTTGAGCCATCAACCGTAGATCGTCTGAGGTGACTTTGGACGTACTTTTTGGCACCACTTTTTCTAACGCTACGGCACTATCTGCCATAAGCCTAGTAAAGGGGTGGAATAGCCAGTATTGGATAAAAATAAACCCAGCGTATGAACGCGCAACCTTACGGGGATTATCCAATGCAATCCATTTAGGGGCAATCTCACTTAGAATCAAGATTGAGAATGAGATCACCAGAAACTCAATGGCAAAAATAACCAGTTTTGGTAGAGCAAATACAGAAATCAACTGTACCGTTAGAGCGGCCGCTACAATGGATACCACAACATTGGAGACCGTATTTCCAATGAGGATTGTGGCTAACAGTCGATTCGGTCGATGCAATAAGCGATGAATCCATCGATCATTCGTATCTCCAGAGGCATACTCTTGGAAGTTGGGCTGGCTGTACAGTTTAAAAAATGCAACTTCTGCCGCGGAGTATATCGCACCCACGTACAATCCTAGCACTATCACTAATACTTGTACTATCACTGCGGTAGCAGTTGGGTCTGCGCCCGTCATCGACAGAAGAGAAAGAAGAGTGCCCGAAAAGAGCTCGGTACTCGGAGGTTCGTCTAACGCTTCCAAATACGGTTAAGTTGGTTCATGGTTCCCGCCGACTTCACATTAGAAAGGTAAGTCGTCATCAACATCAGAAAAGCTAGAGTCGATTTCTGCGGCTTTCGGTGCAACAGGCTTGCTAGCAGCGGCTGGAGCGGAGGATGAACTTCCCATTGATGGTCCAGAAGACCCCATTCCCCCTTCACGAGTATCCAACATCTGCATAGAAAGTGCCTTAATCTCAGTAGTGTATCTTTTTTGTCCCTCTTTATCCTCCCATTCTCTGGTTTGGATAGGTCCTTCAAAATAGATCATCGAGCCTTTTTTGACGTATTGCTGACAAATTTCAGCCAATCGCCCCCATGCAACTACACGATGCCATTCGGTTCTCTCCTGCATCTCTCCACTGCTATCCTTATATCGCTCATTTGTTGCAACATTCATCGTTGCAACAGCTGTATTGGATTGAGTGAATCGAACTTCTGGATCGGCGCCTAAGCGTCCGATAATCATTGCTTTATTAAGTGAACTCATAGTCTCTTTTTATTTAATTGAACTTACAAAACAACAGAGCGTTTCGAAAGCAAAACCTTACATCTATGCCTGCATTTTTTTGTCAGAGCTTAAAATAGACGCTCAATCAGGCGCTCTCTAATTCAATTATGATTTTACATTATCGAAGCGATTGTTCCAATGCCAGAGCCGCATCACTGCCTTCATCACGATATTTCACCAACAATGGCGTAGACATGGACAATCCCTGATCTGCACCCCAACCCTCCAAAACTGGACGAGATCCAGGCACGATGACCGCGTTTTCGGGAATATCGGCACCTGGCTCTAACCGTCTACCATGAACCAAGTCAAAAACTGGAACTGCCTTTGAGAGGATGAGTCCTGGTGCAAGAACAGCCCCTCGACGAACACGTATTCCCTCAACGACGACAACATTTGCCCCTAAAAAACAATCATCCTCAATAATGACTGGAGCCATGCCAATGGGCTCCAATACCCCTCCAAGTTGAACCCCTGCAGATAAATGAACTCGCTTACCCACTTGCGCACAAGATCCCACGAGTACATGGGAATCAACCATGGATCCTTCATCCACATAAGCTCCAACGTTGATATATGACGGCGGCATCATGATGACGCCCTTGGCCACATAGGCACCTCGGCGAATCGAACTACCTCCTGGAACCATCCGCACACCATCTGAGACATTCATCATTCTCGGTGGAAGATTGTCTTTATCAACAAATCCTTCATAAATCCCCGAATAGTCGGTGTTTTGACCCGCTTTAAATGCCGCAAGAATGCCTTTTTTCACCTCTTCATGAACAACCCAATGATCTCCCTGAGGACTTGCTGCACGTTTTGACCCACTTTCAAGGTCATCAAAAAGGCTCTGCCAATCGATGGTTTCACTCATAGTTCGTGTATTTGGTATGGTTGATTTGTCAACACGTTTATTCCTTCTCTGCTAATAATGATTCTAGGCCAGAGGCCAATTTGTCCAATTTTTGGAGGTCCAAAGTCTTCACTTCTTTCTCATGTATCGATAATGGAGGTCGTGTATATGACGTGGATATTCGGCCTTGACTCGCTAAAAGAACCTTGGTTGGCACAGGATTGCTTGTAACAAACAACGAGGTTGAGAGTGTCTTCCAGCTTTCTAGAATCTCAGCTGTTTTGTCAGTATCTGAGGCCTCATTATGAGCTGTTCCATCTTTCCAAGCGGAGTGATTCTTTAGTGCCCATCGAGTGAACCTATGTGTTAAATCTGGCCACACATTGGCAGCTACAGAAACGACTCCCACTGCACCAAACTCTGCAAACGTAGGCAATAAAGGATCATCACCACTGTATAATTCCCATTGATCTTTCGCTGATTCACGAATATTAAGAAATGATTCATTGGTTCCTCCGGCTTCCTTGATAGCCCACGCCTGTCGGTGAGAACCTAGTTCCTTGACAACATCCGTATGAAGTGGTGTCGCTGCACGACCTGGGATATTGTAAAGCATACAAGGAGCCTCAGCTTCGTTCATCAATGCTGTAAACCATGCGACTTGTCCAGCTGCACCAGGTTTTGCATAAAGAGGTGTAACAAGCATAAAACCATCTACACCAAGCGCATTCCCCTTGCGAATCCATGCACGTTGCGTGTCCTGTTGAAACCCACCAACCCCCACAACAACTGGCACCTCTCGGTCCATCCACATCACGGCTCGTAGAATTTCGAACTTCTCTTGTTCACTACATGCTAAGGCCTCTCCTGTAGACCCAAGCACAACCAATCCATTCCCTGCTGCTGATTGCTCAGAAACCAAACGCTCTAAGCTAGGATAATCGATAGACCCATCCTCTAAAAAAGGGGTGACTAGTGCTGTCCACGTTGATACTTGTCGTAGTTCCATCATTCACTCTCAAATACATCTTTCATAGAATACAGCCCTGGGGCTCGTTCTGGGCGAAGAATCCAGTGTGCTGCCTGAATCGCTCCCTGTGCAAATAGGGACCGATCCAATGCTTCATGTCGCAGGGTAATTCGCTCCAACGGTGTACCAATACGTAATTCATGATCTCCAAGCACATCCCCTTCGCGGTGACTTGTTACTGAAACATCACGAGACGCCAACCATTCAACCCACAACTTGGCTGTACCACTCGGTGCATCCTTTTTTTGTTGGTGATGTATCTCATGAAGTGAAAACTCAGACTCTGCTAACCAATCGGGATGATCTCCAATCCATTGGAGTGCTTGTTGAATCATCTGCATGGCAGGGCTGAAATTCTGAGCGATGAGCCACGGGCGCGATCCTTGAAGAATCTGAGTCTTTACTGAGTCTGGGATTGTTGCACCTGTTGCCCCAGAAACAACTGCAATCTGTGCAGACAGAAGCGTGGGAATCATCTCTAAAAAGGCATCGCCTGGAACAAAGACAAACACCACATCATACGCCCTTAACGCGTCTACTGTAGGTGGACGAGAGGTGTTAAAAAGAGCATTCTGCTCCAAAGCTAAGGCTTCTTGAACCTTAGATCCGGTTTTTCCAGTACCTATGAGTGCAGCTTTCATTTGAACTAAGAAGATAAAGCGCTAACTTTAAAGTCTGTCAGTAAAATGATGTAACAACAATTTATTCTTTACAGATGCCAAGCGGAAAGAAAAGAAAAAGAGCAAAGATTGCGAAGCATAAGCGTAAAAAACGCCTTCGCAAGAATCGCCATAAGAAAAAAGCCTAAGTCACCTGTGACCTTTTCTAGAATAGATGTTAGAGAAGGTCGCGTGCGCTTATCTACCTAGGCGGCAACTTTGTTCTGTGCCGCTCCCATGACCTTACGGGTGAGGAAAACTAACTGAACCAAGCGCCTTTCAATGGTTCGTTGCAGGTGGTTGATCGATGTGACCCCCTCCATATCAAACTCAACATACGTGAGTAATCGTGTATCGGTAACCAGCGCTTCATCAGACTCTCCTTCCAGCTCAAGATGCCAGCGTGAAAGTGCCGTCAAGCTTGAGAATAGAGGTTTTAACGTTTCATTCATTGAAGAAATCCATTTGCGAGCAGGCTCAACTTGCTTGTAGGGAGATTCAAATACCCAAGACACTTCGATATCTAGTTGTGCCTTAACCGCATTTGATGCCAAATGTGGTTGCTTTAACAATGGATGTTTCTCCATCCCCTCCATTTGTCTAGCCATGCATCGTTCTCGAAAGCTATCCCAATCAAAATGAATTTGACACTCTTTCAAAACGGAATCCTGCAACGGGATTTTTACGTCGAGTCCAGAGGCGTGAATAGATGGGTTTTGCCACGTCGTAGACTCAATGCCGTCAAAAAGCCCTATTTGGGATACATCTGAAGGTTTTTTCTTTCCTTTTCGTGGTGAAACGTTCTTTCTTTCTTGATTGGCTTGCCCTGCACCAAAACCGTGTTCAAAACGTTCTTTTAATGTGACATCGATGATTTGTACCATCTTTTCAAAGATGGGATTCGACAACTCCTTTTGCACGTGTTATGCCCTCAATTTCTATTTTACCTAGCTGAATGAATGACAAGTGGCCACGCAGTGGCTTTCACCACGGTTAGTCTCACGTATGCCTTTCTCCAATTCCAATACGGTTCTTAATGTCCTTGTTCCAGAATTAAAACGCAATCTGGTTGGAAAAAAGTATGTGCAAAGTCGCACCTCTGGGAAAAAACAGTGGGAAGCTGATTTTACGGCCTCGAATTCCAAGAAAGAACTATCAGCAGAGTCAACAGACATACAGCGGCTTATCTTTATTGCAGAGGCTCAACGCTGTTCACTCACATTGCGCCAAAATCCAGGCTCCACAAAGAAAAAAAATGCAACAACTTTCTTTGACCTCTTAGAAGGTGACCAGATCGTAGACATCACAAAACCTTCAAAAGAGCGACTCCTAACCATCCACTTTTCGTCAAAAAGAAAGCTTCATTTTGAGCTGTTCGGAACCAAAGCAAATGTGTGGTTGCTTGATAGCTCAGGCCACATCCTCGAGGGTTTTCGAAAGGGAACCCCTACAATGAGTCCCGAACAAGTTGATGACCATGACTCGGCCTCTATTGCAGGCCCGTCCACCACTGATACAACCTTGTCAGATCAATCGTTTGACTCCCAGGAAGCATGTGAATCTTGGATCAAGACTACACTACCAGGGTTTCCAAGAGAACACCTTAAAGACCTTATAACGTATCACTCCTTAGACCAAAAAACAGCTAAAGAGCTCACTTCATGGTGTTTGGATGTCGAAGCACGCACCTTAGCCACGCCAACGTTTCGGTTGCTTGAAGACGGGACCAAGACCTTACTAGCCGATGACATCCTTCCTCTTGAGACTCATCAACGCTTTGATTCAGTCACAGAGCTGCTCCATGCTGGGACAAGCCAGCGGAAAGGTCCGTCCAAGCTACAGGAGGAAAAAGAACGACGAATAAAAGCAGTCCAAACACAGATCAAACGCAAAAAAGGGTCATTAAAAAATCTAGAAACGGCTGAACAAACTCTTCAACGCGCAACTCAACAAGAGCAATTTGGCCACCTCCTTCTGGCAAATGCTCATCGAGAGAGCGAGCGGACAGAAGAGGGACTCTTGTGTACAAACACGTTTGATCAAGGCCAAGAGGTATTGATTCCACTTAAATCAACGTACTCTATTCTAGAGAATGGGCAGGATTATTATCAAAGAGCTAAAAAATCGCGAGCTCAAGCCGCAATGTATGATGAACGCTACGAAGCGATCCATGCTGAACTTAACGAGTTAGAGGAGGCGCTCTCCCATCTTGAAGCCACACACGATGAAAAATCTTGGAAGGCCTGGATGCAAACGTATGATCAACGTCTTTCCAAAGAGTCTACATCACGTCCGTACCGCCCTATTATCGTTCAAGGAGTGGAAATCTGGATTGGAAAAGGGGCTCGGGAAAATGATGCATGCTTAAAATTATCTCATAAAGATGACTGGTGGTTCCATGCCAGAGGAGTGGCTGGTTCACATGTATACATTCGGCATCATAGTTTAGGTGGGCAACCCAAGCCTCCAGCTGCACTCATGGATGCTGCTGCTTCACTAGCGGCATGGCATTCCAAAGCCAAGGGATCTCCTGTCGTTGCTGTGAGTGTTACACAGAGAAAGCATCTTCAAAAGAAAAAACAATCTGCACCAGGAGAAGTTGTAGTTCGTAAGGAAGATGTCCTTGATGCAGAACCCAAGTCTTCCACAGAGATTTTAGGTACTTTTGAGTCATGAGTACGTGGAATGTCAAAGTATTAACAGAAGAGGGTGTTCAAAGAATCTACCTGTGTGGATTACCTGGTGTGGGGAAGACCACCTTTGGAAAAAAATTAGCCAAGGCTCTTGGCTGGACATTCCTAGATCTCGATCAATGGATTGAAAAAACGAAAGAACGTTCTGTAACCGAGCTTTTTGCTCAAGGAGAAGAGACCTTTCGAGCTGCCGAAAAAGAGGCCTGTATTGACACATTTACGCTAGATCATAAGGTCATCTCACTCGGAGGAGGGGCGCTTCAAGATGAGCAGCTGACCCAGCAAATCAAGGAACATGGGTTATTGGTTCACCTGCAAATTCCTCGGGAACAACTCATCACACGGCTTCACAGAAACCAGCGAAGGCCGATGTTTAAAGGGCTTAGTCGAGCTGATACGGCTCAAAAAGTGGTTGAATTATGGCAAGTACGTAAATCAAAGTATCGACAAGCTCATGTATCGTGGAATCCCATGATGGGCGTTCCAGCGGTCAACGATTCTGAGAGATTCCTGCACGGTTCGATTGAATCTGTAAAAGGGCTTGAAAAATGGCTTCCTAATCCCTCCAAGGCTCGTTTTGCATGTATTGTAGACGAGCATGTTGCTGAGGCACATAAAGATCTTTTTGAAGAATTTGCGCACCAAACTCACTTCATTGGAATGTACACAGTCCCATCTGGTGAAGGCTCAAAATCGGTAGAGGCTTGGCGAAAACTAACGACGGAATTATTGGAGGCTGGATTCAAACGAACAGATACGCTTCTAGTATTTGGTGGTGGTGTTACTGGTGATCTTGGTGGGTTTGTTGCATCTACCCTCATGCGTGGGGTTCGTTATCTGCAGATTCCTACAACTCTTTTGGCCATGGTTGATAGTGCCGTAGGTGGCAAAACGGGTATCAATCACTCCACTGGAAAAAACCTTATAGGGAGCTTTCATAAGGCTGAGTCTGTACTCTTTGACCCCTATTTTTTGTCCACGTTACCAAAGGAGGAATGGATAAATGGGACGGGTGAAATCCTCAAATATGGCTACATCGCAGACCCTACCATACTGGAAGAACTTTCTACAACTCCATTCTCGGAAGTAGACCCAGATACACAACGCCATATCATCCAACGTTGTGCCGATATCAAGGCAATGATTGTCGCCAATGATTTCAAGGAGACTGGCCAACGTATGCACCTAAATTTTGGTCATACCTTTGCCCATGCGCTCGAGCACGTGGCTGGTTATGGGACGATACCTCATGGATTGGCCGTATTAATCGGCATGAAAGCGGCCATTTGGGTGTCTAATCAACGTGGCGCTACCATTCAGGATGACATTATTCATCATCATCTCCCTGAGAATGTGCAGAATACACTATCATCACTCGTACGCTCCAAAGGAGATAGCCTGCAGGAGTCCACGAATTCATTCATCCATGAACTCATAGAGGCGATGAATCGTGACAAAAAGGCTACCTCGAATGGCATTCGACTCATTTTGTTGAATGACCTTGCAGATCCAGTGATCGTCGATGATGTCTCAGCCGATGAACTTCACAGAGCGTGGTCCTATGCCTTGGCGTAATGGATTCATAAAACTTGGTCAGGGGTTATTACGATTGTGGAGGTGGTTCAACCGCTCGTTTGGTGGTCTACTCATAGGGGCTATCATTCTTCTATCGTTCACCTTGTTAGTCTTGCAGATTCCTGCTGTGAAGCAGGCTGCAGTCATGAGATTGGTTAATCAATCGGTTGAGAAAACCCAAATAGACCTTTCGATTGGCGAAGTTGAAGGCTTTTTCCCAATTCAAATACAATTATTGGATCTGGAAGCACGAATAGAGTCTGCCGCTGAAGTCTCGTTATCCCAATTAGATATCCAAGTTCAGCCTTTCCCACTATTGTTTGGTCGAACCTCTATTTCTTCTCTTAGACTTGACACACTTCGCGCCAACATCTCTACACAAGAGTTGCAAGCATGGCTCGAGTCAAACCCTCCCTCAAATCCACTTGAAGGATCATTGTCTATCCCAAACGTAGAGTTGGTGGATGGGGCTTTCGAGGTAACAAACACAACGTTCCTTTCAACCTCCATCCCACGGACCGACAGTGCCTCTACAACAAACGCTATCCGTATTCAAGATGTATCACTTCAAGGCCGAATTGAATCTGATCCTTCCCTCCAGATTGTTTCCATTGAATCACTTCAATTTTTGCTACCTCAACACTCAGAGAGTCCCTTTATCGTGACAGGTGAATGGTACCGCGATGAACAACGAACGGAACTCAATCAGTTTGATGTACAGCATCCATTACTCCAATTTTCAGGAGAAGTCGCGATGGATGCATCAAGAAATACACCATTAAATACTGTATTTCAGCAGTTCCTTTATGGGGATATGCAAGGGTCCATGCGTTGGCGTCCATCCATTGTAGATTTCGCGCTGTTTCCAACCCTTCAAACGCCTTGGGTACAAGTTTTTTCTCCATTGACAACGCAAGGGGAATGGATCAAAAACGGAGATCAATGGATCATTGAAGAGCTTGAGCTCTACACGCAAGAAAGTTCTGTCTCATTATCTGGACAGTTTCCATCCTTTTGGGTGGAATCTCCTCCTTTGACATCTCCAGTATCCTTAACATCATCACCATGGGCGTTTGTCCTAGAATCCGCCCGGTTGAGCACTCCAGAGCTGGAATCACATGCTGAACTCTCTTCACTGGCTCCATTTCTTGGTGATGTAGCGATCTCCTCTGAATTCACCCAGTCACAAGCTGGAGCGTTTGAGTGGTCTGTTGATCTTAATGAGCCCAATGGATCCACACGCATGGTCTCTTCTGGGCAAATCAATGCAGACGAATCTAGTTTGACCCTACAATCCCTTTTTGCTGAACTCACGTTTGATGGGTTTACCCGTGAACTCTCATCGTTGTTTGATAAACTGCCAACGATACCGGGATTCATCCGCGAGAACGACACCCAATTTGGATTAAATCTTATAGGTCAAGGCACATTTGAGATAGACTCTACGATACTATGGACCTTGAGTGAGCCTACTGACGCTGAAGGTCACAATACAGGAAATTCTCTCGGATTCACATCACCGTCCACTGAACAGACGACAAGCTTGTCGCAACCGTCTTCGAAGTCGTCGCTACCGCCTTTGCAGTCGTCGTCGCAAAAAGACTCAAACTTGGTAACATGGCTGCCAAATCCTCCAAAGATTGAGGCAACGTACCAAGCTACCGATGGAAGAATCGGGCGATTTCAGCCTGATGAGGTTGAGCTCTTCACCTCCTGGAAGCCTGATTCACTTTCTGGGCATCAAATCACCTATCAAGTGGAGCTTCAAGGTATCGGGCTAAATGCTAGATCAGATGGATTTGTATCCTTCCCCGATTGGTCGATTGCCCCATCTGCTAGCGCTAAGCAAGTCTACACCTGGGATCAGGAAACAAACGTTTCACAATGGACAGGCTCCGTGCTAGATCCTAGCATGTTTGGAACATCCACCGATTTATCCTTTAGGCTATCCAGTACCATCGCTTCAGATTGGAGACAGCAAGGTCTAGCAGAGGTGGCGTTAACAATGCGCGAGGGGGTCTTTTTAGGATCCTCTATTCTACCGTTTGGAGCCTCTCTTTCAAAATCGTCTCGTGCAATTGTGTTCTCCAGCGACGCCTTTGAGGCTGCCATTCTAGGTGAAATACAAGGGGAATCCTTTCTGGACTTCACACGCTTGGTAGGATCTTCCATTAGGGATCAATTTGCTCACACCTATCAATTTGAGCCGTTTCTCCCACAACGTCGGGAAACTCAATCTGAGGGTTCACTTGAGTCCCGTCGTTATACCTTTGAATTTGCCATGAATAACGGGTCCATCCTGGCACCATGGGTTGGCTTGGAGAGACTCGAGAGCCAAGCATTTTTTTCTGGAAGCATCGAAAATCGTGGTACAACTCTCTCACTCGAAGCAACTGCTGAGGATAGTCGGTTTGTCCTTCAAAATATACTTGTTACAGGACTTGAAGGGGATATTGCTGCTCAATGGCAACTTGATGAGCCTTGGACTTCTTCAGGTCTATTTGACTGGCAGGCGCAAGCCAACTCGATACAATCACGTTTTGGCTCTCTATCCAACCCGAGATGGGTAGCTACTCTAGAAGGCCAAACAACGACTCTTTCATTACGATCTGAGCCAACCAATGATGGCTTACGTGCGACACTTCTTCTGTCAGCGTTGCGCAACCCTTCTACGCTTGACATACGGCTCGATGCGGTGGACATAGGTAGAAGTTCCTACCAATGGAGTTTAAACGAACCAAGTCGCTGGGTCTATTCGGATGTCGGAGCATGGCAGTTCGAACCCACTACGTTTGTTTCTGATGCCCAGCAAGTTCAACTAGGAGGCACGTATTCATCCGTGGCCGAAGATGCTTTTACCCTATCGTTTCAAAACACAGATTTAGGTGACGCACTTCAATTTTTAGATAGCCGTCTTGAATGGGACGCCACGCTTAATGGATCTATCACGACTCGTCAACTGGGCTCCACTCCTTTTCTACAAGGCGAGTTGACAGGATTAAACGCGACCCTTAATGGTCGGTCTGTGGGCAACCTCCGTCTTGAGAGTCGGCTGGATAGTGCAACCAATCGTTTTTTGGTTGACGGAGCCTTAGTAGATACACTAAAAGAGAGTTTTGACATTCAACTTCAAGGGTCCCTTGCGAACCCATTAAACCCTGTTCCGGATCCAATTCAACTGGATCTCACAGCGGATATTCAACGTCTGGATATGTGGCTTCTTGAAGAATTGATTCCAACCATCATCACCCAAAGTAGTGGGCAAGCACGTGGAACAGCACGTTATCAGCAAATCCAAGGTCAAACTGAATTTACAGGGGCTCTTGAGTTGGACAGTACTCAGTTGGTTCCAACGTTTTTAAATACAAGGCTTCAAGCGAATGGTACGATTCAATACGATCTTCTTAATGGGTTTACGTTGGATAGCATACAAATTGCTGATACTCGCGGAGGAACAGGGATTTTGGATGGGTCGGTTGGTGTCACTTCATTAAATCCAGAGGCAACCATCCCCTTTGATGTAGGGCTCCAGGTGGAGTCTCTTCATTTGCTAAACAATCCATTTGATCCAGATATCCCCTTTTTCTCTAGTATTACCGGGACTGGTCGCATAGAATTAAGCGGGACTCAAAATGGACCGATCATCTCCACACCTCAACCTATAGATTTGGCTCAAAATTCAGCCATTTCAATTCCTATTTTGGATGTCACGAATATCGATAATAACACACGTTTTATCCGATTTGTGGACAAACTTCCTTCCCCAGATGAGGATTTAACTGGGACACCAGCACCAAGTATGACAACTGGGGCTCTTATTCCGATTCAAGGGGATTCGCTCATTCTTTCAGAGCTCTCAAGACTCTCGACGTCCAGCGCAACCTTTCAAGATTTATTTACGCTTGATCTGGAGTTCCGTGCATCCAATCCAGTCCAAGCTGAATTGATTTTTGACCAAGTAACCAATGACCAAATTCGTGCACAAGGTACCGGCGATTTGCGCCTTAGTCTTCTAGATGGAGATCTAAGTGTATTTGGCTCTATGAATATCACCTCTGGGGATTATAATTTTGTGAGTGGTGATGTCTTAAGCAGGCAGTTTCAGCTCCAAGAAGGAGGATCAATCTCTTGGGATGGAGACCCTTATGATGCTGAATTACAAGTCAGTGCCATCTATCGAGCGAGGCCTTCTCTCGCCTCCTTAGGATCTCCGGCAGGGTCCGCGTCGGAGTCCTCACTTGGGCAGAGAGTCCCAATAGAGCTTGTACTCGATATCTTTGGCCCTCTCACCGAAGTTCAAAATGAGTTTTTCTTCCAATTACCCTCTGAACTTGGAGGCTTCTCCGATCCAACCTTGTCTACTCGCATTCAAAGTCTCAATCAAAATGATGAGCAAAAACTTGTTCAAGCCTTTAGCTTGTTGCTCACTGGCAATTTTATTGCGTCAGGACAAACCACGTTTGAAGATGCTTCCGCCTTTCAAGGGGTAACTGGCTCTGCAGTGTTGATCAATCCGTTTGTTTCGCAACAACTCATTAGCCCCCTGTTATCCAATCAGATTAACGCACTGTTTAGTGAAAACATCACCTTCGATGTGGATGTCAACATCGATGCCTATAATGAGGTAGAATTAGGCGTTGCATTACGGCTCTACAACGATCGTCTAGTGCTTCGTCGAGAAGGGCAAATTACGGGTAATCAAAGCTCTATCGGTGATTTGGGGGCAGAGTATAGAATTAATCAGTTACTCTCATTGTCCGCCTTTCATAGGCAAGACCCAACCTTCGTTCAAGCCACAGGGTCTCAAGGCTCTGGGAGTAGTGCAGGAGAAACACAAGTGATGAATGGAGTGGGCGTTCAAGCCAGAACCGAGTTTCATACATGGCGTGAACTATTCGCACGACTCTCGCGTGGATTTTCTACCTTGAAGTGGTGGGATTAACCACGAATCATGTGGTAAAAACCCCACATAAAGCAAACTTATGAGACGATCCATACAAGAGATAGAGCGGGAGATTGAACAACTTCTGCAGGATGCACCAAAGGCAGTCATCCCAAAAAAATTATTCGAAAATATCCTCAGTCTTAACACGAAGAGAGGCAAACGAGAGCTCAATCAAGCGCTTCGTTCTCTCGAAGTCCAAGGAAAGATCTTGATTCAACCTGGAAACTTGGTCCAATTAAAAGGCAAAGGGAAAGCAGCTAGCAAGGCAGAGTCACCACAAAAAAGCGCCTCCCCAACGTCGAAAAAGAGCCCCAAATCATCGCCTTCATCGCCAGAGCGTGTCTATGACGACCATGATGCAGAAATGATGGGTAAGGTGGATATAAGTGCTCGAGGTGATGGGTATGTGACATTGCCAGGATATAATGAGGACATTCGTATTCCCAAAAAACACATGGGCACTGCACTGCAAGGAGACACTGTGTTGGTGAATATTGATACCCGAGACAAGCGGCAGCGACGAATCTCAGGGCGTATTGATCATATTGTCAAGCGTTCTGGGCACCTCTACGTGGGAATGCTCCGGCATGAAGGGAGTGGGCACGCAGTCATTGAACCAGATCAAAAGTCAGCTCATATCGATTTTTATGTGGCACCAGAAGATCTTCAAGGGATTTCCTCTGGGCATAAAGTCACCTTTCGGCTTAAAGAGTGGGCTGCTCCAGGCGGACTCCCTCAAGCATGGCAACTTCAAGATTTAGGGGAAGCTGGCTCTAACGAAGCAGATATCCTTTCGATTTTGGCGGAAAAGCAGTTTCAAGCTGAATTCGATCCTGAAGTAGAAGCTTTTGCCGCAGCCATACCCGAAGATTTTTCACCAGAGGCGGTCAAAGATCGTTTGGATTATCGAGACAAACGAGTGTTCACTATTGACCCTGCCGATGCCAAAGATTTTGATGACGCCATCTCAATTGAGAAGCTTGAAAGTGGCAACTTCTGGCTAGGGGTACATATTGCCGACGTTACCCATTACATGCCTCGTGGGACTGTTCTTGATGATGAAGCGTACCGACGCGCAACAAGCGTGTATTTGGTTGACCGGGTGATCCCCATGCTTCCCGAAAGACTCAGCAACGGTGTGTGCTCTCTTCGCCCCAACGAAGATAAATGTACCTACTCTTGTTTTATGGAGCTCACTCCTCAAGGGGAACTTGTCTCCTATGAAATACGAGAAACGGTGATTCACTCGATGCAACGATTTGTCTATGATGAGGTGCAAGAGATTTTAGACGGGAATGCAGACCACGAGCTCAAGCCTGACCTAGAGATGGTCGCAGGTCTAGCGCAAACCCTCATGGACCAACGCTTTAAAAAAGGAGCCATCGCGTTTGAAACGCCTGAGCCACGTTTTGTCCTGGATGGAGATGGCAAACCTCTGGATGTCGTCGTCAAGCAACGACTGTTTGCCCATAAATTGATTGAAGAGTGTATGCTAATGGCAAATAAGACAGTTGCTCTGCACATCGATCATCTTCGCAAGGCTCTACATTCGGGCGCGAACACCAAATCAAAAGCATCCAAGCAACCCTTCCCCTATCTCTACCGCATTCACGACAAACCCGATTCCGAGAAGTTCGGCCATGTTCTAGAGAACATTAAACCCATCGGCATCTTCATGGAAAATAAAGGTCAGGTCACTCCAAAAGAGATAAATACCCTTCTAGAGAAGGTCGAAGGGACCGAGGTTGAAACCATTGTAAACCAACTTATGCTGCGTGCGATGGCCAAGGCTGAGTATGCTCCTGGGAATATTGGTCACTTTGGCTTGGCTTTTTCCCATTATGCACACTTTACAAGCCCTATCCGACGTTATCCAGATGTGATTGTGCACCGCTTGTTGAAGGCCTACCCTTCGTTGGATGAAATTAAAGGTGGAAAATCGGCCCAAAAATCGTCCAAAGAAGGATCAGGTGGATTCAAAACAACGATTAAAGGATACACATTCGATGATCTTGTTCAAGCAGGTGAACATTGCAGTGCACAAGAGCGTAGTGCTGCCGAAGCAGAACGAGATTCTGTGAAACTCAAGCAGGTGGAATACCTGAGTGAACGTATTGGTTCCCAATATGACGGTATCATCTCAGGCGTTACAGAAAACGGACTCTTTGTGCAGCTTAAAGACATCTACTGTGAAGGAATGGTCCGAATAAGTGAACTCAAGGATGATTATTATGTGTATCAACCTCAGCGTCATGCATTGGTTGCCAGAGGCAAGAAAAAGCAGTATCAGCTTGGGCAGCCAATTCAAATTCGGGTGATCAGCACCAATCCTGAACGTAGACAAATTGATTTTGCGTTAGCGTGATATGACAACAAAATTCTTCAAGCCCAGCTCTTTCTTTGGCTCAGTGACTCTTTTGGTAGTATCGGTGGCTTTTCTTGTGTCACCCATGTGGCAATCAGCAGATGCACAACAGGTCTTCTTTGGGAAAAACCGTGTGCAATATGAAGATTTCGACTGGCGATATATTGAAAGTGAACACTTTGATATCTACTACTACGATCAGCAAAACTACCATCTTGCCCAGTTCACCGCCGAAAGTATTGAAGCCGCTCTTCAGCAATTGAGTGAGGATTTTGATCATCAAATTCGAGATAGAATCCCTGTGATTTTATATGACTCTCATGGTGATTTCTCCCAGACGAATGTAGTACCGCTTCCTGAAAGTGCACAAGGCATTGGTGGAGTAACCGATAAGTACAAAAACAGGATGACACAGCCCTTTATGGGTGATTACATTGATTTTCGAAGAACACTTCATCATGAGTTAGTTCACGCGTTTATCAATGACATGTACTATGGTGGGACACTCCAATCCATCGTTCAAAACAACATACAGCTAGTCTTCCCATTGTGGTTTGAAGAAGGCTTAGCAGAGTATCTGGCTCTGGGTTGGGACACCAACACAGATATGTATATGCGTGAAGCGGTTCTCAACAATTTTCTCCCTCCCTTGCAACAGCTCAATGGATACTACGCCTACAGAGGGGGGCAGTCATTTTGGTTCTTTGT
>CAJXOH010000003.1 GCA_913057895.1 uncultured Bacteroidota bacterium
GGAGGGCACGACCTACTCTGCTGGCTCAGGTCTTTCCCTATCGGGTACCACGTTTTCTGTGGATGCAATTACCGCATCAGGGATCGTTGATGGGGCAATCACCACTGCGAAGATCGATGATGGCGCAATCACGACTGCGAAGATCGCCGATAGCACGATAACCGGCGCTAAAATAGGTCATGATGAAATCAAACTGGATCAAATACAGGATGTGTCATTTGACATTTCAAGCAATTTAGCACTTGGTATTGCCTCATTTGATAACCTGACAACTGGTGGAGGGAATATTGGTATAGGTATACCTCCATCATTTCAACCTGTGTTTTCAAATCTAACAGAAGGCTCTCAAAACATTTCTATTGGATCAGCAATGAATGGTTCAAATTCTATTACAGGTGATTACAATATTGGGATAGGGCGGGATGGATTGGAAAATATTTCAAGTGGGTATGAGAATATTGCAATTGGATATGATGCGTTGGACTATTTGACAACGGGCTCGAATAATCTTGCTTATGGAACGGGGGCTTTAAATAGTATTACGACTAGTATTGGTAATATAGCCCTAGGATACTACGCTGGGACTTCGGTCACGGGTGGAAATTATAATGTTTTTATTGGATATGGCCCCTCTGATGAATCGGGAAATGATTTTGTGCCTGGTGACAATAATATTTTGATTGGATATTCACCTTCTATAAGTGCATCATCAGCTGATAATGTTATAATAGGGACGAGCTCAGGATCTTCAGGGAGTTCATTCTTAAATTCTGTCTTACTTGGACCAGACACTTATACTGAGGCTAGTAACACCATAGTCATTGGGCACAATGCTGAGGCTGTTTATGATAGTATGGTGGTAATTGGTCCAGGTGCTGGTTTTTCTCACTCAAGTTCACAAGGCCAGTCCATCCTAATCGGAGCTAACTCGATAAGTTATGCAACACAGGTAATTGCTATAGGTAGCGAATCACGAGGCGATAACACAAACGCAATTGCTATAGGAGAAAAATCTAATGCATATGGTAAAAATAGCATCGCAATTGGTGGCTCTGGTAGCTCCAGTACGAAAACACAGGCACAGGGCATTCAATCAATTGCTATTGGATTCGACGCTTTTGCTGAGTATGACCAGACAATAGCTTTAGGGTCTTATACTGATAGTCGCGGAGATACTACAATTGCAATTGGTTACGAAAGCATCTCAGATGGTAACTCATCTATTGCATTAGGTACAAAATCAGATGCTGGATATGATCATTCAATTGCTTTAGGTACTAATTCTAACAGTAGTAATACCGGTTCAATTGCTATAGGGCTGAATGCCAATAGTACGTATAATGGCGCAATTGCTATAGGTAGTAACAGTGATGCTTCTGGAACGAATAGTATAGCGCTTGGCAATGGAGCAATCGTATATTCTAACAACACAATTCAACTTGGAAATGATGATATCACGAATGTCTCAACTAGTGGAACACTTACAATAGGTGAGATTACTATTCCAAATACCGACGGAAGTAATGGTCAGGTATTGTCAACCAATGGATATGGGACTCTATCGTGGCAGTCATCCAGTATTGCCGATGGTTCTATCACTACTGCGAAGATTGCCGATGGTTCTATATCAGGGGCTAAACTGGCTTCTTCATTTAGTTATTCAGGTACATTTTCTGCGACTGCTTTTTCTGGAGACGGTTCTGCATTGACGGATATTTCGACTTCAGGGATTGCCGATGGGGCAATCACGACTGCGAAGATTGACGATGCGGCAATCACGACGGACAAAGTGTCCGATGCTAGTATTACAGGCGCTAAACTGGCTTCTTCCTTTAGTTATTCAGGTACAATTTCTGCAACTGCTTTTTCTGGAGACGGTTCTGCATTGACGGGTATTTCGAGCGGAGCCTCCGAACTGAATGATCTTGATGATGTGTACTATAATTCTACGGATGGGAATCTCTTTATAGGGAGAGGTGGCGAAGGCTATGTGACAAGTCAGTATGTCTCAAACGGAAGCAATATAGGTATTGGAGAGCGCGTACTTGCATCACTAACGTCTGGAACAAAAAATATTGTAATTGGTGATAGTGCGGCACCTAGTTTAAGTTATGGTTACTCTAATGTAATTATCGGTGACAATGCAGCAAGTAGCTTGCAAGGAGGTTTTTACAATATTGCGATTGGTCAAGATTCCTATGCAAATGCGTACTCGGGGGGATTTCATAATATTGTACTTGGATATGGCGCTCTGAAATCTGCTTCTGGGTCCACTTATAGTAATGTTGCTATTGGTAGGAATGCCATTGGATCATCTAGTGGTGTATATGAGTCAATTGGTATTGGAAATAATGCCATACAATATGTAACGGGCCGTGCAAACCTAGCTATTGGGTATGACGTTGGTCAAACAGTAACAAGTGGAGAATACAATGTTTTATTAGGGAGGATAGCAGATGTACATACTGGAAGTGTTAGTCGTGCAGTTGCAATTGGTGATTTAGCAGATGCAGGTACAGAGAGTGTTGCAATAGGCCATGCAAGTAGTTACACATTTAAGGCAGACTATTTTGTTTCAATAGGGGCGGATTCGGATGCTACGGCTGATTCAGCTGTAGCCATTGGAAATAACGCTCGTGCTACACAAAAAAGCGCAGTTGCTATAGGACCAGAGTCAGATAATAACCTTGCTAATAGCATATTATTAGGTGGAGACCATAACAAATATGTCTACACGGATGACCATGTTGCTGTTGGAACTTTAAATCCTCTATCTGAGAACATGGATGTCGACAACATACAGTTTCAAGTTATAGGTCAGTCTCAGTTTGACGACAATATCTATCTGTCAGGTGCTAAGTCTTTAGTGCTTGAAGGCTCGTCTTCAAATAATCCTAGAGACGCTTGGAATCCATCATCTACCAATGCAGATGGCGTTTATGATGATGATGCCAAAATTATTCTAGATGGTGATCTATTTGCGTTTGATGCATTTTTTCAAGATACAATCAGTGGAAATGAGGTAGATGTATATCGTGTTACAGCAACTTATCTGACTGAAACATCCGACAGACGCCTCAAAACAGACATCCAACCTGTTGAGGATGCCTCCGAATTATTGGCTTCACTCCAAGCATATCATTATCAAAAGCGTAGAAATCTATCGACGGATGACTATTCAAATGAGGAATTTGGCCTGATTGCTCAGGAGGTTCAAGACATCCTTCCATTTTTGGTGAATGAAGGAGGTGGTGAAGACAAATTACTTTCATTGGATTACAACTCGTTCATTGCTTTGCTGATCAAGGCGCATCAAGAGCAGCAAATATTGATGGATGAACAGGCCACCACATTGGAGGGTCAAAAACGCGAATTAGAATCACAGAAGTCTCAAATAGACGCATTAGAAGCGAGATTAGATCGCTTGGAAAGACTTCTTACGCAAAGTGAGGAATCACGTAGTGAATAAGAAGCGACAATATAGAAGGGTGTCTATGTTGCGACACATCGAGTGGAGCACTCGACTATTGGGACATAAGTTCAATGCTCTAGTCTATCTTCCTCTCTTTTTGGGTCTTGGAGTCACCCAAGCGCATGGGCAATGGGTTCTTACAATGAATGGAGCTGCCCAAATGGAACCTGCAAATAGTTCGACATCCAACCCGTCGTTTGAATGGGTTATGAACCCCTTTGTGTTGAATCAAACCGACGTCGTTCCTACACCCTCTGTCCTTTTTCTTCCCTTTGTTTCGAGGGTAGGCTCGTTCGTGGGTACGTCATTGGATGATGGTGCATATGGTTTGCCAACGACGTATTCTTTGGGGCAGAATTATCCCAACCCCTTCAATCCAACAACGATCATTCGGTATGAGCTTCCAATAGCAAGCAGGGTAACTCTTGAGGTATTTGATGTGTTAGGTCGTCGAGTGAGTACGCTTGTGGATGCTCAACACTCAGCGGGGCGTCATGAGGTGTTGTTTGATGCTAGCAGCCTGAGTAGCGGACAATATTTAGTGAGGATACAGGCGGGTAACTTTGTAGAGGTACGTGCCATTACCTTGATGAAATAATCACTACGGAGGCTTGTTCATGTGATTACTCCCACAAAAAAAGCCCCCTTCGTTTCCGAAGAGGGCTTTCCGCTCTTTCACTTACCAAGTCTATAACGACCTGACAAAAACTTTATTGTGAGTCTTAAGAAAAACTCACTCGCGGCTCAGACGTTAGTCTTGCACCAACCACATCTCGCTGTTGATGTTGTCTCCACCTAAGCGTGAGACAGCCGCCTGGTAATTCGCTGCATTTAGAGTCAGCTCATCCCCTGGGTAACGGAATCGAACAGGGACCGTATCGCCATTTTCATTGTTCACAGAAGGATCAAAGGCTGGAAGTCCTGTACGTCTCCAGTCAAACCATGGTTCTAATCCGGTGAAAAACAGTGCAATCCATTTTTGAGATGCGATGAGTTCCAACTTGTCATCTGCACTGTCAAAATCAACAGAAGCCTGAGCGAAATATCCAGCTGGAGACTCAAATGTGACACCATTCACGGATGTGTATGGGAACATTGTTTCTGCTCCATACTGAAGCATCGAGCTAAGCACGCCCGCATCGTAATGAGCTTTAGCATCAGCATTGATCATGCCACGTTGCGCTGCTTCTGCGAGAATAAACTCCTGCTCTGCATGAGTCATGATGATTCCTTTGGCCATATCTTGTGAAGTGGCATGGCCTGGGTAGTTGTAGTAACGGTATCCCAATCTTGATCCACCTCCTTCTAAGGCACCATTCACGAATCCAGCGTACACCGCTGTTCCACCACTAGGTACAGGTGCATTTGCAGGTCGAGCATAAATTTCTAGTCTAGGATCATTCCAAGACGAGAGTGAATCGACGGCACGTGACGCGATATTTACAGCATCAAAATCACCAATTTTGAGAGGGAATGTAGGGAACTGATTAGGAGCCGTCGACAAGTAGGTCAACAGACCTCCACTACTTACGTCTGTCATAAGACGACCTTCACTGTATAATGCCTGCAAACCGCTGGACGCTTGTGATGGCACCTTGTCTGATACTCGTAACCACATACGTAGTTGAAGCGCATTCGCTAGACGCTCCCATTTTTCGACATCACCACCGTAGAGAATATCTCCATTAAGTGTACTGGATGTAGAGGCCAAAAGCCCTGCAGCTTCATCAAGCGTAGCAATCAGGCCATTGGGTCCAAGGTAGATATCCTCTTGGGTGTCATAGGCTGGAAACAGCACGTCTTCATCAGCACCAATGGCTTCAGAGTAAGGGATGTCTCCGTACGCATCCGTGAGTGTTGAATAGACCCAAGAACGTAGGACAAGTGCCACCCCTTGAGCGGCAGTATTTCCTTCAGCGAGAGCCTGTGTGTGAAGACTCTCAACGTCTCTAAGGGTTTCATACAGTGGATCCCATACAAAGTTATTGAAGGAGTTCCACTGGTAGATATCAACCTCACGTCTTACTGTCTTGGCAGTGAGTTGTGGAATATTATTCCCTACCAAGTACGACATGTTCACATGTGCGTTGACAGAGCCTCTGATCGCGCTTGGAACTAAGGCTTCAGATCCGACCTCTGTGGGTTGGTTAGGGTTCGTGTTGACGGTATCAAAACCGTCGGTACATGAGGCAACTAATCCTGTCAATAACAGCATTGCTGCCCAGTTTTTGATGTTCTTCATCATTCGTTTGTTTGGGCTTAGCATTCGAGTGAATGTGTTCAAAGTTTTGTGTGTATTCATGTCTTAACCTCTGTAGTGATTAAAGCCCGAAGTTCACGGTGAGGCCAAAGCTGCGAGTTGATGGGATCTGGGTGCTCTCAAATCCTTGTACAATACGGCCGTTACGAATCGAAAATGCCTCTGGATCGATTGACGGTACATCCGTAAACAGAAGGAGGTTTCGACCAACAGCAGAAACATTGACATACTTGAGCCCAACTGATTCTGCAATCTGAGAGGGAAGGCCATACGTTAGTCGCATCTCACGCAGTTTTACCCATGTGTTTTCATAGGTACCTGTTGTGATAATGTCACGATTAAAAATGTTGTTGTAATAACGATACACATAATCGCGAGTCGCTACAGGAACGTCATTTTCTACATACTCACCATTTGGTCCTACCATCACACCTGGTCCTACAAACGATCCAGGATTAATGGGGTCACCCCAAATGATATTACCATTGGCATCACGTGGTGGCTGGCCATTGGCATCGTAGTTTAATGGTGGTAATTCCACACGTCCAACAAGAATGCTTCCTAGACGCTCATCATCTTTGTTGGTAATGGCACCACCAGAAGCTAACATTGTATGAGTACGACTGTAGATGTTACCCCCTACACGTCCATCAAACTGAACAAATAGCGTAAAATCTTTCCAACGGAAGGTATTCCCAAACCCGTAGGTAAAGTCTGGCTGATAGGTACCAGCACTTACTTTCTCAGCTGTATTCACAACAGGAAGTCCGTTTTCATGAATAATCTGCCCTTTAAATGGACCTGACTGTACTCTCATGAAGTCTAGACCAATAAGCTGTCCAAGAGGTTCGCCTACCCTTGCTTCCAAGGAGAGATCTTGACCACCATCGGCAGGGTACATATCTGCTACGATGAGGTACGAATCAATACCATCTGCCAGGGAGACAACCTCACTGGTATTCTTGGCATAGTTGGCTGTGATTTCCCAACTGAAGTCTTGCTTTTGTATCGGAGTACCAGAAACGAGAAGCTCAACCCCTTGATTCTTAATCTCACCGGCGTTGATAAGCTTGGCTTCGTACCCCGTTGACTTCGCAAGAGGCAGATTAATAATCTGATCCTTGCTTCGGATGTCATACCACGTGAAATCTACACGTAGTCTATTTTCTAGGAATCGGAGATCGGTTCCAAGCTCCACGCTAGTGGTACGCTCTGGCTTAAGGTTTGGGTTTCGGAGTAACGGGCTCTCTGTTGCCACAAATTGTCCACCCCAAACATTTCCATAGTTGTACACGTTGCGGGTGGCATACGGATTTGTATCACCCCCTACTTCGGCATAGGCGGCACGAATGTTCGCAAAAGACAACCATGGAGCATTAAAGTCAATCAAGTCGGTCAACGCCGCTGTCAACGACACACTTGGATAGAAATAGGAATTGTTATCCGTTGGCAGTGTGGATGACCAGTCATTACGTGCGGTAAAGTTCAAGAAGATTGAATTCTGGAACGCAATCTCAGCAAGACCGAATACCGATTGAATCTCTTTTTCTTGCTTGTACTGACTTGTTGAGATGTCACCTAATGAGTTTCCAATATTGAACAGACTTGGAACAACCAGTCCATCGGCAAAACTACGGAGTTCTGAGGCTTCCTGTCGCATGGCATTGGCACCTACAGAGACCTCAAAATTGAAATCTTTGGTCGCATCTCTGTCACTGTATGTCAGCAAGAACTCTTGATTCGTCTCTTTGAAATAGAGCTCATCTTCTTGATAACTACCACGCTCTCCAGATGTTCCTCGTGTAGAAATGGCACGACGGAATTGGCGAGCTTCGTTATTAATGTCACCACTTGAACGGAAACGAGCGGTCAAATTTGATGTGATGTCAAATTCAAGCTGAAGGTTTCCAATAAAGCGCTGACGCTGATAGCTATTGGTGTTTTCATTCACCAAGAAGTAAGGATTGTTTGTCCAAAGCTGCTCGTGATTGGCTTGTTCAAGCCCTTCACGCCCTGAGACCCAATAATCTTCAAGCTTAGAAAGCTCCATATTTCTCGGATACCATAACCAACCGTACATGATTGATGACGATTCGTCATACCCTGCATTGGGTACGTTGTCAGAACCACCGTCGATGTAATTCATGTTACCGGAGATACGTACACGTTGCTTGAACGTGGTTCCACCATTTAATGAAAAACTATTTCGTGTGAGGTCAGTATTTGGGACAATACCCTGTTGGTCCAAGCGCATAAATGACATGCGGAAGTTTGACGTACGATCGTTGAACGTAAGGGCAATATTGTTTGTGTTTTTAACACCTGTATCGAAGAAATTCGAAATGTTATCCTCTTGAGGTAAGAACGGAGCCGGCCCATTGGATTTGTACTGACGGACCATGCGGCCATCCATACGAGGTCCCCAGCTCTCACCAAACGCGTCGTAGGTACCAAAATATTGTGTCCCAGTTTCATAATCACGACGGCCATACGCTCCTGCGCCAAACGTGTTTTGATAATCTGGATACCTCAACACACTTGAGAGCATCAAGTCACTCGTGAAGTCAACGGAGACTCCCTCTGCAGCATTTTGACCTGATTTTGTCGTAATGAGAACCACTCCGTCACTAGCGCGAGTACCATACAACGCGGCAGCGGCAGGTCCTTTCAATACAGAAATCGACTCGATATCGTAGGGGTTGATAATACTGGCAGCATTCCCAAAGTCAATAGTCGAAGACCCATTCAACCCATCCCCTGGAGAGGTTAATCCGTTTGTAATTGGGAGTCCATTCACGACAAACAGTGGTTGGTTGTTACCGGTCAATGAAGACTCACCACGGATCGTAATATTCGATGATGCTGTCACACCATTTGAACTACCAGTGATTTGAACACCCGCTACTTTACCAGCGATGGAGTTCACTAGGTTTGTCTCTTTAGCACTTGAAAAATCTTCAGCATCAAGTGTTTGAACAGAGTATCCAATCGATTTTTGGTCACGTTTAAAGCCAAGTGCGGTGACAACGAGGTCATCCAGTAGCTCAACTTGTGCCTGCAGCTCAAGCGTTGTGCCATCTTCGAGAGGTAGGTTTACAAATAGGTCGTTATATCCAATTGCAGAAACTCGGATACGGACAGCTGTTTCTGGGATTTCCAATGAGTAAAAACCTTCTGCATCGGTTGTTTGACCACCTACGGATTCACCAGCACCATCCAGATAGAGGATTGTGGCTAGTAGCACTCCTTGTTGTGTTTCTGCATCCACTACCTGTCCAGTGACTAGCTCAGCAGTTTGTGCGTGAGTGGTCGTAGGTGCAATTGCGATGATCATCCCAAGTCCAAGAAGTATTGGACGAAAGAAGTGTTTAAAAGAGCTCATGTAATGATTCTTTTTTAACCTTTAGGGTTCCTAATGGTTTAAGGAAGTAAGGCGTGAGTTTACAGCCGCGGATCTCTTGGTCGCAGCTGCGGTGACGGCTTGTAAAGTGTGATTGTGAAAGAGTTTAGTTTTACGCCGTCACGCGGGTAACTGACAATCACATTTACATAATATAAGGGTAATTATACATAAATGAAATTATGTAAAGTAAAAGAAAGGCCCTTTTTTGTGGTTCAGGGGTAATTATTCAGCCTTTTGAAAGAAGTTGAGTAACCCTTTCATCCGTTTTTTGTCCTTTATGATGAACAACGGAACCGAGAAATCAGATTGTACGAGCTTTTCGACCACGGTTCCACGAAACAGAGCGCTCGTAGGGTTTTTCCCTTTGGATCCAAGGACAATCATGTCTGCCATCTGTTGCAACGCTTCATGTCGCACAACTTCGGACAATTTCCTCCCTTCACTTAGGGTGAACACATAGTCAATGGTTTGGTCCTTTAGCTCACTCTGAGCGATAAACTTGTTGGCTTTAGCCCGAAGGACACTCCTTGCTTTATCAGCTAAATCCTCTGTTGGCGTGGTTAGAGGAAAGAACTGCGCAGGTAACTCAAACACATGTTGAGCGGTGATTTGAGCCTGAGACTTCGCCCCAAATTGTGCAGCAGCCTTAAGTGCAGTTAGTGACGCCTCGGTAAAATCGATCGGCACCATAATGTGATCAATACTTGTGCGGGTCTGCTCTGGGACAAACATCACAGAGTTTTCCATAAAAGAAGCAATAGAGCTAAGAATAAGACCGGTCCCTTTGTAGGTCGTCTTTTTCCCAACGAGTGTAATGTCTGCGTTGAGAGTCACAGACGTTTCCAGAATCGTTTCCAGTGCATGGCCATACACAACATGAATGGTGGGTTTAATGGTGGATTCTAGCTGTGATAATTCTTGGGTAATTGTTTCCGTGAGCTCGTCTCGTAGGATTTCGTCCAATGGTTGGTCTAACTCTGGAAACTCATCTACTAATTCTTGTGGTACGTCAAACTCCTTAATCACATGGAGAAAATGCACATCATCCATATCAAGTAAATCAGCGATGAAAGCACTATATCGTATCAAGATCGTGTCCATATTGGACAGATCTAAACAGACCAGGAGTTTGTTGGATTGATTGATCATGAAGATGATGGGTTTGCAGAGGATTCTTCTTTTGTTGGATTGGTAGTGGTCGCACCGTTAGTGGAAGGGCTCTTTTGAGCGCTTGAGTCAGCCACGTCTTTGTGCTGAGTACCAATTTCTTGTTTATCATCGTCCTGCTTATCCACTTTCCTCGCATCAATCGTCTCGGCAGCTTTGGCAGGTGAGGATTTGGTTGCTTGATTCTCAGAACGACGTTTCAAGACATTTCGTACAAGTTCGGTGTAGGCTTCTCGTTGACGCCCTTCGTCTTTACGCTGCAGACTTTCATGTTCTTCTTGGAGTCCTTTATACAGACTGTAGCACATAATCAGAACAATGATGGCAAATGGAAATCCAGCCAAAATAGATGCTGTCTGTAGTGCTGCCAACCCACCACCAAGCAATAAAACGGCTGCTACGAGCCCTTCCATTTGTGCCCAGAAAATTCGTTGTCCAACAGGTGCGTCCAATTTCCCCCCAGAGGTGAGACTATCCACAACGAGTGAACCAGAGTCAGACGATGTCACAAAGAATCCAACGACAAGGGAGATAGCTAATAGGTTAATGAAGAAGCTTGCAGGAAACGATTCGACCATCACAAATAATGCAGTGGCTACATTTTCTTGGACAGCCTCTGAGATGACACTATTGAGTTGTAACTCCTGAAACAATGCAGTCCCTCCAAATGCACTTATCCAGAAAAATGTCAGAAGTGTAGGTACGAGCAGAACACCCAGGATAAACTCCTTTACTGTACGACCCTTCGAAATTCGAGCAATGAACATTCCAACAAATGGTGACCAAGAAATCCACCATGCCCAGTAGAATACGGTCCAGCTGTTTTGCCATGCTCCCTCCATTCTATAGGACTCTGTCCACAGCGATAATTGGAGAAGATTTTGTGCGTAATTCCCAGTGTTTTGAACGAAGGAATCAAAAATGAATAGTGTGGGTCCTGCTAGCACGACAATAACCAATAGCGCCGCAGCCAAGCGGATGTTAAATTCAGATAATACACGCACGCCCTTGTCGAGCCCTAAGATGACTGATACCGTCGCAGCCATGGTAATAATCCCTATGAGAATGACTTGCGAGATGGTTGTATCGGGGATATCAAAAAGATGATTCAAGCCTGCTGCGATTTGTTGAACACCAAACCCTAGAGTCGTCGCAAGTCCAAATAGAGTAGAAACAACGGCCAATACATCAATGAGGTCGCCAATCCATCCATGAATTTTACTCCCCAAAATGGGTTGGAAGATAGATCGAATCGAAAGAGGTAATTTTTTGTTGAAAGCAAAAAACGCGATTGCAAGCCCTACGACTGCATAAATAGACCAAGCATGTAGCCCATAATGTAAAAACGTGATTTGCATAGCGGTTTGCGCAGCATCAGCATCTTGTCCTTGAGAGAATGGATTGTTTATAAAATGGGTAATTGGCTCACCCACCCCCCAAAAAAGGAGTCCAATTCCCATTCCTGCCGAAAAGAGCATCGAAAACCAGGCAAATTTGCTGAATTCGGGAGTGGCTTTCTCTCCACCAATACGAATTTCTCCAAAACGGCTAAATGCTAAATAGATGCAAAACAGCAGGAACAGGTTGACAGCGATGATGAAGAACCAGCCTGTATAGGTGGACACGCCATCTTGAATAGTGGAAAAGATATTATCCACCTGTGTTCCAAGGGCAAGTGTCACGCTAATAAACGCGAGGGCGACAATGGAGGAGGTCCAAAATACTGGACCATGAAAATCGAAATAACGATTTTGAATACTAAATTTGCCACGTCGAATTGGACCGATGGAGGCGTCGTCCGCCGGTTCCTTTTCGTGTTGTGTCATAGAGAATGGGTCTTGCGAAAGCCAGCCCTAACCCATGTAAGGATACGTCCAATCCGTTGGTGGATCAGTTGTCTCCTTCATAGATCTCATCGATAACCAGCGGTAAAGATGCGGGATGCTTCCTGCTTTGTCATTGGTGCCGGATTTACGGCTTCCACCGAAAGGTTGCTGGTTCACCACAGCGGCGGTCGGTTTGTCGTTGATGTAAAAGTTTCCTGCAGCTTGGCGCAGTTTGTCTGCCATATGTTTTAGAACATGTCGGTCGCGCGCAAAAATAGCTCCTGTCAGTGCGTAAGGGGATGTCGATTCGCAGATGTCTAATGTCTCTTCAAATTTTGCATCATCATAGACATATACTGTAAGGACCGGACCAAAAATCTCCTCTTCCATGGTCACGAAGTGTGGATTCGTCGTCAAAATGACGGTTGGTTTCACAAAGTATCCCACAGAGTCATCGGCATCTCCTCCAATGATGATTTCCGCATCATCTGCTTGGCGAGCCTTGTCGATGTAGCCAGTGATTTTATCAAAGGATTTCTGATCGATCACAGCACCCATAAAATGACTGAAATCTTCCACGTCCCCAACAGTAATCTTGGCAATCTCCTGTTCTAAATGTGCCCGTGTATCAGCCCATAGACTTTTTGGTACATACATACGGCTTGCCGCAGAGCATTTTTGCCCCTGATACTCATAGGCGGCGCGAATGGCAGCTGTTGCAATCACAACAGGGTCTGCGCTCTCATGAGCAAAGATAAAATCCTTCCCTCCGGTTTCTCCTACGATGCGTGGGTAGGTTTTATAGGTCTCAATGTTGTTACCGATGGTCTTCCATAGATGGTGGAACGTGGCAGCAGATCCAGTAAAATGGAGCCCAGATAAATCGGGTGAAGCAAGTGCTGGGTCTCCAACATCTGCTCCCATTCCAGGAAGAAAGTTGATCACACCATCAGGCAATCCAGCTTCCTGCAAGATGGTCATGAGGAAGTAGTTGGAATAGAATGCCGTTGGTGAAGGTTTCCAAAGCACAACATTTCCACATAGTGCCGGTGCGCCTGGTATGTTTCCAGCAATTGCAGTGAAATTGAACGGACTCACCCCAAATACAAACCCTTCAAGGGGTCGGTACTCCACCCGATTCCACATCCCATCCGGAGAATAGGGTTGATCCTCAATCAGTTTTTGATAATACCATGAGTTAAATCGGAAAAAATCACACAATTCACCTGCTGCCTCAATCTCCGCTTGTTGCGCCGTTTTGGATTGACCAAGCATCGTAGAGGCATTCATTAGATTTCTATAACGGCCTGCAATGAGGTCGGCTGCTTTATTGAATACAGCTGCGCGCTCTTCCCAAGGCAGATCAGCCCATGCCTGCTGGGCCTTCTTTGAAGCTTCGATAGCCATGGCAACCTCTTTTTCGCCACACAGGTGGGCTTTGGCTAGAACATGGCTATGATTATGAGGACATACAACATCATAGGTGTTGCCCGTTTTTACCTCCTTACCTCCGATAATGGCAGGGATTTCGATGGTTTTGGATTTGAGCTTTTTAAGTTCTGCCTGTAGTGCATCACGCTCTGGGGTCCCAGGTGCATAGCTTAGGTAGGGCTCATTTTTTGGCTCACGAAGGTGAAATTTGGCAATACTCATGGGGTGTTGACTCCAAAAACGTTAGGATTAACAAATTGATACTGACACGAACCATAAACTAACGGTTACAGCCCCCTCTTTCAACTGGAATGGCTGTTTCAAAAAATCCGTTATTTTTCTGTAAGAAATCGCGTCGTTGCGACTCTATGTAATACAATTAATTTTTAGCTGATCCCCATTCCAATGAAAAAAGTACTTGGTGGTTTTCTCGCAGTCGTAGTAATTGCACTTGCAGGCTGGTTCTTCACGAACAATAATTCATCCTCAACGCCAGAGGTTCCAACATCCGAGGTTGTAACGATTTTGAAATACAACGATTACCAGTGTCCGACTTGTAAAAATGTTAGACCCATGGAGAAGCAGTTATTGGCTGAGTATGGTGACAAGATAGATTTTCAGTATCGACACTTTCCTTTAGATATGCATCAATTTGCGCCGTTGGCATCGCGTGCAGTCGAAGCAGCCATCAGGCAAGATGCTTATGAAGGAATGCAAGAACGAATTTTTGAGGAGCAAGCTATTTGGTCCGCAGGCAATGCCCGCCAATACTTTTTTAGCTATGCCGAAGACTTAGGACTCGATATGGAGCAGTTCGAAGCAGACATTGACTCTGAGGAGGTCATAGCCATTGTTGAATCTCAACGTCGAGAAGGCAATAGACGATTGGTGACTGGCACGCCGACATACTTTATCAACGGCCGAAAAATCAGCGGTATTCCGGCGAATGTTGAGCAGTTCAAAGATCTTGTGGATCTATATTTGGCAGAGGGATAATCCCTTCTTTGGCCGGGCTGTACCTCCATATTCCTTTTTGCCAACAAGCATGTAGTTATTGTGATTTCTACTTCTCGACCCGTCTACAACGGGTCGATGAGTTTGTTGACGCAATGGAGCAGCGAATACAACAAGCGGGCCGATCAAGATGGTCTTCATCGACCTTTAGGACACTCTATCTAGGGGGTGGAACACCCTCAATTCTCTCCTTGGCTCATGTAGAGAGGTTGCTTAGGGCGGTACATCAATCTTTTACGACCCAATTTGATGAGATTACCTTTGAGCTCAATCCAGAAAACAGCTCAAAGGAGTATCTAGATGGACTAGAAGCTCTGGGAATTACCCGACTCAGCGTTGGAATTCAGAGTCTGCAACCACACATTCTCACCTTTATGCATCGAGCTCATGACCGCGAGACTGCATTACGTTGTCTAGAAGAACTCGTGGGAAGTCGATTCACACGATGGAGTGCAGATTTGATACTTGGGAATCCAGGTCAGACGCTCGATGATGTGAATGCTGATGTCACATCGCTATCCATGTTTGAGCCTCCTCATATATCCGCCTATGCCTTGATGTTGGAAGAACGCACCCGTCTTTCAAAACAAGTAGCATTGGGACGGATTCAAATGTTGGACGGAGACCTAGTTGCCGATCAAATGCAAGTTGCACAAAGCCATCTCCGAGAGGCTGGGTATGCTCGCTATGAGGTGAGCAGTTTTGCAAAACAAGGTGTGCCAGGCGAGTCTGAAAACACCTATAATCGAGCCATTCACAATAGTCGATACTGGGATCACCAGCCGTATCTCGGGCTAGGGCCATCTGCCCATTCACTTTGGTGGGATGACTCCACTACGCAAGCCTCAGGGTCTCGATGGCATGAAGTGAAAGATCTTCGAAAGTGGATGGCTACCGTCACTGAATACCCAGGCGAAGAGGCGTTTCAGGTCGATCTTGAACACCTAGACCCAGTTACACTTGCAGAAGAACGCATTATGATGGCCTTGAGGACGTCCGAGGGACTTACATTTCAAGAGCTGGCCAATCGATACCAGGTCAAGCTGACACAGACTCATTACGACCACATTGAGCAATGGATTGCCCACGGTTGGGCGGTGCCAGGTCTCACAGATCGTGTAAGATTTACGGATCTAGGGCTCGATCGAGCAGATGCCTTACTCCTGGACTTACTGTCCATTCCGTTGGAGAGTCACCGCTCTAACGTCACGGAATCCTTGACCTGAAAATTGGATAAAGTAGACGCCGGATGCGATACCCTCCGGACGCCATTCCACCGAATGGAATCCATCAGAATAGGATTGATGTTGAACGAGTTGACTCACGCGCCTTCCGGTTGCATCAAAGACAGTCATCGAGACCTCTCCGGGAGCATTAAGGTAAAATGGAATCGATACTTGATCACCGAATGGGTTTGGGTAAGGCAATAACAATCCTCGTTCAGGTAGAAAGACCGCATCCACAAGCCATTCAAGACCGGATAATGTTTGTTCATTTGACCCACTCAACGTACTTCGATACGATGTGTTGACGACAACCATGGTAAGATCAGAAATGTCAGCCCAAGACCATCCCGGGACTAATGTTGTGGACACTTGATTGGATACACTTTGGAACACTTCTTTTTGACGTCCATCCTTGAACCTTGCCAATAATCCGACGCCCATAGGGGTAGATGCTGATTGTTTATTCACACGCACCAAGACACCCTGAGTTGGGTCCGCAGTCGCTGGAGGAATCAGTTGCACCGTTTTTGCTGCCCAACTACTAATCGATCCCAGGTTATCTGTCTCTGGGAAGGCCTGTATGTTTACAGATGAAGTAAATTTCGCCTTTGGATAAAATGCAGACTCCTCAAATCCATAGGCAGCTTCGTTGGATGCTGGTGTCCACATTTGATCTGCAGCTCCTTCAAGAGAACCAGCATGCCACAAATGGTTTTGCGTATGATCATTCTTTAGTGCGAGGGCGCTTTCTAGAAAGGTGCTTTCTTGCAC
This sequence comes from uncultured Bacteroidota bacterium, assembly GCA_913057895.1. Lineage (GTDB taxonomy): Bacteria > Bacteroidota > Rhodothermia > Balneolales > Balneolaceae > UBA8296. Next base: position 16,571 of record CAJXOH010000003.1, read on the forward strand.
ACCACTTCCACCACCAAGAAGGCGCTGGTAGACGATTGTCATGGCGTCTAGCATCGATCGATCCCTATTTTGAGCAATCTCGCGCCACACCTCGACCCAAAATGACTCACCATACGTTTCTGCAAAGTAGAGCATCCATGTCACGTGACTGTATGCCACTGGGGTAGCCTGGGTAGGGGAGGAAAAAATGCTATTGGACACGAGGTAGTTGTAGTAATCATTGACATCGTCATACACCGTTTCCTCCATCATCGTCGCATCCATTTCGAGCCAGTCTTGATCTCCTACACCCCCTGACCATCGATTGTCTGCATATTGAATGGCATGCTTAAACTCGTGTGCAATGGTTACCAGTAGTGCTCCTTCCACATCTCCATCTGGCCAGTCATTTTGAGGAAACCCCACAAAATCGTGGTGCACGGACATTGAAGTTCCTGATGGATCACCGCTCGGGTAGGTATACCCATAAAACCCCATGTTTTCAAAGTCGATGCGATACATTTCCCCTTCTGGAATGGGGTCTGTATACCCTAATTCTAAAACCATTTTCTTGTACGAAGAATCGGCTGCAACAGCTGCAGTTTCTACATAATCTGGAATGCCATTTTGATCCTCATCATTGGAGGGCACAGCGTCAGAACCCGTCAGTGTGTAGTAAAGCACGAATTTTCCTGATGGTGATTGATGGCTTTGGATTAGATTGTTTTCAGTGGAAGGCTCAGCATCCATTGCCCTGGCTTTAGGGCGTTGCGACATTGCTGGACTCGCTAGAAGCGTCCCACATTTTTGAGTGGTCGCATCGACAAAGGATGAAGGAGTTGGATGGCTGTCTACGTCAGACTCATGGTCGTTGTGAATGGCACCTCTTACATCCTGCGCCATCACTGCACCAGGGAGACCATACCCAATAAGTACGACAAATACCCCAAATAGTACCCATTTGGATGGTACGCAGGCCCCTACGACAGGGTGTTTCGTTATAGTTGGATGTGTATTAATGGGACCTCTCATGGATTGCTCATTGTGAATGCGTCACAATGGAAGCAGTAACCGTTTACATTAAAATACGTGAAGCGTATCTTAATTGTTATGACGTTTCACGTTCTACTTTATTATCAATTCACGCCGATAGAGGACCCACAAGAGTTTGCGAAGACCCATCGACAATGGCTCAAAGATCGTGAGCTCAAAGGAAGGGTTTATGTGTCTCAAGAAGGTCTAAACGGTACCGTTGCGGGAACTCCAGAGCAAATGGAGGAGTATATGGAGATGGTTCGTGCCATCCCTGGATTTGAAACGATAGAGTTCAAAATTGATGAATGTGAGTACATCCCATTTGCCAAATTGACGTGTAAAGTTCGCAAAGAAATTGTTGCGCTACATGAAGAAGGGGTGGATCCTGCAGAGGGGGGGCGTCATTTATCTCCCGAAGAGTGGAGAGCTCACTTTGACCAAGAGGAAGATTTTGTATTGATTGATGTGCGAAACGATTATGAGTCCAAGATTGGTCATTTTGAAGGAGCGATTTGTCCACCAGTTGAGAACTTTTACGACTTCCCAAAGTGGTTAGATGAAGCTAATCTTCCGAAGGATAAAAAGGTGCTTATGTATTGCACTGGAGGAATTCGATGTGAGAAATTCTCTGTAGTGATGAAGAAAAAAGGGTGGGAAGATGTCAATCAGCTTCATGGTGGAATCCTCAATTATGCCAAAAAAGAGAAGGGCAAGCATTTTCTCGGGAAATGTTTTGTGTTTGATGATCGCTTAGCGGTCCCGATTGACCCAGAAGCTCAAGAACCACTGGCTACGTGCGAAATCACGGGGCAACCCACTGATCATTACCTCAACTGTGCCAATATGGAGTGCAATAGACTCTTTTTGTGTTCTGAAGAGGGTGCTAAAACGTATGAGGGATGTTGCTCCGAAGAGTGCATGAGTAGTGAGGTGCGTCGACCCTTTGACCCAGAAACGGTGTATCAACCCTTCCGAAAGTGGTACAACTATTTCGACGATGACTTTAAACAACGATCAAAGTCTCGTGAACGAGTCCCGTCCGATTCGCATTGTTGAGCCCTATGCTCACACCCGTCATGTAAAGATCCCACCCTCATTTGAAGGGATGTCTTTGATAGACTTTTTGTGTGAACGGTATGCGTATCGAAGCCCAGAGTATTGGATTGAGCGAGTTCGCAGTGGGGATGTACGCATTCAAGGCTCAGAGGTAAGTCAACCACAAGATGAGTTGAAGAAGGCATCGGCGGTGACATTTTTTACCCAGCGTGTGGTGGAGCCGACGGTTCCGGATGAGGTGAGGGTCGTGGATGAAGGTGACGGGTGGGTGGCTGTGGATAAGCCGGCGCCGATGCCGGTGCACCCTGGTGGACGCTACTTTAAAAACACGTGTCTCTCGATTATTGAAGAGCGTCTTAATCGTAAAATATATCCTGTACACCGCCTGGATGCTGTGACAAGTGGATTGGTGATGTTTGCTACTGAGGAGAAGATGGCATCCATTATGACGCAAGCCCTTGCAGAGGGACTTGTTGAGAAAGAGTACAAAGCGCATGTTTTTGGTTGTGTCGAAACTCAGGAGCAAACCGTTAAGTTGCCCATTCGACGTAAAACTGGTTTTGTATTTGAGACGATCCAACCTGGAGCAGAGGATGAAGCACCTCTCCTTGAGTCAAAGGGGCGAGGATCGCTGAAAGAGGCGCAAACGTTGATTCGACTCCTGGAAAAAGGGAGTGAGTCAAGTCTTGTAGCGTGTATTCCACTTACAGGACGTACCCATCAAATCCGATTACACTGTCAGGCGATGGGACACCCAATCATTGATGATCCTATTTATGGTCCAGATGGGGATGCAACAGGTCAAACATTACAAAATGGGGCGATACGACTCCAGCATGCGTCAATGCGTTGGCCAAGCCTAGGCATTTCGCTAAGCCTCCCCTTGCCTTCAAGCTGGAAGGTTTAAGTAGGACCGTACAATGGCAGTAAATGTTTTGGGTTTGTCTAAGAACGCATAATGACCAGCATTCTCAATGACACTAAGACCGGCTCCTTTGATGGATGTTTCCATGATTTTCCCGGCTCTTAGTGGAGTTGCAGTGTCTTTATCCCCCCATATCAAAAGGATCTCTCGATCAATTCCTTTGAGTGTATTTGCGTCAAAGGTGCTATTTACAACCGCAGAAAAGGTTTGTTTCATGATCGGTGATAGTTCTTTGTAGTCGCTAGAACCCAGGGATCTCCAAAGATTGCTATTCCTCAGAGCAGAGAGATAGGACTCACTCAATGGACTTGGAAGTAACTTGGATGGAGCCTTTAACACATTCACCAACGCAAGTTTTGCCCGAACACTGAGTGGTTTAGGAAGCGAAACCCCTGCACCTCCCGTGATCATGATTTTATCGAAATACCCAACACATGAGCTTGGAGAGGTCGCGGAAGGGTGGGTTAACCACCAGAGTAACACCCTTGCCCCAAATGAATGGACAAGAATATCGGTTAAATTATTAGCCAAGTCTAAATGATTTAACCAAGCCTGCGTTGCTTCTGCATAGGTCTGCAATGTCCACGCGGTTTGAAGGGAGCTAGATGCACCAAAACCTGGAAAATCTAAAAGAATACATCGCCGATGATCTTGTAACATCTGGGCTAAGGGACCAAAAGCTGCTGAAGAACTCCCCCACCCGTGCAAAAACACCATAGGTTTAGCTTTTGGATCGCCAAACTCAGCCCACACGAGGGTCTGACCGTTCCAATCAAAGGAATGGGTAGTCATGGCCAATACCTATCTGAATAATTCATCATAAAAAAACCTCATACCCTTAAAGGATATGAGGTTTTGATGTAAGAACCTTGAGCCGATTCTCTTGCTTAATTCAGTTCGGATTGAGGTCTCGCTAGGAAACGATAAATCTGTCCACCATCTGTTGGTAAGTCAGAAAGCTTGCCATAACGTCTCATATCAACCCAACGATGACCTCCTTCAAACCACAGAGAGTATCTGCGTTCATGAAGGATTTGGTCTATAACTTCATCTCTACTTGTTGAGCTAAAGTCATCCAATCCCCATGTTGATCGAATAAGGTTAATCGCTTCTACCGCTTGTGCTAGATCACCACTTTGAGCATTAGCCTCGGCATAGATTAAGATGAGTTCTTCATTACGAAGAAATGGAAATGGAGATCCAGTACTTTCAAAACGACCATCTTGGTACATAGAACTTAGTCCCTGCAACGTTACCGCAGAATTTCGTTCAAATACCTTATGGGCAACTCGCAGATCCCCTTCTTCTGCATCTTCAACGAAAGATGGATGTGCCATAGGCAACTGAATAGCCGTTGTGTTTGGAACGTAATAGAAAGGATTGAATTGATCTGGAGGATTTCCGTACACGAAGTACCCACCTTTATTCATCACTGACTCTCCGCTAGCAAGCTCAAAGAATGGTTGAGCACTAGATAAGGCTGATTCGGCACCAGACCAGTCCTCAGCATAAATTGCAGCACGAGCTGCAATAGCTCTGTTGAGTTGAGCAAAGGTTGTTGGTGTTGAGAATGCATCAAACCCAGACGTTAGATCAAAAGCAAAGCTACTCCCAGCACTACTTAAGTCGCTGTATGCCTCATCCAACAAATCACGAATGGCTTGTAGTGCGGCATCATAATCCAAGAATGGACCTAGATTATCGATATCACTCACATCGATTCTAATTCCATTTGAATATTGACCATGTAAAGGGATTAGATAGCTGTACGCTTGAAGTGTCTTCGCAAAGCCTAGATAACCACTTTTTTCCTGCGCAGAAACTGCATCCGTAGCTTCAGCAGATTGGATCAAGATGTTCCCTTGTAACACAGTTCGGTAAGGAGTGCTGTATGTTCCTCCTGAACCAAAAAAGGAAGGATCATTTTCTGCATCAGCACCTTCTCCAACTCCCACCCACTGATTTACAAAGCGTGGATCGGATGCAAAAAGAGGGTAGATCTCTCTTCCAAATGTACTGTAGATGTTATTGGATGCCGTTGTTGCTCTATGGCGAAACTCTAATCCTGTCACAAGGTTTTGAAGCTGAGCCTTAGTAGCATTATTCAATACACTTTCTACGGAAGGGTTATTTGGATTCTGAATTGGATCGGCATCAAACACACCGCAACTCGTCGTCAATAGGAACGAAAGGAGTACGGGTAGTGAAAGACGAAATGTGTGTCGTTTTGTAGTTTTCATAACAGTCATTCCTTTCAATTAAAAGTCAATATTTACGTTGAAGACAACCTGACGAGATGTTGGAAACGGGGTTACCTCAACGGAGTTATTGATAGCTTGAGTCCCGAACACAGATGTTTCTGGATCGTAGCTACGATAGTCTGAGAATAAGAGGACATTGTTTGCGGAGACACCCACTTTGACTTGTCTCACGACGGATCCAGTGAACGATTGAGGAAGTGTATAGAACAAACCAACTTCTCTTAATTTCACGTACGATGCATCTTCGATGTATGCGCCAGACCCACCATTAATGAGTCGATCCGCTCCTTTTAAGAAAGGACTTCCTTCAACTGGCTCATTCCAATCTGGAGAGGTTCCACCAGCATCTGTCAGTAGGAATGAAAGGTTAATATTATCCCCTCCTTTCTTCCAGTGCCACAAGAAACTCAATTCTACGTTTCTATAGATTGTGAAATCATTACTCCAAGACATTTCAAAGTCAGGCTGAGCGTCGCCATAAATTGTATAGAGGGAAGGGTCACTGACAGCAGGTAAACCTACAATCGTTGAAGGTGAAAATCCTTCTTGAATGAGATAATTACCAAGCGATGTACCAAATCCACCCGTCGAAAAGCCGCCAATACCTAATCGAGTGATTTCTGAACTATTTGACCAATAAAGAAGAGTCGTGTTCCAACCAAAATTTCGTTTCTGAACAGGAATCATGTTCAATGCAAGCTCAACCCCCGTGTTTTCAAGATCCGCTGCATTGGTTGCAATCACGCTAATTCCAGATGAAATTGGCACCTGCTCATCTAGAATAAGGTCTTCAACTTCTTTCTTGTAATATGTAGCCTCCAGAGAAACTCTATTGTCCAGAAGGGCTACGTCAAGTCCAAACTCAAGCTCCTTGGCACGTTCAGGCTTTAGGTTTGGGTCAATACTTCGTGTACTCGCAAACGTTGCAAGGAACCCTCCAATGTTACCCCCTGAGAGAGATCTAAACGTTGCACCAAAATTTGGAAGTCCACCTGTTTCCCCATAGGCAACACGAGGCTTAATCTGCGTGAATAGGTCAGAAGAGAACCCATCAAAATTTAAAAGGTTCACTGCTAACGAAGCTTTGGGGTAGAAATAGTAGGTGTCTTGGGCTGCATTCAATGATGAACGATCATATCGACCACCAAATGTTGCAATGACTTTATCAGACCAGTTAAACTCTTGTTGACCAAACCAGCTTAGGTCAACGACATCAACAATTGATTGAGAAATCACAGACTGAATCGTTGCATTTGCAATCCCTGTCTGACCAGCCACCATACCTTGACCGCGAACTACATTACGGTTTTGTAGTTGATCGAACCTTGAGAAACCAACTTGTGTGGAAGAGCTTATGCTCTGTTCCCCTAGGCTTATACTTGTATTGATACTCGCTGTAGCCTGAAAGTTGGCATTGAAGTTATCCTCAAGTGTATGCACCACATCACCTGGATTGGATGAACTGCGTTGGTTTTGCAGATAGGTTGGCATCCAAACCATAGATTCAAAGGTTAGATAATCAATCCCACCATCTAAGGAAACGGCTACAGATGTGTTTTCAGATTGATAGACGTCTGCACGGACCTGAACCCCTTGAATCAAACGCTGAATTTTCTGCTCATTAACAGCATTATTCACAATGGATAACATGTTATCACTGAAGTAAGGGTTATTCGGATAATTTCCCTGCGCATCAGGATAGAGTTGTGCGTATGTAGGTGTGTAGGCTAATGCGTATCCAATAGAGCCTCCAGTACCATTTTGGTTTCCAGTAAAGCCTCTTTCGTTATCTGTGAATGTATAACTAGACCTAGAAGAAACTCGTAGCTTATTTGAAATCCTATGATCCACGTTCAGGCGAAGAGAACTACGGTCAAATCCAGTGTTCTCGATGATTCCATCTTCTGTACGATGTGTTCCTGATAAGTAAAAGCTTGTCTGCCCACTACCACCAGAGACACTCAGACTTGTCTGATTGATTAACCCTCTGTTTCCGTATAGGATCTCCTCATAATCATAGATGCGACCACTACTTTTTGCTGCATTATAGGCCGCTTTTTCAGCCGCTGCATCTCCACCTAAAACGGATGTATACGCGTCAATCTTAGCTTCATCCCATTCTGCAACCCCAATGAGATTTAATGCACTATTAAATCCTACATCTTGAGAGAATGAAACTCTAGAATCCCCTGATTGACCTCTTTTCGTGGTGATAATAACCACCCCAGCATTGGCACGTTGCCCGTAGATCGCCGCAGCAGAAGGCCCCTTGAGTACTTCAATACTTTGTATATCCTCGGGATTAATATCAGCAAGACGGTTGGCAGAATTATCCTCTTGGCTACTGTTGGCTCCAGTGGTCAGGAATCGAGCATTAGAAATCGCGTCATTATTCACATAGACACCATCAATGACATACAATGGTTGGGATGTTCCGGCTCCAAGTGTACTAATGCCGCGCATCTGTACGTTGACACCTCCACCTGGTGCCCCATCTTGTGAACGAATGGATACACCCGGAATTTTTCCTTTGAATGCACCATCAAGTGTTTGAGTGGGTGCTTTTTCGACGAGTTTTTCCGCATTTACTGTAGTAATTGCATTCGCAAGATTTGATCTTTTTACGGAGCTTGCTAGTCCCGTCACAACCAATTCTTCGAGGTTTGCCACACTGGACTGAAGAGTAACGTTGACTTCAACGGTTTCGCCGTTTTCGCCTGAGACATCAATATTCGCAGTTACATATCCAATACTGGAAAAACGTAGAGTGTAGTCCCCTGCTGGAAGAGTAAACTCATACTGCCCATTGAGATCAGTTGAGGTGCCCGTTTCTGTAGTGGCCTCAAAGACGGAGGCACCAAATAAGGGCTCACTAGTGGCGGCATCACTGACGGTTCCCGAAATAGTGAACTGAGCAAAGGCGTCAGTTGACACAAATCCAAGACACAGAAATGCCAAAGTTTTGAACAAGGTTTTCATGATTGTGTAAGTGAAAGAGTGAATCTTAACATAAACTTAATGTACCGGGCACGTTACAGAAGATTTTTCCAAGGTCAAAATTAAAGTCAAGAGGTTATTAACGTGAAAGGAATAGCATGAATACTGTTCTGTATAGTGATTTCAAATGATCTGGCATCAACATCCAATTCGATCTATACAGTCTTGAAAAGTTTACGACGCAAACTATTCTTCCTCCTTGACCGGTGGCATGTTCCTCATGCTGAACGAATGTGGCTTCTTGTATTAATGGGCATTAGTGTCGCGTCATGGACAGCTCAAGCCTTTATTCAGCACCCAGAAGGAGTGTGGAGTCAGAAGTACATGCAAGAGCGTGAACAATTTGAGCGGTTATTTGCTACCCATATTCAACATCATAACGAACGAATGCAACGATATGGCTCAGTCGGTGAGCCTCACATCATCCATCCAATCTCCGAGATAGAGCCCTATCCACCGGCATCAAAGAATGACCAATTAGACTCTGTATGGCTTGATTTAAACAAAGCTACAGCCTCCGAATTGCAACAAATCAAAGGAATTGGTCCCTCCACTGCTCAAAAAATACTTGATTGGCGCATACAAAAGGGTCCTTTTGATTCGTTGGGGCAGTTGATTGACGTAAAAGGAATTGGTCCGAAATCGTTACAGAAAATGAGACCATTCCTCTTTGTACGTGATTCAGTAGATTTAGGAGTAGAAAAAGCATCACCAAATGCCTCAAAGGACTCTGATGCAACCAAACCTGATGCAACCAAAGCGAAATCAACAAAGGCGGACTCAACTAAATCAGAACCATGAGCATGACCGGCACCATTTTGTGGATTGATGACGAGATCGAGCAATTAAAAGCGCCGATTCTGTTTTTGGAGCAGCGTGGAATGACGGTCCTACAATCGACCAATGGAGCTGATGCATTGGACATCATCAGCGAACAACCCATCGATGTAGTGTTTCTCGACGAGCAGATGCCTGGGATGGATGGACTCACCACCTTGGAAAAAATCAAGCAGATCCAGTCTCAACTCCCTGTTGTGATGATTACCAAGAGCGAGGAAGAGTCCATCATGGAAGATGCGATTGGAAGGTTTATCTCTGACTATCTGATTAAGCCTGTCAATCCAGCCCAACTTGTTATTACACTGAAGCGGATCCTCCAGGTTGATGAAATTCAGTCGGAAAAGACCACGCAGCGGTATTTACAACAGTTTCAGAGTCTGGGGGCCAAGATGGATACAGCTAGTACATGGAAGGATTGGTCGTCACTTTATCAAGAGCTTGTACAATGGGAGTTCGATTTAGAAGGAGGTGAGTCAGCGTCCAAAGAGATTCTTGAAGAGCAATATGCTTCTGCAAATGCTGGATTTAGTCGATATGTAGAACAAACCTATACCGATTGGATTGCCACGTCCTTTGATCAGTCATCAGATGAACGTCCTATCCTAAGCCATGAAGTACTTCGTACATCCCTATTTCCATTACTGAAAGAAAGGGCGAAACAACCGGTTTGCTTTGTGCTGATCGATTGTATGAGGCTCGATCAATGGAGGGTTTTTGAAAAAACACTTAGGAAATGGTTTACTATCGATACGCAGCTGGTTGGATCGATTCTTCCTACAGCCACTCCCTTCTCACGTAATGCTATTTTTTCTGGGTATACGCCAGCTCAACTTCAACGGGCATTTCCAAACGAGTGGGATTTGAGCAAGGGTGAGCAATCGCTCAATCAACACGAAGAGACCTTTTTGAAGGCCGCCCTAGAGCGAAATGGGTTCGATGTAAACCTGCGATATCAAAAAGTAGTATCAAGTGCGGACGGAAAAAAACTTATTCAGAGTATTCCATCCATGAAGGACGTAGACCTCACTGCGGTCGTGTACAATTTTGTTGACACGCTGGTTCATTCACGATCAGATTCTGACGTCCTCAAAGAACTGGCACCTGACGCAAGAGCCTTCAGAAATCTCACTGAGACATGGTTTGAACATTCAGCATTGCTTGAGCTTTTCAAAGGGTGTGCAGAAGATGGGATTCCAGTGGTCGTTACGACCGATCATGGATCGATTCGTGCAATGAGAGACACCAAAGTATTTGGAGACCGCGACTCTGCGGATTCTTTGCGTTATAAGTATGGAAGAAACTTAAATATCGAAGAAGAGTCCCACGCCCTAAAAATTACCAAACCCGAACTGTATGGTCTGCCAGGTGGCGTGCAGATGAGTAGTTACCTCGTGGCAAAAGAGGATTATTACTTTGTGTATCCAACACAGTATCACAAGTTTCAGAATAAGTATCGTGATACGTTTCAACACGGTGGAATCTCTCTTGAAGAGATGGTACTACCTCTTGCCGTGTGTCGCCCATCGTGAGAGAAATCCACGATATCACCACCTTAGCCGACCTCCAAGCGTTTGCAAATGCATGGGTTGAAACGCTGCAACCAGGTGATTTGATAACGTTATCTGGTGAATTAGGCGCAGGAAAAACGACCTTTGTCAAAGCGATCGTTACAGCAATGGGCGGTGACCCTGATGGTGTTCAATCTCCTACCTTTAGTCTACTTCACCACTACCCGTGCTCAATACCGGTCATTCATATTGATGCATATCGTTTGGAGGGAGTTGACGATGCAATGCGTACAGGAATCCCTGATGTTCTGAATGAAGAAAGTCCTACATCGATTACATTCGTTGAATGGCCAGAAAAAGTCCCACAGCTGTGGGGCCCCGTATCGGCCCATTTACTCTTTCAAGAAGTAGCTTCTACCGAAACTCAAAAAAAACAACGAACTCTAACGATTGAATCGTCGTTTCCCTCTTAAAAGGTTGCTATTTTTAACTCATGGAGACCAAGAAACGCAGACTTAGTTATCGACTCGATCTTCTTCCAGTGATCTATCCGTTTCATCGACGCTCTGAAAATAAGCTCGAAGAAGGAGATTTAGTGTACTACGGACCAACCCCTGAGTACTATGGTATCGGAGAAGTAGTAGCTATCGAAGAGCGATACTGCGTGGTTGATTTTCGCGGAACGGGAATCTTGGGCATCCATAAGGATGTGTTTCTAGCAAAGTATTTAATCCCGATTCATCAATTAAATTTGAGTCACTTGCTCAAAGAGCGCTAGGTTCCACGACTAAAAGGAAGTGCTAGAGAGCAAGGTATATTTCGGCGCGCCAAAAGTGCTTCCGGCGGGACTACCTAGGGACCTGCCCAGGGATCTGACGACGCCCCACCATAAAGACCAGAAGCGCCACAGCTAAACCTGGATAAAAGGGTTCAAGCCCTAGATAAGAGACGCCTTCAGACTGATCGGCAACTACTCCCAAAAGCAACCAGGTGAGTGAACCAGTGGTCCCTCCGATAAGCGAGGCTAGAACCCAAGGTCGATTCATGGAGAAAAATGGGATATATAATCCTAACACAGGAATCAGCAATCCAGGAACGCAGACAGAGCCTATCACATACCATAAGTTGACAACACTAGGAAACCACATAAGCAATGCGACACCCAGTATGGCTGAAAGACCCATTCCAAGTCGAGTCCAGGCTATATCATGTTTCGGGCTACCTTTACTTAACCTACTCTTTCGATCCATAACGGGTGCTAAGAAATCTCGTCCAAGCGTTTGCCCAGAAAGAAACAAGAGACTGTCCAACGTCGACATAATGGTAGCCAAGCAAGCAAGATAGAACAGCCCAATCCAGCCAGTCCCTAAGACTTCGTCGGCAAGTAATGGAAAGGCTAGAATTGGCTCCTCAAGACCTGGGCCGAGAATGGTGAATGCATAGAGTCCGGTAAAAGCAGTTAAAAGGTCGAATACAGCCCAAAACCCAATCGCTACAAACATCCCACGACGCGCAATTTGTGGAGTGGCTGCCGCCGCAGATCGTTGGTGAAAACTTGGGTCAACAAAGGTCCATAAAGCAATAAAAAACCAGACAAGAATCATTTGGAATGACAGCCCACCAGTGAGATCTCGGTGTCCATCAGGAACAGCCTGCCATACATCTATTGGAGACCCCCATGTGCGCCATGCCATGAATAGAATGACCCCAAAACCAACATACATGAGAATCATTTGAAGCATATCTGTGCGAACCACAGCACGAAACCCTGTCATGCTCACGTAAAGAAAAGAGAACCCAGCCACAGCAAGACTCGTCCAGAACATGGAGCCATCAAACCCAAACACATGTTGTGCCAGCAACCCTATCATGAGGATGTAGGGTGCGGGGCTCACCAAAATAGAGATTAGGACTGCAGAGAGTCGACTAGCAGTCGTGCCATACGTTGATTGCATCGCCTCAGGAATACTAAGTGCAGGCGCTCCCTGAATTTTTCCAGCTAAGAAGACGGCAAAAAGAGCAGTGAAAACATAAAATGGGATGCCAAACAGTAACCATTGGGAGATTCCAAACTGATACCCATATTCACCAATACCTAGAATTCCACCATACCATGTGGATACAAGCGTTGCTACAAACGCTGGCAAGGATAGCCGCCTACCACCTAGCAAATATTCCGTGGTCTGATTGCCTTTCCGTTTCTCTTCGTTTCGTGTGCCCAAGTTGCGCTTCCAAACACTTGATAGGGATAGGCCCACGAGCGCTATCACATATGCAATCAGCAGGATTAGATCCAATCCTTGTAGCTTCATGATGATAGGCTGTCCTTAGTTGTGAACCCTTCTGCAGTGTCTGTTGGGAGTATGAGTAGTAAATCACCCTCTCCAAACGTCAATGTGATTCGATCCCCAGTAGCTTTATTAGACGTGCCATCATAATCTCCAACGACTAAATCCTGACCCGTCCATGGGTATTGTAAACCCTCGCTCACGATTCCTTGGACTCGTCCAGAGAGTGCCGCCAAAGAGATGTTCTGACCTGGCTTCGAGGCCATTTCAAATGGTGACGTGATCAGTCGTGCCTCCATATAAGTATCGACAATGGTAAGCTGATCAAATGCTTGATTGAAGCGAACCAGCACCGATAGGTTTTTCAGGGTGTGGTCGAGTCGATGACCGGTACCACCAAGGATGGTCACTCGAGAAATTCCAAGATCCTGCGCATAGCGAAGAGCTTTTTCGAGGTCGTTGGTGTCTTGATCAGGATCGTGAAGACGTTCAACATCGGGCCAACTTCCATCATCACTATCTAAATCTCCAATGATTAGGTCTGGCCGAATCTCCCAGCCGTTCCCTATATTACCCCCACCATCCGCGGCTAGTATGAGTGTGTCTTCTTGCTGGAGTGCAGAGGCTTGCTCACCCGACGGTTTTTCGCCATCACAAAGCACGAGAGCGTGTCGATATGTTTGAGTCCCTTCTGTCAGAATTAAAACCGTTTTATGAAGTCGCTGTATTGTCTCACATTCGCCCTGACGCAGACTGTATCGGCGCACAATCAGGAGTCTGTAGTTTACTAGAGGCTCACGATATCAAATATACTGCATTTAATGAGGATCCTGTCCCTTCAAACCTCCTTTGGATGAAGCATGCGAAAAAGATCCAACTTCTTGAACCGGGCTCATTACAAGGGTTTGAAGCAGTTATTTTTGTTGATGGTAATCAAACCCACAGATTTACCCGAAAAGGAGATGTCGTGTATGAAGGGTCTCCCTTTATGTCGGTTATGATTGATCACCATCCCAATCCAGATACCAATTTTGACATTGTGTGTTCCGACGCCACGGCATCCTCCACGTGTGAACTTATTTTTAGATGGTTTGAGCAGGTGGGGCTTGACAAACTCGATGCACAAACAGCACAAGCTCTTTTTGCTGGCATGATGCGAGATACAGGCTCCTTTTCATTTGAGAATACAGGCCCATCAACTCTGAAAACGGCAGGAGAACTCCTTCGAATCGGTGCGTTTACACCTAATGTGGTTGTTGAAAAAATGTCTGATAAATCGCTTGGCACCGTTAAAGCTTTAGGAGAGGTCATGCAATCCATTGAACTTACTCCAAGCGGGAAAGTTGCAACAATTATGATGACAAATGAGCAAATGGAGATGTGTGCGAAATTTGGTGAGGTAGATACAGATGGATTTGTGAATCAAGCCTTGGCAATTAATGATGTTGAGGTAGCGTTATTCTTCAAAGAAAGTCAAAACGAAGAGATTCGAATGAGTTTACGTGCCAAAGGTGATGTAGATGTGAATGTTTGGGCTCGTGACTTACATGGAGGTGGGCACCAAAAAGCGGCTGGCGCAATGTTTCAGGGCTCCCTTGAGCGAGCCAGAGAAGAAGCATTGAGTGTGGGGCGCAGACATAATCCAGATCTATTTAGATTTTAATCCATGAGTAACCGACCAATGATTGCACGGCACATGAAGTTTAAGACACCCTGGGTGCTTGCTACACTCTTCCTGGGATTCTTAAGTGTGAGCTGCCAATCGCCAGGTAGTGAGTCAGCTCGAGAAGGCGTACGATTCCCGTTAGATCTAACAGACCAAAGGGTAGCCCAGCAAAATGAAGACATAACCGCAAGTCGTTCCAATGCGATCACGAGAGCTGTATCAAAGGCTTCGCCTGCAGTTGTTAATATCACAGTGACCTCTGTCGTGCAGCGACGTCGAAGTGTAGTCGACGATGAATTCTTTCGATTTTTCAACCGGTTTAATGTCCCACAAGAGGTGACCAGTATTGGTTCAGGGTTTATTATTTCTGAAACAGGCAGAGTCGTCACCAATCAACATGTGATCGGCGATTCACCAACGTCGGTTACGGTCACGCTTCCCTCTGGAGAAGCATTCGAGGCCTCTGTGTTGGGTAGTGATCAGCTTACAGATCTTGCCTTATTACAAATGGAAGGAGACACCACCTTTCCATATGTCTCATTCAGTGAATCAGATGATGTAGAGGTTGGAGAATGGGCAATTGCGCTCGGAAATCCCTTTGGCCTCTTTGAACTGGGTGATCCAACAGTCACGGTGGGGGTTGTGAGTGCAAAAAACCGAGACTTTCGTCCAGACCCATCCAACCCTCGTGTCTACATTGACATGATTCAGACGGACGCCTCCATTAACCGAGGAAACTCGGGTGGACCTTTGCTCAACAGCTTGGGTGAAGTGATCGGTATTAACACATTTATTTTTACCGGAGGTACAGGTTCAGGATCAGTTGGTCTTGGATTTGCCATTCCTAGCAGCCGGGTCCAGCTCATTTTGGAGCAACTTGCAAACACAGGGCGTGTGGAGTATGATTTTGACCTGGGCATGCGCACTCGGTCGATGACAGAAGGTCTTGTCGTTCGATATAATCTTCCATACATCCAGGGATTGCTTGTAACTGAAATTAATCGAAATGGTCCTGCCTTTGACGCAGGCCTGATGCCAGGCGATATCATCCTTCAAATAGGGGAAAACCGAGTTGTGAACAACCTCCATGGAAGTGCATTACTCCGTCAGTTTAGTGCTGGAGAAAGTGTCGATATAATGTTGCTCCGAGGTGGTGAGCGGTATGAAACGACTGTAGACCTTCGCCCTCGCGTTGATCCAACCCCATAAGCAGAGGCATCTTAGGGGAAGGCAAAGGCGTTGTTGAAATTGAAATGTAATTACAATGTGATTATATTTCAGTGTTTTAACACACCCAATTCGAAAAGGCCGAATCTATGAAAACAAAGGTAATTCGTATAGGAAACTCACAAGGAGTTCGAATTCCAAAAACATTAATTGAAGAGAGTGGAATAACTGATGAAATCGAAATGATTCTCAGAGACAATGAAATTGTTCTTCGTTCTGCTGAAACCACCAGAAAGGATTGGGGGGTGGCTTTTGAAAAAATGGCTGAACAAGGTGATGACGGCTTATTGGATCAAGAAGTGCTTGAAAAGCCAAGCAACTGGGATGAAACTGAGTGGACGTGGTAGAAAGAAAACAAGCGCGTAGGTTTGAGCTCCATTTGATATCGCTTGATCCGACAGTAGGTTCTGAAATCACCAAAACACGCCCCTGCTTAATCATTTCGCCCAATGAGATGAATAGATACATTAGCACTGTGATTATCGCACCCATGACCACTACCATCAAAAAATACCCAACGCGGGTCACTACTACGTTTCAGGGAAAAAAGGGCCAGGTTGTTTTAGATCAGATGCGTACGGTCGACAAAAGTCGTTTGATAAAAAAAATTGGCTCAATCAGCAGTTCAGCTGAAGAGAAAGTGCTGAGTATCTTGCAAGAAATGTTTTCTGAATAAGTAGCCCTTCGCCCTCGCGTTGATCCAGCCCCATAATCAGATTTAGTTGATTGTGTAAGGCTCGACAGCGTATCAACCCTAGAGCTAGTACTGAAAGTCGTCTGCAGAGCGAATTTCGTATTCCGAATGGGGTGCTTGCTGCAAAATCCAATCCAGAAAGTCCTCATTTCCTTCTTGTTCCGTCAGTGTAAGTGAGACCACACATGGAACCTCTGCCGAATGGATCGATTTCACCCGCTTTGTGATGCGTGCGATGTTGTGATAGGGTGCCTTGAGTAATAGGACACATTCCGAGTCTTCTTTTATTTCACCTTCCCATTCGTACACGGAGGTCATCCCTTCGATGATATTTGCACAGGCCACAAGTTTTTGCTCTAAAAGGGCTCTAGCAATCGATATTGCTTCATCTTTGGTTGGGGTGGTAATGTAGACAAGTCGAAGATTTCTGAACATAGGTGTGAGAAAGAATCAATGAATGGGAGTCATCTAGTTAGACAAAATGAAAGTAGATGTTTTACTTCACCTTTTTCAAGACAATTTCTTATTTTTAAGGCTTCCTGCGAGAGTGGCGGAATTGGTAGACGCGCTAGATTTAGGATCTAGTACCGCGAGGTGTGGGGGTTCGAGTCCCCCCTCTCGTACGCAGAGTGAAAAGGGATCTTGGACGCCCAAAAAGAGGTGCGACTCCATTATAATAGTGTCAATCTCAGTCTTTTAATCGCACACCTTACGTGAAACTTACAGCAGAAACCCTCAATGTCGTCGACAAACTCATTCACGTCGAAGCGACACGCGAGGATCTTAAAGATCAATTCGAAACAGCTTACCGATTCTATCGTAGTCGTGTAAACCTACCAGGATTCCGAAAGGGACAAATCCCGGTGGATGTGATTCGTCAACGATTTGGTCGAGATATTGAGCTTGAAGAGATTCAAAAAGAGCTCAACAAAGTGTATCAGGATCAAATTGTTCGTGAACATAATCCCATGGGTGAAACACAGCTCACAAAGCTGGAATGGGAAGATGACTCACTTTCAGCAACCTTTAAAATTGGTATTGCTCCAAATGTGAAGCTCGTGGACTTGACCAAACTGAAAGTGCCAAAGTTGGTTCATGATGTGAGCGATAAAGAGGTCGATGAGGAAGTACAGCGTGCTTTAGAGCGCGAAGGTACTACAGAAGAAGTCGACGAAAAAATCACCAAGGACCATGTAGTAAATGTTGATGCTCAGTCACTTGATGACAAAAAGAAACCCATTGAGGGTCAAATAGACAAGGATCAAACCATTGATCTTTCTCAATCTGGTGCAGAAGAATTCCTGAAAAATTTGAAGGGAAAAAAAGCAGGCCAAAGTGTGGATATGACGGTTAAGTCTGGCAAGGAGAAAGACCGATTCCGTGTGACCATCAACAAGGTATTAAAGAAGCACCCCGCAGAGGCCACTGAAGAATTCTGCAAAAAACAGTCTGGTGATCAAGCGACAACCTTAGATGAGTTGAAATCACATATTCGTAGTCAGATGCAGATGTATTTTGATCAAACGAGTGACCGTTTGTTCCAGCAAGACGTCATTGAAGTTTTGCTCAAGGCGCATGAATTTCAAACGCCCGAAGTGTTTCAAGATCAAATCGTAGAACATGCTCTAAAGGAGTACAAAGAGAAACAAGGCGACAAACTTCCCGATACATTTGATGAGCAAGCCTACAGAGAGTCACAGAAGGAGATGGCTGAGCGTGAGGCTCGGTGGGTTTTTATCAATAAGGCGCTTCAGGAAAAGTACGACGATATAGAAATCACCGCTGAGGATGTTGATCAGGAACTTGAGAAGATGGCAACATCGTATGGCTTGACTGTAGAGCAAATCAAGGGCTTTTATGCACAAAACACGAGTGAACTAGAGAGTCTTCGGAACAAAATCCGTGATGAAAAGGTTTTTGCTAAACTAGAGTCTGAGCTCCAAATCAAGGAGATGGATAAGGACGCTTTTAATAAGTACAAAGAAAAAGAGAATAAGTAAGTGAACAATATGGAATCACAGTACAAATCAATGCTAGCTGCAAACCCTACGCATGAGCCAGTGGAGAGCAACCTTATTCCAATGGTGATCGAAAAAACGAGCCGGGGGGAGCGTTCCTATGATATCTACTCTCGCTTGCTCAAGGACCGCATCATTATGCTGGGTACGCCAATTAATGATGCCGTTGCAAGCTCTATCACAGCTCAGATCTTGTTTTTGGAATCTGAAGACCCTGAAAAAGACATTTATCTCTACATCAATTCTCCAGGAGGAGTCGTTTCTGCAGGTCTGGCAATCTACGATACAATGCAATACGTAAAATGCGATGTAGCGACCACTTGTATGGGTATGGCGGCCTCCATGGGTGCAGTCCTGCTTGCTGCCGGTGCCGCTGGTAAGCGATATGCACTTCCCAATGCTAGGGTGATGATTCACCAACCTCTTGGTGGCGTGCAGGGTCAGGCTAGTGACATTGAAATTGAGGCACAAGAAATTCTGCGACTCAAGAAACTCCTGAGTGGAATTCTTGGAAAGCACTCTGGCAAAGATATTGAGCAAGTAATCGCCGATTCAGACCGAAACAAGTGGATGGATGCACAAGAAGCCGCTGACTACGGGTTGATCGATCGCGTAATGGACCGTAAATAAGATTTTCATGAGTGACCAAGACCCAAAAAATCCTGTAGCATGCTCGTTTTGTGGCCGATCTGGCACCGAAGTGAAGCACATGATTGCAGGGCCCAAGGTCTTCATCTGTGATCGTTGTATCGAAGATGCTCATGCAATCCTCAAGCAGGAAGAGAATACGTCAACTCAAGATGTTTCAGCCTCACAACAGCTTGACACCTTCACCCAGTCCATGCCGTTAAGTGAGGATGTAGGAAGTGCAGCTGACGCAACGGAGATCGACTCGACTCAAGCGTCAAAACCTCAACCACGATTACTCAAACCAATAGAGCTAAAAGAGCAGTTAGATCAATACGTGATAGGTCAAGAAGACCCAAAAAAAGCTCTTTCCGTTGCTGTATACAATCACTATAAACGACTTCTTAGCCCATTAGACCCAACAGATGACACGCGCCTAGAAAAGAGCAATATGCTTTTGTTAGGGCCAACGGGATCGGGGAAAACATTACTGGCTAAAACGCTAGCAGATCTTCTTGACGTCCCATTCACGATTGCGGATGCGACGGTTCTTACGGAGGCAGGCTATGTTGGGGAAGATGTTGAGAGTATTCTCAGTAACCTCCTCCAAGCAGCAGACTATGATGTGGAACGTGCCAAAATGGGCATTGTCTACATCGATGAGGTAGATAAAGTTGCTCGTAAGAGTGATAATCCATCTATCACACGTGATGTATCCGGAGAGGGTGTTCAACAAGCCTTGTTGAAAATCTTGGAAGGCACCACAGCGAATATTCCTCCAAAAGGAGGGCGCAAGCACCCAGAACAAAGCTTTATCCAGCTCGACACGACCAATATTTTGTTCATTTGTGGAGGTGCGTTTAGCGGTATTGAGGAGATTATTGCCCGAAGATTATCAACGAGTTCGATAGGGTTTCAGTCCGAAGAAGGCTCCGTAATGGATAAGACCAATCCTGAGATTTTTCATTACATCCAGCCTGAAGACTTACAACAGTATGGATTAATTCCAGAACTAGTCGGGCGTTTACCTGTGATCTGCGGGCTTGAAGAGCTTACCGATGAAGCGTTACTAACGGTATTAACGGAACCCAAAAATGCCCTAGTCAAGCAATATCAAAAGCTTTTTCGAATGGAAGGTGTCGAGTTATTTTTTGAAGAGGATGCTTTGCGAGCCATTGTTCAAAAGACCAAGGCACGAAAAACTGGGGCTAGAGGCTTGCGATCTGTGCTTGAGGGTGTTATGATGGACTTGATGTACGAAATTCCCTCCAAAACAGACATTGCAACGTGTACCATTACGGAGCAAACGGTCACGGATGGGAGTGAACCTCAAACAACTCCGCGTAAAGCGACAGCCTAAACTTTAGGCTCATCATGACACGCTCCCGCCTTAAATGGCTCATCACCGTGTTGGTCTTTGTGTTAGCAGGCGCCTCTTGGATGGTGAATCAGTTTCTTATTGACCGAATTCTTCTACAAGAAAAAGAAGATGTTGAGTTATGGGCAAAAGCGATTGAGTTTAACAATGCCAATGTAGAAAGTGATCCCCAAGCCGCGCTCGATTTTGTCTCCTCTGAGCTCATTATCAAGGAGCGGACGAGAATCCCTATGCTTGTTGTGGACGAAGATGGTGAAATCGTTGCCTCACGTTTCGTTTCCCCCGAGGATCAAACCCCTGAAACCGTAGAGAAGCTACGACGACTAAACCCGGCCATCCCCATTCAAATCCCAGCTGGGCTTGAAGATTCTACCATGACGACGCAATATGTTCTCTATGGAGAGAGTGAGTATATCCAATTGGTCCGGTTTGTCCCCTTTTTACAGCTGGGTTTTGTTCTGATTCTGCTTGGCATAGGGTGGGCGAGTTATCAATCAATCATGCAATCAGAGCAATCAAATCTTTGGGTAGGTATGGCAAAAGAGGCAGCCCATCAACTTGGCACCCCAATTAGCGGACTTTATGGATGGCTTGCTCTTATGAAAGAGGACAAGTCTAGTGCCTATGTTGATGAAATGTCGCAAGATGTAGATCGCCTCAAGCATATTGCTGAACGGTTTAATAAGATTGGATCGACTCCAGAGCGAGTCCCAACATCCTTGAAAGGGGAGCTAGAATACGCGATGGAGTACATTAAGCGTAGAATCCCCAAAAAAGAGGCGTCAATTCAGATGGAGGTTGACCCAAATGCACAGGATGCTCATTTCGAAGCGCCGATCAACCGAGAATTAATGCAGTGGGCGTTTGAGAACTTGATGAAAAATGGACTCGATGCCTCTAAAGAAGGGGGGACGTTCCAAATGGATATCCGACTTAAACCTGTGAAATCTGGCGTACAAATTGAGTTCAAGGATTATGGCAGTGGGATAGACAAAAAAGATTGGAAAGAGGTATTCCGTCCTGGATTTAGCACTAAGAAACGAGGATGGGGGCTTGGGCTAACCCTCACGAAACGTATTATCGAGGAGTACCACAACGGGTCCATTTTCATTTCAGAGTCGGAGAAGGGAAAAGGGACGACGTTTCGAGTCACCCTTCCTTGCGATTAATCTGGGTAAAACCCACGTCGTTTCGCATACTCAATAAGTGCAGTTCGAAGGAGATTCCGGCCACGGTGTAATCGTGAACGAATCGTACCTATCGGCACATCCAACATATTGGAGATCTCTTCATACGTAAATCCATCCACATCGCAGAGCATCACGACTGTGCGAAAATCCTCGGGTAGTGATTGAAGCGCGGCAGAGACGTCATCATCCATGAGCTCGTCAAACATTTTCTCTTGCATGTCTGAACTTTCAACTCGCTCATCACGAATGGTCTCATAAAATGGGGCAACTTCATCAAAATCGACTTCAGTGGGCCGTTTACTCTTACGCCGATAATTATTGATGTAAGAATTCTTTAGAATCCTGTATAACCACGCTTTGGCATTGGTTCCTTTTTCAAAGCTGCTAAAAAATCGAAATGCTTTTACAATGGTATCCTGTACGAGATCCTCTGCATCTGCTGGATCCGTTGTCAATCGTAGAGCAAAATTATATAGCAAATCCAGGTGAGGGAGAATCTCCTCTTTGAATTCCTTTTGCTTTTGAAGCTCCTCTGGGGTTAGCTCTTCTTTTGGGAAGAGTCCCCTTCCCATGTCATCCATTGTTCCATCCCGTGCGACAACCTGTCGTAGTTCTTTGTGAAATTTCCCGATACTTCAACATAGGCAAAAGCCAACCCGAAGCCAAAGAATCGCAGGGTTAGTTTTGGGAGATGATTTGTAGGTCGAAGAGTGTTGATTCTGTTGCACTTGAACACTCTAGCAATTCACAAGTGGCTTTCGATATTTTTAGGCCCGGCTCTATAATCCGGTCATTTATGCGCACGAAACTACCGATTTGGGTCTCAGGATCTTGAATAAAGACAATTGTTCCAAAGGGTAAAACGGCATGCGCAGCAGTAAATGTCTCGGGGTTGTAAATCTCTCCAGAGGCAGTAATTCGCTGTAAAGGCTCCTCGTCATATGGGAATACAGAGACTTGGGATCCACTCTGCACTGCATCTCCATCTGCGCTAGTGGCGTTTGAAAGCCGTCCTGCAGGTACATAAGGATTTTGGAATACACGGCTTGGAGGCGCTAAGACGACAACTTCTGTACCTGAAGGGATGTTCTGAAGGTCGAGCCCGCGATTTAGACGCTCAAATTCTTGGCGAGTCATGTCATATCGTTCCAGAAACACATCCAACGACGTAGATGAAGGAAACTGAGTGCTCATAAATCTACCCTGAGCAGACGTAGATCCATCCCCTTTTTGAACGGCTGGGATAGGTTGAAGTTGTTTAATCGTGAGTCTTTGACCAATGGATAGGGTATTACTCGAGAGTCGATTAAGCGCTCGAATAGACGATATCGTGACCCCATAAGCTTCCGCTAAATCGTAGAGTGTATCTCCACTACGCACAATATGAGTGAGTGTCATAGGAACGGGGGCAGGATTATAGAATAACCCTTCTGGTAGTTCTGGCTCTGTAGATGTGGATGTTTGGGGAGTTGAAGGGGCATCCATTGTGCCCGTAGGGTCTAATTCGGCAGGTTGCCCAAGTGGTGCGTTTTCAGTTGTGACCGCATCACCATGATCAGGTGCTTCAAAAACCAGGACCTGCCCAATACGTAGAGCTGAGCTCTCAAGTTGATTCCACGATAAAACGGAGTCAATGTCTACGGCGTAATTGCGTGCAAGAGAGTATAGAGTCTCCCCTTTTTGGACGACATGTGTTTGTGCCGAAGAAATCCCTGGCAACAAGAAAAATCCACCTAAAAGCACCCAAAAAGACCAGTTTTTAAAGCATGTAATCTTCATTACCGTGTTGTCCAGCGCTCCTTGATTTCATCCATGGAATCCCCACCAAACTTCTCTAAAATGGCATTTGCAAGCACAGGTGCAATCACAGATTCTGCAACGACAATCGCCCTAGGTGCAGCACACACATCTGAACGTTCATACCTTGTTTCTTGCTCTTTTTTTGTCTTCAAATCAGCGGTAGGAAGTGGTTTTAATAACGTTGGGATAGGTTTCATGACCCCCCTGAGTATCAATGGCTCTCCAGTTGTCATCCCTCCCTCTATGCCTCCAGAACGATTGGTTTGGCGTCTAAATTGTGCACCATCATGTCCAATGGCATCGTGAACATCATGACCCCGTCGTGCTCCACTTTCAAACCCGAGGCCAATTTCGACCCCCTTCATAGCTTGGGTCCCCATGATTGCTTGTGCCAAAAGCCCATCCAGTTTTCGATCCCAGTGCACATAACTTCCAAGCCCAGCAGGTAGTCCAGTCACAACGATTTCGTAGACTCCTCCTAGCGAAGATCCTGCTTTGCGAATCACTTTGATGTGATCAACCATTGCACTGGAAATGGATGCATCCAGGCACCGCACTTCAGACTCATCTGCAGCTTCACGTAGGTGATCCGCGCCATTGGCGATCATGGCGTCTGCAACCTCTCGGGAGGCTTCCCAAGACTCATAGCCTGCCTCGCCAATTCGGACCATATGGCCACCAATCTGAATCCCAAGTTCTGCTAAAAACTGTCTTGCCACACTGCAGCAGGCAACCCTCATAGCCGTTTCTCGCGCACTGGATCGTTCAATCACAGGTCGAATATCCTCAAACCCATATTTTTGGGCTCCCGTTAAATCTGCATGCCCAGGACGTGGAAGTGTCACATCGTCAATCGTTTCTTGTCCTTCCACAGGGTCCACCGACATCACATGGGGCCAGTTTGAGTCATCTTTTTCGTAAGCACGGTTGGCAAGGTGAAGGGTGATGGGACCGCCTATCGTTAATCCAAATCGAACCCCTGATGTGAATTCAATATGATCATGTTCAAAGGCCATTCGTCCACCTCTTCCATACCCCTTTTGTCGACGAGCCATATGTAGATCAATACTCTCTCTTGATAAAGTGAGACCTGCCGGAACCCCTTCAACAATACCTGTGAGTTGTTTTCCATGAGATTCACCGGCGGTGAGATAACGAATCATATGCTGAAGTCTAATTTTATCGTGGCAAAAGAGTTTTTAAAGGAAGAGCGTACTGCAAATGTACGACACTTCCGAGTCGACCCCATGAGGCAATCGTAATATCAACCTCTGAGTCTTGGAACCCAAACCCTACACCAAATCGAAGTCCTGAAGCATCAAGACGACGAGCCGTCTGTAAAGAGTATTGATCTCCATGGTGATACCCTAGCCGAAAGGTCAGGCGTTCGGAAAGTAGGAATTCTGCCCCTCCTAAGAAGGTGGCTACAGAGGTTTTATCAAGAACAACGCCATCGCGCGGCTGGATGTCTGTCGTTAGGGACAACCGGGCCGGAAAGTACGTTGGTTTGTAGGTGATCCCTACGGAGGTGCGGAAGGGTAATGGCTCCCGAACATCCTCATAGGGAGTAATAGCAACCCCTATGTTTCGAAGCGTAGCGCCCACTTGTAGGGGGCTTGTAGGTGAAGACCAGATGACACCTACTCGAAAGGCGAGTAATGAAGAGGTGGTTGTCCCGATAGAGGATCCCATGACCGTAATAGCACCTCCTATCATCCACTGCTCTCGCACCTGCATTGCTAGAGTGAAGGTTCCATCCATGTCATAGTTTCGATAGGTGCCTGTAGTTTGACCTCGCTCATCCCGTTTTTCAATTTCTCCGTAGCAAAGGCATCCAATGGTCGCATTCCAACGCACAGGGTTTCCTACAACGGTTCGCTCTCCTGCCACAGAGGATTGAAATTGCCGAATGGTGGCAGGGTACAGCGATATCGCAGAGCTGAATGGACGTTGCTCAAATGAGCCCGCCACTCCAGCTAGCAATGCGGGATTGACCCAAGCGCTCGAAATCGTTGGGTCTAACTGGACAGCATGTGCACCTCCAAGGGCTTGCATGCGAGAATCCATGCGTAATTCGAGAGACCGGTAGGCACTCATTGATTGTCCAGCAGCGTGGGTTATACCCAACAATGCTACGATTCCCACAATGAAGGCCTGCATGAAAACGGCTCGAATCATCTCCAATTTTCTAGTGAATTCTCATTATAATATACTGTATTCCCAACCTCCTCACATGCGATTCACCCTCTTCCACGAATTCGGTTTATATGGTACGCTTCTCTATCAGGCGATGCGTTCCAGTCTTGAATCGACCCCTTATCGGATGAACCTTTTTCAAGAGTTTGTGAAGATTGGGTATGAGTCCATTCCGATCATCCTATTGACGGGCGTCTTTACGGGGGCAGTAATGACCATCCAAACGGCCTATCAGTTAGGCAATGCGTTTATTGCCTCGTCCATCATTGGCTCCATTGTCACGCAATCGTTACTGATCGAATTATCTGCTGTCATCTCTAGTCTGGTTCTTGCTGGTAAAGTAGGCGCACGAATTGCAACGGAATTGGGTACGATGAGAGTGAGTGAGCAAATTGACGCGCTAGAATCTATGGGGCTTAATTCTGTAAGTTTTTTGGTGGTACCCCGCATACTAGCCGGAATGTTGATGTTTCCTGTCCTCTATGTCGTTGCAGCCGCAACGGGCCTCACAGGAGGGCTGCTTACGGGGGTTCTTACCGACACCCTACCTGCATTTGAGTTTATGAAAGGGGCTCGCATGTTCTTTTTCCCCTGGGATGTACTATTTGGAATGATTAAATCGATCGTTTTTGGGTTTATCATTACCTCCATTTCATGTTACAAAGGGTATTACGCCACTGGTGGTGCTGAGGGTGTTGGGCAAAGTACGACTCAAGCCACAGTATTGAGCTGTATGTACATTTTGGTCGCTGACTTTGTACTCGCATCTTTATTGCTGTAGGCCTATGAAACCCATGAATCCAACTCTTGACGCAAATTCCCCTGCAGAAACACCTTCTGAGAAGACACTCATTCAGGTTAGGGGATTATCGAAATCCTTTGGATCTACGGTGGTTTGGAATGATGTAAATCTGGATGTGTATAAGGGTGAAACTCTCGCAGTGATTGGTCGCTCTGGATGTGGTAAATCTGTACTCTTAAAGCATTTTAATGCGTTATTGACCCCTACATCGGGGGATGTATTGGTGGATGGCGTCAACATTTTTGAGTTGGATTATGTAGGCCTTCGTCAAATTCGACAGCGTTTTGGCATATTATTTCAAGGGGGTGCCTTGTTTGATTCTATCTCAACCTATGAGAACATTGCGTTTCCATTAAGGGTGTTTACTACCCTATCGGATGCAGAGATTCGGGACCGTGTGATGGAAGCACTAGAGAGAGTATCGCTAGCACACGCTGCAGAGAGGTCTACCGCAGAGTTGTCGGGAGGGATGCGCAAACGGGTAGGGCTTGCACGTGCGATTATTCTGAATCCTGAGGTCTTGATGTACGATGAACCCACCTCAGGTCTCGATCCACAAACGTCAGATGAAATTAATGACTTGATTGTGGCGTTATCGGAATCATTGAATGTTACAAGCATTGTCATTACTCATGACATGCACAGTGTGTTAAAAATTGCGGATCGGGTCGTATTTCTTCACGATCAAGCCTTACATTGGATGGGTACGGTCGAGCAATTGAAACAAAGCAATGATGGACCACTTCGGGATTTTGTCCGTGCAAGTGAGTACTCATTGGCGTAACGAAATTTCAGGGTTGACCAGACGAGTGATTGATTATGACACTATCAAATGAATTTAAAATTGGGTTTATCGTCATCCTTGCGGCCTTTGTGACGTGGGTTGGATTTCGAATCATGCAAGATAACCCCCTTTTGAGCCTTGATACCGAGGTTGAGATGATTGTGGATCGTGTCGATGGGCTCAATGCTGGAAGTTTGGTCTATCTACGTGGGGTAAAAATCGGGTCAGTTAGAAGTGTTTCACTTACGGAGTCTGATTCCATCCGGGTCGTGATGTCTCTGGATAATGGGCGACAGCTTCCACAAGGATCGGTCGGAGTGATCACAGCGACAAGTTTGGTAGATAGCAAGGGGATACATATTCGAGCCGGTTCCTCACCGGACTTGATTCCCTCTGGCGGACGAATCGAAGGAGTCTATGCAATATCAGTGCTAGAATCGGTGACTGCCGAAGACACTCAATCCCTCACACAAGGGGCTTCAGGTGCGTTTGAAGGGATTCAAGGGGCGTCACAAGGACTAGCAGGATTGTTAAATGATACGACCCAAGCATCGTTTCAAGCGAGTATCCAAAATGTTGAACGCTCCACCGAAGAACTTGCTGCAATTCTTGAAGGAAAGAAATCGGACGTCGATGCGACCATTGAATCTGCTCGTTCGTTGATGGCTCAACTTGACACTTTAGCGACCGATAATCGTGATCAAGTTCAAACCACCATGACTCAGCTTGAAGCGACCTTACAAGAACTTGAGTCAACCTCTCAAGAGCTTAACGAAGCTGTCATTACACTTAACTCTATCCTCACAAAGATGGACCAGGGAGAAGGGTCCCTTGGGTTAATGCTCAATGACCCTTCGCTCTATCAAGAGTTAGATAGCCTTTCTGCCGAGCTCAAAACCCTCACGCGTGGAGTCAATGAAGATCCAAAGCGTTATTTACGACACTTAAGACTGTTTCGATTGTTCTAGCGGACTTGGTATATTCAATGTTCGCTTCAATCATCATTAATGTGTAGAGGAATCGCGCCATGGGCGTAATGGAAAGATTAAGAAATAGTACTGGAGCCATTCTTTGGCTTCTGATCATCTCATTTGGTTTGCTATGGGTGCTAGCAGATACGCAAGTATTTGATGCGCTGAGTGCAGGGCCACGCCAATTGGGTGAAGTGGACGGGGAGTCCATTACCTTTGAACAGTATAATGCCCGTGTGAGTTTTTTACTGACTCAGCACAATCAGCGGTTTACCACTGAAGTAACCCCAGAAATACGCGCTGCCTATGAGCAACAAGCATGGGATGAAATTGTGACTGGATTGGTCTTTCAAAAGAAAATGGAAGAGGTTGGAATCACGGTAACCGAAGAGGAATTGGTCAATATGATTGTTGGCCCAAATCCAGATGCATTTATTCGTCAGCAATTTGCCGACGACAACGGACAGATTGATCGTGCGGCACTTCAAGCAGCCATTGATGCGCCAGAGAATAGTCAAGTGTGGATTTCTATAGAGCAACAACTCAAGGAGAAACGACGTCAGCAAAAAGTGACCAATTTCTTGGCCTCATCGAATAGAACGACAGATGCTGAAGCTCGTCGTCAATTGGCTTTGGATCGTTCGACTGCCGATGTTGAGCTATTGAGAATGCCATATGCTGCGATTTCTGATGCAGATGCTGAACCCACAGATCGTGAGGTGAAGCAGTGGTATGATGATAACCGCTCCCTATTTGAGCGGGATGAATCCTACGAATTTAGCTATGTCTCTTTCCCAATCTTTGCCACGGCAGAGGATACAGCCCGAATTTTTGATGAAGTTGCTCTGTTGGCAGAGGAGTTCGCAACGACCGATAATGACTCAACATTCTTGAACAACTTCCAGACAGAAATCCCTTACAGAGGGGTTTGGGTCGACGAGGATGACCTTCGTGAAGACTTTGAGATCGTGAAGGACTTGGCTGTTGGAGAGGTTTCTGATGTCATCACCATTCGTGGCAACCCATACGTCTTTAAAGTAATCGATCGTCGCGGTGATGAAGTAAAATTTGGCGTCTTAACCTACACAGTTGAACCGGATCAGCTTACTACTGTGGTAGACGTTCTTGAAGAGGCGGAAGATTTCCAATTCTTTGCATTAGATAGCGACTTTGACCAAGAAGCTGCCTCTCGTGGCTATCAAGTCGGTTTTTCGGTTGCAACGCCGAACGCTGCTGTCGTCCCTGGAATTGGGCAATCCATTCAAATTCCTACCATGCTTCAAGGGATGAGAGACGGTGAAATTAGTGAGGTTGTTGAGCTTCAAGATCAGTTTATCGTGATGAAACTTGACCGAAAAATTGAAGAAGGATACTTGCCTCTTGAGGAGGTTCGCCCTCAAGTCGTTTCAAGAGTTCGTTTAGAGAAGAAAAAAGCATTGGCAGCTCAAAGACTTGAGGCAGCGTTTGCCGCGAGCGGATTTGAAAATCTAACAGATGATGATGTCATTGAGTTTATTGAGAGTGAAAACGTCCGTTTTTCTTCAGTAGTGTTAGGCTCCGTTGGACGAGAGCCAGCCCTGATTGGTGCTATTGCAGCAACAGATGAAGGGTCAACGACTCCTGTGCTTGAAGGAGAGTCGGCTGCCTACATTGCTCGTGTGGTTGACAAATCTGTCGCTACGCCAGAAAGCCTCCCAATCGAAGAAATCGAAGGGTATAAGGAAGTACTGCGTCAAACGCGTGGCAATATCTTTAGCCAAATCCTCTCTGCTGAACTTCAAAACGAAGCGTCCGTTAAAGACTTCCGAGACGCTGTATTACAATAATGTCCACGCCGTCATCCAGTGATCGCTCTGTCGATACCCAATGGATGACGCGAGCCCTTAGACTTGCAGAGCAGGGGCGTGGGTTTGTGTCACCCAACCCGTTGGTGGGTTGTGTTCTTGTCGATCGTGATGGAGAAGTGATTGGCGAGGGGGCACACCTACGTTTTGGAGATGCCCATGCAGAAGCGAATGCGCTTGCCTCTGTTCAAGATTCCGACTCACTTCAAGGTGCCACGGCCTATGTGACCTTAGAACCCTGTACGCACCAGGGCAAGACACCACCTTGTGCTCCTGCTCTTGCGGAGTCGGGACTATCAAGGGTGGTCATTGCTCTTCAAGACCCAAATCCCCATGTCTCAGGAGGAGGAGCTGCCTGGCTAAAAGCCCAGGGAATCGAAGTTGAGATTGGCGTTTGTAAGGGAGAAGCGGAGGAACAAAATCGAGCCTTTCTCCACTGGATCGAGACAGGGCTACCCTATGTCCAACTCAAGTGGGCCCAAACCTTGGACGGCTTTAGTGCAGATCATGAAGGGAACTCGCAATGGATTTCTGGCAAAGAATCGCGGCGATTGGTTCACCAATGGCGCAGTGAAGTGGATGCGGTGCTTGTGGGGTCCTCTACCGTTCTTGCGGACAACCCACGTTTAACGGTCCGTCATGTAGAGGGTCGTCAACCTCGTCGTGTCATCCTTGACTCCAAGGGAACACTTCCTCCAACAGCTCAAGTTTTTCAAGATGAGTTTAGTGACAAAACGATTTGGATTACTGCCCAATCAGCTCAGTCTGGACAGCCCAGTGTTGACCCTATGTTAGAACTTCTAAGCAGTCATCCGTTTAATGGAATCCGTCTTTCGGTGGAGCAAGATGACCAAGGTCACTGTTCCCTGCGTCATGTTTTGCGCGCTCTTGCTGAGCAAAACATTACCTCGGTGATGGTTGAGGCGGGGCCAACATTGTCGGCTAGCTTTCTTCGTGAAAACCTTGTGGACCAAATCGATGTATTTACCGCTCCAATCCTATTTGGCAAAGGAATGAAAGCAGTGGATCCCTCCGTTTGGGGAAAACATGTTGTGGAAGACAATGGAGGCAAGGGTCGATTACCCACCCGTTTTGTCACCACAGAAACGTTCGGGCAGGACACTCTCACAACCTATAGATTCTAGCATGTTTACAGGCATCATTAAAACATTGGGTACCCTTGAAGACCTTCGCGAGTCCAACGGTGTCACTACGTTTCGCATTGCCACCGAATGGGCACCTGAACTCGAAGTGGATGAATCCATTGCAGTCCAAGGAGTGTGTTTGACGGTTGTTTCACACGATGAAAAGACCTTTGATGTGAATGTTGTGGCAGAGACACTCTCCAAAACCACATTGGGGTCATGGGAAAAAGGGCAGTCTCTTAATTTGGAACGATCACTACGACTTGATCAAGGATTGAGTGGCCATTTTGTCCAAGGTCATGTGGATGGTGTTGGTAAGGTATCCTCCATCGAGATCGATCAGGAAAATCGACATGTCTGGTTTGAGGTATCTCAAGAGATGGTCGACTATGTTGTACCAAGAGGTAGTATTACAATCGATGGTGTGAGCTTAACGCTTGCCCGAGTAGAGGGGCCTCGATTCATGATCACCATTATTCCGTACACATGGGATCACACCTGTTTTGCCACGCTCAAAGAGGGAGATATGGTGAATATCGAGTTCGATATCATCACCAAGACCGTTGTTCATGTTCAAAAGCGTCTTCCGTAAGGGGAAGAACTCCGCTCTAGATTATTCAAGACTGGAAGCTTTTGGAAGAGATTCTGCAACTGGCCAGCATCGACATTCAAACGGAAGAAGTAATAGGTGAAATCCCCAAAGGGATTAAACTGCATCGAGAGATTCCAACACTCCATTCTTCGGTTGAGGGAGAATTGAGAAGGTGTGAGTTCCTTTCGAATAAAGTCGTACCCAAGCTGCGTAGACACATTCCAGCGATCTGACAATTGAAATTGGATGCTTCGTGCATTTAATATGGCTGTTTTTCGGGCAGGAGCATTGTTTTGCCACACCCAGGAGTAACTGAAACTAAGATTTACAGACCACGGTGCGTTGAGTGGGTATGGCGTGATGGGGTCTAAAATAGGTTCATAAGGATTGAAGTAGCTAAGATCTGCAGGATTGTAAGGAAGGTACGGAGCTGATTCCACCGTTGCGCCTCTTGCACCTCCTCGAATTCGAGTACTTGCGCTCAGGCGGAATCGTGTTGGCTGCAAAAGTTTGCCCGTTGAGCGATAGACCCATTCGTTGATGGGTTGACCCGCGTCGTTAACTCCATAAAAACGATAACTCGCAGATGCTTGCAGACTAATATTTGGAACAGCTCGACTCGTGAGGCGAACAGATAGAGGGGATAAGCGTAAGGAGTCAAGAGCCAAATTGTACGATCCTGTAAAGGAGAGTTGATCAATCAAACGTAGGATTTTGGTTTTTTCCTCTCCCGTAGAGTCACGTTTGACCTGCTTTGTCTCGAACGTATTTTGAATACTATATGCAAGTGACCATTGCTTACCACTGGCATAGACTGGGTAGATACTATTTTCAAAAATAGAGTAGGTTTGAGGCCCGTTAGGAGTTTCTACGGTTCGTGTCATCCCCCATGCTTCATTCTGGAAGTCAGGGCTGATTGACATGGATACTGCTGGTTTTAGGGTGTGTCTAAAACCCTCTAATGAGCCGATTTTCCAATCGGCCATCCCATATAGCGTTGTGTTTAGGGAGAGACTTGCACTCCCTTGATGACCGGCAGCAAACCCAGGCACTTCAGACGTCTCGATGGTTTGCGTTTCCGCATTATAGGATTTACGAACCGTCATGGGCACCCACACTTCGGTTAAGTTGACGGATCCATTAAGCTGCAGAAATTGACTAGGCAATAATTGACCAAGAGACAATGATAGGTTTTGTCGCAAACCCATTTGCCATGGGGTTGTTTCCTTGCCGGTATTCTCACGGTAGGTGACTGGGTCGAACACTGCTTGGGTCCATGAATCAGGAGCATCGATGGACTCCAAGGGCTGGTAACTAAACCGAGAGTTAAAGGTGTTGGAATAGGTGACTAAGAAACGATCTCTCCACGTCGACTCTCGACCTCCGGTTGTGCGTCCACCTTGCCCTCCCTCAGGGGCAAAAGGAGCAAAAGAACGAAGCGAAAAAGAGGCACTTGGTCCTGTTAAGCTGGTTGCATTATCCTGAAAGCGTTGAGAAATCGCTAGATTTGTATTGAAATTGAACCGATTCTCGGGGTCGCGATATTGATAGGCGAGTCTTGAATTTGAATTGGTGGACGCCCGTTCGTCAATGTTGTACGAATTTCGCTGAAAGTAATTGGAGCTAGCAAAGTTAATGGCAGCATTCACACTTGAGTACGGAGAGAGCGTTTGTCGGTGTGAAAGAGCGATGCGGCGACTGACATTCTCTGCGAATCCTGGATCTGTGGGCTCCATCCCTTGCTCTCTAGAGTACCCGAGCGTGAGACTACTACTAAACTTATCGGTTACGGTCGCTTGCGCTTGCCCTTGCAAAAAATAGGTGCCGGATGTGTAAAGATCCCCTGAAAGTTGGCCAGTTAGGTACTCGTTAAATACTTGAAACCATCCCACTTGTTGCAGTCCCAATCCACGTCTCGAGGAATTTTGAACGACAAATGTTGGCTGGAGTAATCCAGACCGGCGAGATTCTGGACTGGCTGGAATGTACCCAAAAGGGATAGGCAGGGGGTAAGGGATATCCAAGACAAATAACCGAGCATTCGTAAAGAAGATTTCTTCTTGGTCGACCACCTTGAGTCTGTTTGCACGAATGTAATAGGTCATGTGGTCTGGAGGACATGTCGAGTATCGTCCATCTTCAATAAAAACGACACTTTCACTGATGTTCTTAATGGCTTCACCTCGCAAGGTGCCTTGTTGAACTTGAATTTGAGCTGCCTCAAACTTCCCCTTTCCTGTTTCAACATTAAAAAGGATCCGTCGACTTTGTAACTCTTGTTGGTCATTGGGACGGCGCAATAGTGGAACTGCTTCAGAGGTTGAATCGGCCCCAGGGGTGGCTTCTAACTCATCCTTATGGAGGTATAGCGAAACTTGGCCAGCTGTGAGCAACCCCTTCTCATGATTCGCATTGGCTTGACCAA
Organism: uncultured Bacteroidota bacterium; assembly: GCA_913057895.1. GTDB lineage: Bacteria > Bacteroidota > Rhodothermia > Balneolales > Balneolaceae > UBA8296. Next base: position 50,819 of record CAJXOH010000003.1, read on the forward strand.
ATAAGGTTCCAATACGAGTGGAGTCACTAAGGGTCAAGATCAAGGAATCTCGTGCATCGAAGCTAAGGATTGGCTTGAGACCCTCAATGGTACTTCGTTGTTGTCCAAGTTGTGGTGAGGCAGTCCCTCTACTCGCGGCTCCGGATCGAGCGAATTGACCACTTGTGATGTCAGAGGTTGGTCGCTGAAATTGTTGGGCATGTGCATGGTGGAACTCAAACAGCAACCAAAGCACGGTGAACCCAACCTTACTCCCCCAAAGGAGCCATCTCAATCGCATGATTCCATCGCTAAGCTCGCAGCACCAAGCATGGCCGCCTCGTTACTTAGCGGTTCATACAAGATGTCAAATCCTTCTCTAAAGGGTGGCATGAGATATTTACGAGCTGTTTCTCGAGCAGGTTCCAGCAAATAATCCCCTGCACGAGCTACACCACCACTCACAACAATCGTGCGGATATCCAATACATGGATATAGTTTACAATTGCATACCCAAGTTTCTCCCCTGATTGTTTCAGGATATCAATGGCTAGTACGTTACCTCGTACGGCTTCCTCATACAAAGCCAATGGATCCAATCCTTCGAAATCGTTGGGTGCATATTTTTGAAGTCGATTCTCTGGGTGTTGACGTATTAAATCCGCAGCAAATCTGCTCAAGAAACGTTGACCTAGATAGGCTTCAATTCCCCCACGAGTATCACTATTCGACAAAGGACCATGGTAGTTAATCACAATATGGCCCAGTTCAGCTGCTGATCCATGAGGACCCACGTATAAATGCCGATCCATGATGATGCCTCCACCCACACCGGTACCCAGTGTAATCATAATGAAGTCGTCATAACCCAGCCCAACCCCAAACCTAGCACACCCTAGTGCGGCAAGATTTGCATCATTTCCCATAAAACAGGGGCGATGAACTCGTTCCTGAAGAAGGGCTGGAACAGGTTCCTCTTTCCAACCGGGGAAGTTTGGTGGATAGCTTACAATATCGCCAGCTCTATTCACCATCCCTGGCACCCCTATACCAACAGCATCCACCTCTTGATCTGTTTTTTGAGACAATTCGTGAACCAAGGTTGCGACACGATCCAATACATGATCCCTTCCTTGATCTGCTTGAGTTGGTATGCTAAGTTGGTCAAGAATACCTTCGCCCTGTTTTACTAGAGCACCTTTGATATTTGTTCCGCCTAAATCAATGCCAATAGCTATCATATGACCCTCATGGATTACGAGCCCCATCACTGGGTTTGTTTTCAGATGAGGTGTTTGTTTCCTCTGTTCGATAAATCACTTCACCTGGTTTTTTCATCCCATACTCTTCACGGGCGATTCGTTCAAGCAAGGCTGGATCCGATTCAAGCCGATTAATTTGATCTTCCAACTCACCTAGCTGTTGAGATAAACGTTCAATTTCTAGTTCCAGTGCCTTTCGCTCTTGGGCATATTGGATTCTAGACAATACACTGTATGTATCAAAAAAAAGGAACCAGACTAGACCTCCTGAAAGAAGGACCCAAAGTAGTCTTTTCAGATTCCATCGAAGAGGATTCAATACAGAGGGGAGTTCCGCCATAACATGAAGTTTATACAAGTTGAAAGTACGACGGAAAAGGGGCTTAAAAAAAATAACCCCTGCCGTGTTCAAGCGGCAGAGGTTAATCAAGAGAGATTCTTATGTCTGTGAACCGGGTGGGGCTCGAACCCACGACCAACTGGTTAAAAGCCAGTTGCTCTACCAGCTGAGCTACCGGTTCTGACATTCCAATTCATGGAAAACATTAAAAATACGCTGAAATCATGATGAAAATCAATTCATAAGACAGTAAAAATGAAATAAGCTTTATTTTGAGGGTACTTTCAGACTATCATGAAGGAAACAAGCTCCACATTTTTGTCTCAAATACGATGGCATCTATTTTTACTCGCATTATTCAAGGAGAAATTCCGAGTCATAAAATCGCGGAAAATGACACCCATCTCGCGTTTTTAGATATCAGACCGGTAGCAAAGGGTCATACTCTAGTTGTACCAAAGAAAGAAATCGATCGATGGACAGATTTGTCTGATGAGCTACTCTCACAAACCACACTATTTGCAAAAACGGTCGCAAATCACCTTCAGGAAACATTGCACCCTATCCGCGTTGGCCTCGTGATTGAAGGGATGGAAGTACCGCATGCTCATATCCATCTCATCCCCATCTATGAAGTGGGTCAATCCATGAGCCTTTCTTTAGGCACCGCTGCAAGCCAAGAGGAATTGGCCAAGGTGGCGAGCCAATGCTCGATGCTCAAACCCTAAGCGTATGAAGATTCTAGTACTCAATGGTCCCAACTTAAATCTACTTGAGACGCGTGATGCTTCTCATTACGGTGGCCAATCTCTTCCCGAAATAGAAGAGCACATGAAGCATCGATTTCCTGACCATTCGTTCGAGTGGATTCAATCGAACCATGAAGGGGCTCTAATTGATGCCATTCAAGCATCAGAAGGCAAGGGTTTTGATGCTATTCTAGCCAATTTTGGTGGATATACACACTCCTCGGTAGCGATTCATGATGCCTTGGAACTAGTCAAGATTCCAAAAATCGAGGTACATCTTTCCAATCTTGCCAAACGTGAACAAATGCGTCATGTTAGTGTTGTAGGTGCCGCCATGGATGGATCGATTGCTGGGTTTGGAGCCCTCAGTTATATCCTTGGAGTGGAAGCGGCGGTTGCCTTAGCCTTGGAGCGCGGACTCTCAGGCTCTTAAATGATGTCGAAGCCTGGCCTCACGCTACGGTCTCTTCTCTCTGACTCGCTTCTATACGGGTTGGGTGCTGTTTTTGCTCGTTTTGTTAACTACCTACTTGTCCCAGTTCACACAAATGTATTTGCGCCCGAATCTTATATCACCATTGGGCTTGTTTATGCAATGATTGCTTTCTCCCAAGTGGTGTTTTCTTTGGGGATGGAATCAGCCTATATAAAGTACTCCACTGTTCGTCATGAAGCCGTAAAGGTGTTCCGATCAGGCCAGTGGATGTTGCTCGTTGTAGCAACCCTGCTGGGATCTCTTTTGTTTGGCATTCAGGTACCTCTATCTGAATGGCTGCGTATCCCAGAGGACGTGACTTCTATCATTATTCCATCGATTGCCCTGATTTTGTGGATGGACACTCTCGCTGTACTCCCTATGGCAGACCTACGGGTCACTCAACGCCCAAGGGTTTTTGCAACCTTACGCCTTCTACATGTTGCCCTTAATGTGGGTCTAAATATTTGGCTGCTTTTGGGACAAGGAATGGGAGTGGAGGCTGTGTTTGTGAGTAATGCCATTGCATCAACGGTCATGGCATTTGTTGCTTGGATTGTCACATGGGAAACGTTTTCTCAAGGAGCCTGGGACCCTAGATGGGCACAAAAGGCGCTCTCATTCGGATGGCCACTTCTACCAGCTGGCTTGGCACACATCATGAATGAAATGGTGGATCGCTTTTTTCTGACCAACATGTCTATCAGTGATGTGGAGCGAATCTATGGTGTTGGAATGACTCCTGAGGCAGTGGCAGGTTTGTATAATGGTGTGTACAAACTATCTGTGTTTATGTTGCTGGTTGTGCAAATGTTTCGCCTTGCTTGGCAACCCTTTTTTATGAGACACGGAGATCAAGAGGAGGCACCTGCATTGTTTGCAAGGGCTTATGTAGGATTATCTCTCGTCAGTGCTTGGGTTATTTTGTGGGTTGGGACCTTTGCCACAGAGATTGCAAGCATTACGATTCCAGGGACTACACTTTCTTTGCTAGACCCTGCCTATCTCCCCGCGATCGAGGTTGTCCCTTGGTTGTTACTGGCATACGCACTGTATGGATGGTATATCTATAGTTCAGTGGGTATATATCTCAAAGGCTCTTCTAGGACGTTGGGGTGGGTTACTGTGATGGGGGCAGGTGTAACCATTGCGATGAACACAGCACTTGTTCCCACCATTGGCATGATGGGTTCTGCGGTTGCGACCGTCTCAAGCTATGGCGTAATGGCTTTTGTTCTGTCAATGCGAAGTCAGGCAGCTTACCCTATCCCAACCCCATGGTGGGTCGGTGTCTTGATGCTTTTGACTGCTTTTCTCGTACCCATGTCCATCCAAGAAGCATGGTTTGGTGAGCTATCAAATCTGATGAAACTCTGGCTCACGATAGGGGTGTCTGCAGCACTTTTCGTGGTTGGATGGATATACAGCCGACAGACCACTGTTCACAGCCCTTGATTTTTTGTCACTTCAGACACCTGCAGATAAGACAAAAAAAGACCCCATCTGAAAAGATGAGGTCTAGATGCAAGTAGTAAGGCCTAAGCTTTACGTTTACGGTTAAGACGACGTGTCTAGTGACTCAAAGTCACTCATCACGCGCTTGACATGCTCGACGGATTCGTCTAGCAATGCTTTTTCTTGGTCGTCGAGGTCGACTTCAAGAATTTCTTTGATCCCGCCGTGTCCTAACTTCACAGGAACACCAACATAGAGATCATGGACTCCATACTCCCCTTTTAACATTGCACAGCACGGGAAAATTCGATTTTGGTCCAACAAAATGGCTTCAACCATTTGAGCAGCAGCAGCGCCTGGAGCATACCATGCAGAGGTGCCCATTAAACCAACAATTTCTCCACCCCCAGTTTTGGTTCGCTCCACAATGGCATCCAGTTTGTCAGCGTCTAGTAGCTGTGTTACAGGAATACCTGCTACAGTCGTATATCTTGGCAGTGGAACCATAGTGTCTCCGTGCCCTCCCATGAGAAGCGCTTGGATATCCTTAGGGGAGACGTTTAGCTCTTCAGCGATAAACGAACGATAGCGAGCGGTATCTAAAATCCCCGCCATCCCAACGACACGATTGCTGTCAAGACCACTATTTGCATAAGAAACATAGGTCATGACATCCAATGGGTTAGAAACAACTATGATCACTGTGTCTGGTGAGTGCTTTACAAGTTCCTTTGTCACCGAACTCACAATCTTGGCATTGATCGATAACAAGTCGTCTCTACTCATACCTGGTTTGCGAGGAACGCCTGCCGTGATCACACAAACATCAGATCCAGCAGTATCTGCGTAGTCCGTCGTGCCTCGGGTGTAGGTATCAAAAAGATGAATTGGCGAGGATTCCCATTGGTCTAATGCTCGACCTTTGGAGGGATAAAAGGTTTTATCATCGACCTTACGTTCAATATCAACGAGGACGATTTCTTTTGCGATATCACGCTGTGCTAAGGTAAGTGCTACGGTAGATCCTACATTTCCACCTGCTCCAACGACGGTTACTTTCATGAGTCTTTTTTGGTTTTGACTTATCGATTACGAAGATCCTTTCCCCACATGAGCTTATCTCGGAGATTCTCAAAGTAATCATCCCCTTCCAAGCGGAGAAATTCCACCCATTGATCCGACTGTTTTACTCGAAAAATGGACGATTCAAAAGTACGAGATTCGAGTACTCCATCATAGGAAAATAGCAACTCATCAGGCTTCTCTTGTACGTGAAGTTCAAGCTCAGTGTCTGAAGGTAAGACCAAGGGTCGAGTTGTAAGCGTGTGTGGATTGATTGGTGTGACGACCATCACTGGAGTGCCAGGATAGACAATTGGACCTCCAGAGGAGAGATTATAGGCTGTGGATCCAGTTGGAGAGGCTACAAGTAGGCCGTCGGCCCAATAATCATTGACATGCCGTCCACCATAAGAGGCAGAAATCCCAATGAGATTGATTCGATCCTTTTTTGTGAATGAAAACTCGTTGAGTGCGTACGCTTTGTCTCCATTAGGCAATGATGCTTCCAAAAAGTAGCGGCGATCTTTGTGGGCATTTCCTTGAAGTACCTGTGGGAGTGCGCTGTCCAATTCTTTTGCTTGAATGTGAGCCAAGAAACCGAGATTGCCTGCATGAATACCAAGAATGGGGATTCCGGTTCCACGTACCCAGTTTGCGGCCAACAACATTGTTCCGTCGCCACCGATTGTGCAAACGAGCGTAGACCCCTCCAAGGCTTCCTCTGGTGTACCTCTCAGCGTGACCGATTCATATGCCTTAGTAAGGTCACGTAAGGTCTCCCCATCCTCCACCTCGAAAGCAGAGAGGGGGATATGAGTCTGCACTTGAACGCCATGATTTTGCGTCCACTCTAAAAACGTACGTAACACCTCACAAAAGTTGGCTCTGCTTTGCTTGGCGAATAATGTGATGACCGTCGGTTCGCTCATGAGCCTGAATATTGTTTCAAGAGGTTTGATTCGAATGGTTTTTGCCGACCAATACGGGCACCCATCTCCTGTTTCGCCACGACCATAGCATCGTCTAAAAGTTCAGGAAAGGATACTCCAGATTCCTGCCAGAGATAGAACGAGAGAGACCCGGGAATGGTATTGCATTCGTTAAAGTAAAGCTCTTTTAGCATCCCCTCTTTTGTGGTTTTTAGGATGAAGTCAAATCGAACTACACCCGAGGTATCAAACGCTTCTGCAAGAGTTACAGCCGCCTCTTGGATTCGTTGAGTCCAAGCCTGTTCAATCGGCGCAGGTAAAAGTCGCTTTAGTGACGCCATGCCGCTGCCATCTATGTCGTTGGAGGTCCCTAGTTTCCCCTGTTCATGACTATGTTTAGCACCAGCCGAGAACCCTTTTTGTCCAAAAGACCCCTGTTTTGACCCACTAGAAGTGCCAAATTTTGCTCCAGTGGCTCCTCCATCCTGATTCATATACTTGTCCTCAAAACTCAAGGCACCATCGGAGGCTATCGGCTGCTCACAAGCCGAGGCTTCGTAAGACCCATCCGCTCGTTTACGCACAGAACAATTGATTTCAATCATAGGGGATAGACGTTCTTCAAAAACAAGACGATCATCGTACTGAAACCCTCGTTCTACAGCTTCTTTCAGTTGATTTGAGGTAGTTGTCACACGTTCTACGCCAATACTACTGCCCAAGCGAGCGGGCTTCAAAATAACGTCCTTACCAAGGGCTACGATCTTCTCCTCACACAATTCCGGAGCAGTTATCCACTCCTTTTCGGACAGGGTTACCCCTTTTGCGACGGAAAAGGACTCTGGAGTAGCATGAGTCATTGCTATGGCACGTGCTTTTGATTTGTCTTGGGCTAGAGAAGCACTCATCGATCCTGAGCCTACAAATGGTATGGCTAGTGATTCAAGATAGCCTTGCCAAGACCCTCCTTCTCCATCTCCTCCATGAAAGGCTAACACAGCAACATCCAATGCGATATCAAGATCTGATGCGCCAAAGAGCCCCTTTTTGGCTCGCTCTTGGACCAAAATCCCCCCCTTGGTAGCGTCTTTACGCAACCGGGCACGAATGCACCCTTTTGGGAGTATCTTCTTTGTATAACTATGGATGTTCCACAACGGATCCCCAGTCCAAAGTTGCCCTGACTTATCTACATACCCAAGAGATACATGGGTGTGGTGCTCCAGCAGGGCATGTCCCACCTGCAACCCTGTAAGTATAGAGACCTCGTGCTCCGGAGAAGGAGCACCGAACAGGACTAGAATATGGCGGGGAGGAAATGACATAGCAATCGGGTTTCAAACATCCCGAACACCCCGAGTCAAACGATTATTTACTTAAGTACAGATTTTTGAATTCGTAAGGCTTCCGGAAGTGCTCATCTTCAAAGTTATCCATAAAATAGATGCTTTCACCAGTGGATTTCATTTCTGGTCCAAGCTCTTTTTTGACTTCGGGGAATTTATCGAACGGGAACACAGGCTCTTTAATCGCCCAACCCTCAAGTTTAGACGTTAAATCAAACTCCTTAAGCTTCGCACCGAGCATCACTTTAACACCCACCATTGCTTCGGGTCGATCGTGAGCTTTGGCTAAGAAAGGTATCGTTCGTGTCGAGCGTGGATTCGCTTCTAGGACGTAAACATCTTCACCTTTTACCGCATATTGAACATTCAGAAATCCAACAATATTCATCGCTTTGGCGATACGCTTTTGATAATCACGAAGTGTCGAAAGAACTCCATCACTAAGAGTGTAGGTTGGAATTACGGCTGTAGAATCACCAGAATGGACACCTGCAGGTTCAATGTGCTGCATAATACCACTCTCGTGAAGCTCCTCTCCATCAAAAACAGAGTCAAAATCGACTTCAACCGCTTGCTCTAAATATCGATCAATCAAAAAGTCATTCTCTGGGTGTGTTTTGAGAATGGTATCCACATACCTACGCAATTCATCTTCCTTGACAGCAATCCGCATTCCTTGGCCACCAAGTACGTAGCTTGGACGGATCAATACCGGATACCCAATCTCCTCGGCAATGGTAATCGCATCTTCGACGCTACGTGCAGCTCCATATTTTGGAAAAGGAATATCTAGTTTGGTCAAAAATTTGGTGAATTCACCTCGATCTTCTGCAAAATCAATCCACTCAAACTCTGTTCCAAAGATGTGGATACCTGCTTCTTTAAATCGCTTGCCTAGTTTAAGAGCTGTTTGTCCTCCCACTTGAAGGATAACCCCTTTGGGCTGCTCAAAATCGATAATATCCATCACTCGTTCCCAAAAAATAGGTTCGAAGTAGAGTTTATCGGCAACATCGAAATCGGTAGAGACTGTTTCGGGATTGCAGTTAATCATAATAGCCTCATACCCCATCTCCTTTGCGGCCAAAACGGCGTGCACACAGGAATAATCAAACTCAATGCCTTGACCTATTCTGTTGGGTCCACTCCCAAGAATCACCACCTTTTCACGGTCGGTTTTGACGCTCTCATTTTCCCCTTCATAGGTTGAATAGTAATATGGAGTTTGTGCAGGGAATTCTCCTGCACAGGTATCAACCATCTTAAAAACAGGGGTCAGTTTCTGGGTTTTACGTTTCTCTCGAACCTGATCTTCGTGGACAGTGTCGCCACCTTTGCTTAGCAACCAAGCAATTTGAACGTCAGAAAATCCATGCTGCTTGAGCTCTAGGAGCTCGTCATAGGTGATCGTCTCAAGTGTTTTTCCCTCTGCTTTATTCTCAAGCGTTACCAAGGTTTGTATTTGCGAGATAAACCAAGGATCAAACTTGGTGATATCTTGAATTTCTTCAACGGAGGCTCCTAGCTTACACGCATTGCGAATTTGAAGTGTTCGATCCCAAAATGGGTGCTTTAGACGGTGAGACACTTCTCGAGGATCAAGCTCCTCGTAGCCATCTGCTCCTAAACCGGCGCGACCAATTTCTAGAGACTGCCACGCCTTGTTTAGTGCCTCCGTAAATGTTCGACCAATGGCCATAGCCTCACCCACTGCCTTCATTTGAGTAGAGAGTGTTTCATCTACGCCAGGGAACTTGTCGAAATTAAAACGGGGAGATTTGACAACAACGTAGTCAATCGATGGCTCAAAACACGCAGAAGAAACTCCTGTAATGGGGTTGGGAAGCTCGTCTAATGTATATCCAATGGCTAACTTTGTCGCAATTTTTGCAATCGGGTACCCAGTAGCTTTTGATGCTAGTGCTGAGGAACGACTTACCCTTGGGTTGATCTCAATGGCGACCAATGTTTCGTTGTCGGGACTCACGGCAAACTGCACATTACAACCACCTGCAAAGGTTCCTATCGAGCGCATCATTTTGATCGCTGCATCGCGGAGCCGTTGATATGTTTTGTCTGGAAGGGTCTGCGTAGGTGCAACTGTGACGGAGTCTCCAGTATGAACCCCCATAGGATCAACGTTTTCGATAGAACAGATAATCACCACATTGTCATTTGCATCACGCAGCAGCTCGAGCTCATATTCCTTCCACCCCACAATGGATTCTTCGATCAAGACCTGATGCACTGGACTCAGTTCAAGCCCGCGAAGCACCTTGCGCTCGAGCTCATCGGCTGTCCAGACGATGCCGCCGCCGGTGCCGCCGAGCGTAAAGGATGGACGTATGACAATGGGAAGGCCTCCAAGCTCTTCGACAATCTCTTTGGCGTCAAGCAATGACTCGGCGGTGCGGCTGCGGCACTGCGTGATGCCGATGTCCTCCATCAAATTTCTGAATAGCTGACGATCTTCCGTGATATTTACCGCATCCATATCAACGCCGATGACGGCGATATTTTCTTTCTCCCAGTATCCATCAAGGTAAAGTTCACGAGCTAGGTTCAGGGCGGTCTGACCACCCATTGTTGGCAATACAGCATCGGGGCGTTCTTTCTCAACAATTTCCTTGATTGAGGCTGGAGTGAGGGGCTGGAGGTAAATGGCATCCGCCATCATTGGATCTGTCATGATGGTCGCTGGATTACTATTTATCAAAACCACTTCATACCCTTCCTCGCGAAGAGATTTACATGCTTGGGTCCCTGAATAATCAAATTCACAGGCTTGTCCAATTACAATAGGGCCAGAGCCTATAATCAGAATCTTATGGATATCGTCGCGTTTTGGCATGAGGTAGGGTGCGTTAAAGTCTCAGGTGGAGTTGGGTGATTGAAGCGGTTAACTACGGGTTTAATTAGGATGATGCAGCGAGGTCCTTGACAAATTCGTCAAACAAATATCGACTATCATGTGGACCCGGTGATGCCTCTGGGTGGTATTGAATACAAAATCCTGTGAAATCTTTAAAGCGTAGCCCCTCAATAGAGCCATCATTAAGATTTTTATGGGTAACAGTAGCCACTTTTTCGATGTGAGCATCTTCTTTGACAGCAAAACCATGGTTTTGTGTCGTGATCTCCACAAGCTTAGTAGAAAGGTTTTGCACAGGTTGATTTGCACCACGATGACCTACAAACATCTTGTCAACGGCGCATCCTTCCGATAAAGCCATCAGTTGATGGCCTAAGCAGATGCCAAATAATGGTTTGCTCTCTTTTTTGGCCCACTCGAGAATGGGGGCTGCAAAGGGAGCTGTTGCATTTGGATCACCAGGCCCATTACTCAAAAAGACACCATCTGGATTCCATTCTTTCACATCTTCAAGGGGTGCTTGTGCAGGAAAAACTCGGAGTGAACACCCTCTGGCACGTAATTGATCAAGGATTGTTTTCTTGACACCATAATCCATAACAGCCACTTTATACACGGATTCACCTTCTGCGGGAAAGGATTGCGCTTCAGTACGTGTCACATGTTGAGATAGCTCAAGCCCCGCCATGGAAGGCCACTCCTTAGCCTTGGCAACAAGCTCTTCATCGGATACATTTTCGGTTGAAATCACAGCATTCATGACCCCTTTTTCGCGAATATGTTTCACAAGTTGGCGTGTATCGATGCCTTGAATACCTGTGAGCTGGTGTGTTTCCATGTACTCACGCAAGCTTGCATCCGCAGACGGATTGCTGTAACGCTCTGTAAAGGATCGAATGATTAATCCAGAGATCATCACTTTTGCCGCCTCATCATCCTCAGCAGAGGTACCGTAATTCCCAATATGTGGATAGGTCATGACCATAAGTTGGCCAAAGTAGCTTGGGTCCGTAAAGATTTCCTGATATCCCGTCATGCTTGTGTTGAAACAACACTCACCCCCCACGGATCCTGGAACACCAATTGCATGTCCATAAAAGATGAGGCCATCTGAAAGAGCAAGCCTTGCCGAATACTGTTTCGGTGTATTAGTCATATCGATAAGTCTGTAGAGGGTCAAGCAAGTGATTGTGAACTAGACACTTGCAATGATGATGGATGCTAAAAAAAACCAAAAAAAATCCGACTACGGAACCCGCGTCGGATGGGAAAGAGAACGATTTGGAAGTCGGTCGCTTGTAGCTTTGCATAAAATCAAATGTACACAAAATTGGTCATACACTCAACCAACAAATGTCAATTATGGAGCGATTTTTCCCCGAAGTTCTTTTCCAAACCAAGCTGAGCTTGCAGTTAAGATTCCGCCGACTAGTCCTGCGAGAATGAGAGATACCCATGGCGCCTCAATCCCGGTGAATAGGGTGGAGAGTCGCTCACTCAAGATGAATTCGTTTTGCATGGATGTAATCAGGCTTTGGCCTGTCCACACGATGAAACCTACGGACAAACCAACTGGAAAGACCCAAGATGGTTGTCGCCAAATCCCAATGATGAGTCCTGCTAGAATAAGACTCCACCAAGGTAAAAACAGGGTAAAAAACCATGTCAAAGCAATAAAATAGAGCCAGTTCTTCATAGGGTGAAAGACATTTAGGGTCCAAGACGTGCTATTTGACACGTTCATTTGTGTACGATTCAGAAGGTATCATTCGTACTCGTTACACACCAATAGCACATATTTGATAGTATATCAAATAATGAGAACTTTTAAATCAAGTCGATTTGTGAGTTCTAGTGGTACTTCTCGCAAATTAGCGCACATATTTTATACAATACGTTAACTAGTACGGTCCAAACGTTTAATCGAGTAAGCTTACAATGGCAAAAGTTGAGATTATGATGCCCCAAATGGGCGAGTCTGTAATGGAAGGTGAGGTGATTGGATGGTCGAAAGGAGTGGGAGACACTGTCGAGGTCGATGAAACTCTTTTAGAAATTGCCACAGACAAGGTTGATACGGAGGTTCCCTCCCCAGAAGCGGGTGTCATTGTAGAGCTACTTGCACAAGAAGGGGATACCATAGAGGTAGGCAAACCTATCGCAATCATCGAAACCGATGCAAGCGCCGCTGCAACGACTGCCCCCACATCATCAGAGGCCGCACCAAAACAAGCACCGCCAGCTGCTGCGGACCCTGCCCCTGATTCGGAGACAGCACCTGAAACACCTGCTCCCGCTGAAAGTGCTCCAAAAGCGGAACCAACTCCAGTTGCGGCACCTCAAGCGACAGGGGAGTCAATAGAAGTTGTGATGCCTCAAATGGGAGAATCTGTGATGGAAGGTGAGGTATTAAGCTGGAGCAAAGCAATTGGCGACACGGTAGAGGTGGATGAGACCCTTCTAGAAATAGCCACCGATAAGGTGGACACGGAGGTCCCTTCCCCAGAAGCGGGTGTCTTGACTGACATCTTAGCAAAAGAAGGTGAGACCATTCAAGTTGGTCAAGTGATTGCCCGACTTGCCCCCGCGGGATCGGGTGCATCGGCAGCGCCCTCTACGGCTTCTGCACCAGCTCCCGAGCCGAAACCAGCTCCTGCCCCTCAAGAAGCCCCCGCTGCTAAACCACAACAACCTGTAGCGTCGGAAAGTGCAGAAACTCCTGTAAAAGGAGGCCCAATACCCAATACCACACCAGCAGGTAAATTTCTATCACCACTGGTTCGTTCAATAGCAGAAAAAGAGGGTATCCCTGTTGAAACCCTTGATCAAATCCCAGGAACGGGTAAAGATGGTCGCCTGACGAAAAAGGATATGCTGAACTTTTTATCCATTCGCCCACCACAAACGGACGGAACTTCTCAGCCAGCAACACCCGCTGCCTCTGGTGGTGGATTGTCTCGACCAGGGGCACCTGCTTCTGCTCCTGCCAAGGCCGCAGTTCCTACTACTCCAGCGACTCCATCTACTGCCACCTCATCTAGCAGTGGGTCTATCAATGCGGGTCAACTCAATGTGAAGGCGCCTGAGCAACAAATTGAGATTATCAAGATGGACCGTATGCGTAAGATGATTGCAGAGCATATGGTTAACTCTAAGCAGACATCGGCTCACGTTACGACGTTCTCGGATGTAGACGTCACACAGATTGTGAAATGGCGTGCTGCTAATAAGGATAGATTCCTCCAGCAAACAGGGGCAAAGCTAACGTTTACTCCTATTTTTGTGGAAGCGATCATTCAGGCGATACGAGAGTTCCCACTCATTAATAGTTCAATCGTTGGGGATGAGATACACGTTAAAAAGAATATCAACTTTGGGTTAGCGGTTGCTCTTGGAGAAGGGGGTATAGGTGGATTGATTGTGCCTGTGATCAAGCATGCACAGGACAAGAATCTAGCAGCACTTGCCCATGCAATTGCTGATCTTGCAACAAAGGCCAGAGCGAAAACCCTCAGTCCAGATGATCTGGTTGGCGGGACCATTACGTTGACCAACTATGGAAGTGTTGGTAATCTGATGGGTACTCCAATTATCAATCAACCTCAAGTGGCTATCATTGGAACAGGCGCCATTGAAAAACGACCTGTTGTTATGGAAACGTCTGATGGGGATGTGATTGCAATACGTCACCAGATGTATCTATCGATGAGTTATGACCACCGATCAATAGACGGTGCTCATGGTGGAGCGTTCTTGAACCGGATTAAGCAACTACTTGAAGGGTTTGACCCGAATCGTTCGTTTTAAGTGATTCTGGACGTACTTTTTATTTTGGTTCCAACCTAGCTCTCTAGGGACTCATGGAAATCATTCACACGATTGACGCACTTCAGGAAGCTCTTTTAGCTCAGCAAAAAGCATTCCCAAATAGATCTAGGCAACTGGTGCCTACCATGGGTGCGTTGCATGAAGGTCACCGAGAATTACTTAAACACGCAGTGGCAGAAGGTCCAACAGTTGCAACCATTTTTGTTAATCCATTGCAATTTGGCCCTAATGAAGACTTTGATCGATATCCTCGTGATTTAACCCAAGATCAGAAGGTATGTGAAGAAGAGGGTGTGTCGATTCTTTTCGCTCCACATCCCGAAGAGATGGCGCTTTCTAATCAACAATTTGTCCTTCAGCCCAATAACCTTATTGATTATATGTGTGGCCCTCATAGACCGGGCCATTTTGAAGGGGTTTGTCATGTCGTTATGCGGTTGTTTCAGCTCATTCAGCCTGATGAAGCGTGGTTTGGTCAAAAAGATTTTCAGCAATACCGTGTATTAGAGGCAATGGTGGATGAATTTGCCATGCCGATTCATATGCATTGTGTAGAAACCGTTCGAGAGGCTGATGGGTTGGCTCTGAGTAGTCGAAATCGCTATCTCAATGCTCAAGAAAGAGAGCGTGCAGTTACACTTTTTAACGCCCTGGAGCAAATCAAGGAAGCTGTAGAAGCAAAAGAACCTGCTGAAATCATCCAAAAGAAACGAAAGCAACTCGAAACGCAACTTTCTGACGCTGGTTTTCGTTTAGAGTATCTGGATGTATTTAATGTGTCAACGTTGGCTCCTTCAAAGACCTTCCCTGATGGGCAGCCATTTGTGGTTGCTGGTGCTGGATGGGTTGGGCAAACAAGACTCATTGATAACCTCCTAATTAACGTATGACGTAGGGTAGCCTACGTTCCTGAGGATCTATTAGATTATGAAACGAACTCTTTTTCATTCGAAAATCCAGCCATTAACGGTGACTGATGCGAATCTTCACTACGAGGGCTCTATTACATTGGATGTAGATCTACTTGATCAGTCAGGAATTGTTCCATATGAACGTGTACAAGTCCTCAATATCAATAATGGTCACCGTCTCGAAACCTATACGATTCCTGGTGATAGAGGCTCTGGTATTTGCTGTTTAAATGGGGCGGCTGCTCGTCTTACCCAAATTGGAGATCAAGTCATCGTGATCGCATACGGTCTCTTTGATGATGATGAAATCGTCAATCATACGCCAAATGTCACACTAGTTGACAGTCAAAACAAGCCAAAATAGACTCTATAAACAGAGAGCACCCTATGAAATTAAATCGCAATTTACTACTTGTTGGTGGCGCAGTCGTCATTATTGGCATCTTATGGTTTGCACTTGGCCGAACAGGTGATGACTCGACTCAAATTTATGCTGAAGCCCAACGAGGACCTTTTGAGGTCGTTATCAATACGACGGGCGAGCTTCAAGCCAAAAACTCTACCCAAATTATGGGGCCACGTAATGCACGAGACGTACGCGTGTATAATTTCAATATCCAGCGAATCGTCCCTGAGGGTACCGTTGTACAGCGTGGACAGTTTGTTGCAGAGCTCGATCGCTCGGAAGCGAATACTCGACTCCAGGATGCCCAATTAAATGTTCAACAGGCGGAGTCTCAGTTTGAGCAGGCTCAACTTGACAGCTCCTTAACATTATCTGCTGCAAGAAACTCACTCGAGAATCTCGAATTTCAAGTTGAAGAGAGACAACTGGCCGTTGAACAATCGATTTATGAATCACCTTCTGTACAACGTCAAGCGGAGATTGCTTATGAACAAACAAAAAGGCAGCTCCAGCAAGAGCGTGAGAATTATGTGACCCGAGTCCGAAAGGAAGAGGCGAGATTACGTGAGTTGGAGACTGAACTCATTGAAGAACAAAATGATTTACAGCGTATCCAACAGGTGATCGATGAGTTTACTGTCTATGCACCAGAAAATGGCATGGTCATCTACACGCGTAATGGTGGGACAAAGGTTGCCGAGGGTAGTAGTGTGAGTGCATGGAACCCAGTGATTGCTGAGTTACCTGATTTTTCTGTCATGGAGTCCATTACCTATGTCAATGAAGTGGACATACAAAAGGTTCGCGTGAACCAGTTGGTTGAAATAGGTCTGGATGCGATCCCTGAAAAAGCCTTATCGGGGGTAGTGACCTCAGTGGCGAATATTGGAGAGCAACGCCAAAACTCCGATTCTAAAGTGTTTGAAGTCGTCATTGAGATCAATGAATCAGATTCAGTACTTCGCCCCTCCATGACAACCTCCAATGCCATTACCATTGAGCAAATTGTGGATGCTGTCTATGTTCCGCTAGAGACCGTATTTGAATTTAACGGCCTTGATGTGGTCTACAAGAAAGCCGGTTTGGGTGTTGAGCGTCATCAAGTATGGTTGGGCTCTATGAATGAGAATGACGTTGTTGTGAAAGCGGGTGTTGAAGAGGGTGACGAGATGTTAATGTCCATGCCTCTTGATACATCAGGGCTCAAATTTGTCCCACTGGATGAGGACGTGCTTGAAGAAATTCGAGCGATTGAGCAGGCTGAACTCCAACGTCAACAAGAACAACAATCTCGCCAGTCTCAATCTAGGCAGGGTCAAGGTGGAATGATGCGTATGGATTTCCAAAACATGACCCCGGAGCAGCGAGACTCCTTGCGAAGAGTGTTTATGAACCGAGGGGGTTCTGGCCAGGGCGGCCAAGGTGGAGCAGGACAGGGTCGTGTTCAAGTTCAGTCTAATAGCTCAGGATCTTAGAGTTACGGCATGAATCTCCAAAATCTTGGCTACAACTTTGACATTGCCATTGAGGCAATGAAGCAAAATCGGCTTCGCTCTTTTTTGACCTCCCTTGGGATCATTTTTGGCGTGGCCTCTGTGATATCAATGCTTGCCATTGGTCGCGGTGCCCAAGAAGAGGTGCTCGATCAAATGAAACTACTGGGCACCAACAACATCATTGTGCAGCCTGTTGTGGAACAAAAAGAGGGTGATGTCGAGGCTACGGGAGGAGATGCAACTACAGAAGCAGGCTCGAAAAAATTCTCACCAGGCCTAACCCTTCAAGATCTTGAAGCAATCCAAAGTACGATTCCATATGTCGAAACGGCTACCCCAGAGATCATCTACGACACACAGATTATTCGTGCCGGGAGAATGCGAACGGGTAAAATTATTGGGGTTTCAGATGAATACTTCGAGATCAATGAATCAGCATTCGAATTAGGGGACAACTTTACGGATGCACAGGTAGAGCAATCGTTACCCGTTGCTATCATTGGATCTGGCATACGCGCCAAGTTTTTTTCTGGCGAGGACCCCATAGGAAGACGGATCAAAGCAGGAAAAGTCTGGTTTCGCGTGGTTGGTGTGCTTGAAGAGAAGCGAATTTCGAGCCAGCAAATTGAAAATCTCGGTATTCGAGATTACAACATGGATATTTATGCACCTGTAACGTCAGTCTTGTTGCGATATGGGAATCGATCCGTTGTTACAGGTGACGATGTCGGTGGAGGCGGTGGCTCAACAACCATGTTTTTTGGTCGTGGATTTGCTATATCGACGTCCACAGCCTCATCGGGTGTAAACAGTGGTGATGGCAATACCAACGAAGTTGATCGCCTGATTGTCCGAGTAGAAGACAATCAATACAGCGTAGCCGTCTCAGAAATTATGTCTCGAATGTTGCAACGTCGTCATAATGATGTGGTCGATTTTGAGATTATTGTGCCTGAGATATTGTTGGAACAAGAACAGCGCACCAAGAATATCTTCAATATTGTACTCGCTGCAATTGCTTCGATTTCGCTGATTGTCGGGGGGATAGGTATCATGAATATCATGCTTGCATCTGTAATTGAGCGGTATCGAGAGATTGGCGTACGTCGTGCTGTGGGAGCGCAACAAAAGGACATTCGAATGCAATTTTTGACCGAGGCTCTCACGATTTGTTTTGTGGGTGGGTTCATTGGAATTGTCCTCGGAATTGTGCTCAGCTTGGTGATTCAATGGTTTGCAGGAATTCAGACGATCGTTACGCTCGCATCAATTTTGATTTCATTTGGCGTTGCTTCGTTAATTGGGGTCATTTTTGGCTATATCCCTGCAAAAAGAGCCTCAGAACAAGACGTTGTTGTCGCACTTAGATATGAGTAACCCTATGAAATCTACGTTGAGTATTCCCAGTACGGTGCAATTGAATGCATCGATCTCTAACCGCTGGATTGCCTGTTTTGTTGCACTACTTTTCCTATGGGTGCCATATGCATTACAAGCCCAGACAAACCTAGAAGCCTCGTCTGATGAGTCGCCAGAATCATCTACTGAAACGCCATCTGACTCACGGACCTCTGCTCAAGTTTTTGAACTAAAAGAGACGATTCAACTTGCCCTGGAGCAAAGTCCTTTATCTCGAGCTGCTAAGTATTCGTTGGTTGCTAGTCAATTTCGGTATAAATCATTCCGCGCAGATTTACTACCTAGCTTAGATTTAAGTGGTGATGTGCCAAATTATAGCCGTAGACTCTCTACGCGACTGGCAGACGATGGGAGTACTCAGTTCATAGCCACCAAGCAGTCTAATGCTAGCTTGGAACTAGGAGTGAATCAAAATCTACTTTGGACTGGGGGAACGGTATCGATTGCAAGTGGAATGACACGCCTGGGGATTTTTAGTGATGAGAATACCTATTTATGGAGTTCGACCCCTTTGGTTGTAAGCTATCGACAACCTTTATTCCAATACAATGCACTAAAATGGCGCAACAGGTTAGAACCGCTTCGGTTAACCATTGCTGAAAAGCAGTATGTCGAAGAGCTTGAGGATCTATCATTCACAGTGACTCAGCGATATTTTGATGTATTACTCGCCAAAATCAATCTTGATATCGCACAGACAAATGTGGCTGTAAATGACTCCATCTATAATATTTCTAGGGGTCGTTTTAATATTGGGACCATCGCAGAAAATGACCTCCTCCAAAGTGAGTTAGCACTTCGTAATGCGGAAACCAATCTCACTAGCTCGCAAATACAGTACGATCAACAGATCAAAAACTTTCGACTGTTATTAGGCCTCCCATCAGATGCCGACTTTGATGTGAGCATCCCGGATGAATTGCCTCGACTTGATGTGACGGCTGGAAAGGCTTTGGCGATGGCCCAACAAAATAATAGCACTTCATTAAACAATGCACTTCAGGAGATTGATGCTCGCCGACAATTGGAGCAGGCTGTTAGACAAAGCACATTTTCTGCGAACATTATCGCAAATGTTGGATTTAATCAGACTGCTGAGGATATCAGTGATGTTTATAATGACCCACTAGATCAACAGTTCATCACCCTTGGATTTGACATCCCAATATTTAATTGGGGTAAGGCGAGAGCAGAAATTCAGTCTGCACGTAATGTGCAAAGAGAAGTCGCGGATGAGATTGCATACAGTCAGGCTCAGTTTGAATTGGCTGTGCAAAATACGGTCATGGAGTTCTTACAATTAGAACGACAGCTCGAGATTGCTGCTCAATCTGACACCATTGCCTTAAGGCGTTATCAAGTAGCTCGTAACCGTTACCTCATTGGAAATATTGACATTACCAATCTACTGATTGCTCAAAACGAAAGAGACTCAGCCACGAGAGGGTACATTCAAGCACTACGTACGTACTGGCTTGGAGTCTACAATCTTCGACGCTTGACATTGTTTGATTTTGAGACGCAAGCCCCAATTACGTACGAACTAGAGATTTAATCTTAGGACGTCTTGGTTGCCATATGGGCAAGGAATCGGGCGGAAACCTCCCTTCCTCGGAAAAAATCCTCTACTGAGAAGCTCTCATTGGGTGAATGGAGGCCATCCTCATTCAATCCGAAGCCCATTAACACAGAGTCCACGCCGAGTACTCGCTTAAAGTCAGCAATGATTGGGATGGACCCCCCTTCTCGCGTAAAAAAGACATCTTTTTGGTAGACCTCTTTGAATGCCTGAGCTGCCTTTTGAATAGGATCAGAAGTAAGATCCATGACCACAGGACTTCCTCCATGGTGGTGTATAACGTTTACTCGAACGGAGTCAGGTGCGATAGAATGAATGAAGGATTCGAATTTGTCTGCAATCACAGTAGGCTCTTGGTTTGGAACGAGTCGCATAGACACTTTTGCACCAGCTGTAGCTGGAAGTACAGTTTTCGCCCCTTCACCTTGATATCCACCCCAAAGTCCATTGACATCAAATGTAGGGCGACTTGATACTCGTTCATGGACCGTATACTCTGCTTCCCCAACGACGTCCTGAATCCCAATCGCGTCTTTATATGCATCCAGAGAAAACGGCAATGCATGGACAGCTTCTTCTTCAGCGTTTGTTAATTCCAACACGTCATCATAAAACCCAGGAATCAAAACCTTCCCCGTTTTTGAATCAATGCATTGGGATAATAGATCACTTAATATGGTTGCTGGGTTGGGTGCTGCACCCCCATAAACCCCTGAATGGAGATCACGAGATGGACCCTCAACGTGAACTTCGAGATAGGCAAGACCCCGTAATCCTACTGTGATGGAAGGCTGATCTTTGCCAAACATGGCTGTATCAGATACCAGTACTGTATCACAAGAGCACCATGATTGGTTCTCCTCTAGAAACGGCACAAGGTTTGGGGACCCAATTTCTTCTTCCCCTTCCAGCAAGATTTTTACATTCACCGGTAACCGTTGTTCAGTGGCAAGCCAAGCTTCTAAGGCACACACGTGAATAAAGCTTTGACCTTTGTCATCGCTGGCCCCTCTTGCATAGAGACGATCCCCCTTTTGGGTGGGCTCGAATGGAGGCGTTTCCCAAAGCTCTAACGGGTCGGCAGGTTGGACATCATAATGTCCATAGATTAGCACAGTAGGGGCATCCTCAGCATGAAGCCACTCTGCGGTTACAATGGGATTACCTGGAGTTTTGTGCACCGTTGCAGAGTCCATCCCAATGGCTTCTAAATGGGTACGAAGATGTTCAGCTAAGGAATCAATATCACCCTTATGCTCAGGACTTGTACTCACGCTTGGTACGCGTAAGATCTCTTTGAGGGCTTCTAAATGGGTCTCTTTTTTTGCGTCTAAGTAGGAAATGAGTGCGTCCATGCAGGGGTTAATCTATTTACAGGGTGTACTGTGCCATGTACTAATGAATGAATACAAGACTATCTAGAAAGGCCAAGATAACGGGTATCAGCAAGGAAAACATCCTTGGTTGGTATCCATCCAGAAGATCCATTTGACAGCGTTACAGGTAGCCATTCGCCCAGCTTGGATTCGCCTAATCGTTGCTCGTCTTCAGGTTTAGTCGAAGGGAAGGTTTGCAACTCGTTCATTCTCACTTGGACTTGTACACCTTCATAAGCCATAGTTTCACTGGGATTTTCAACCGTCGGCTCGTTATACAGTGTTATGGAATCCGTTGTTATATATCCGACCACTGTTTCATTGTAATGGATGGAGCTTGTCCATAACAACCCTGCAGCGATAACAGCAGCTAGGGCGCCCATACTGGTGACTATGGTGGTCAATCGTGTGGGCAGGGAGGTGAACCAACGAAGGCCGAACCCAAGGGCGACAAGATATAATCCCAAAGATAAAACCCATGACCACCCATTGGGGGTGAATAATCCTTGGAGGGATTCAAATCCTTGTTGCCAAGGCGTTTTGGGAAGCACTGGGATGGTAAAGGGCAATTGATTTTGAACAGAGGTGAATGCTTCCTGGGCTTCCGTTTCAAGTCTAGGGTGTTCAGAGGCAAGCTGAAACCAACCCATGGCTTCACCCAGTCTACCCAATCGACTCGAAGCTACTCCCAAATTGAAGAAAAGCTCCGGTGCTTGCCCCCCTTCCACTACAATCTGTGAAAGTGCCTCATAGGACTGTACAATTTCCCCTTCACGATACCACTCAATCGCCTGTGAAAATGTTGCTTCATGCGTCTGTTGTGTGACTGCAGGTTGCATGGCTACAGACGTTTCGGAAGGAACATCCACAGCTTGGAGTTGTACTTGAAGTAGGACTGCAAAGAAGAGGCTAATGGTCATGATTCCTTCAATCTTTTTAGCGAATCTTCGGCCAAATCTATCCACTCACGCACCTCAATTAGGTCATCCTTTAACTGACTGGCTGTGGCTGAAGGGGAGTAAGACATTCGTGTGATTTGTTTGAAAACCTGATTAGAACGCTCCCGAAACTCAGTTCCAACATCGATAGACGCCAGGTGTTTCTCCGCATCGGCCAGCGTAAATGCGCCTGTGGGCCGGTGAAGCTTTAATCGGAGGTATTCGATGATATGCTGCGTTAATGTAGTGTAATGCATCTGTACTTCATTGGATGGACGTCCAGAATCTCCGAAGAGCTCATTTTCGATAGAGTCACACTCCTTCAATAAGCTTCGAGCTGCACTATGACGTTTTCGTGAGGGCTCTTGCTGATTTCGTATTCGCCGTACGATTACAGTAAGCCAAAAGCCGACGCCGAGCAACGTTGGAACAAGAACCCGTGAAACCCAGGTACCCTGTTGCCAAAACCACGTAGGGATAGAGACCGTTTGCGTCCATGTTGGTGCTCCCCCCATCATAGGGAACTGCCGTGCTGCCTCTGACAGCTGAACAGGTGTTTGTGGCAATGCATCTCTTGCGATCAACGTGAGTGCAGGCAGAGAGGTGACATCCCAACGGCCAGTGCTGGGGTTGTAATAGGCTATGTCCACATCAGGGAGTTCACTTCTCCCCGAGCTAGACGGAACGACTAGATCTGTAAAGCTCTTTTGCCCTTCTACTCGCTCATTACGAGCACGAAACTCGGACATCTCTTGAGGGGAGTATTCTTGCCAATCTTCCGGATAGTCCCATTCTGGACGGGTTAAAAGAGGAAGATTTCCTGTACCCTGGATGGTTGTTGTTACCTCAATTCCTTCTCCAACCTGTACTTCACGAGCGGAGGCACTCCTAGTGATGGTGAAAGATCCCACAGCATCCAGTATAACATCTACATTGGGTGGATTTGTCGGTCGCGTAACGTTCAACTCAACCTCATCAGTTTGCAAGGTTACCCGTCTCAAATTTGTCCCAAAGCTATCAAAAATGCTCCCAAAAGGATCGCGACTTGATACTTGAGATCGGACGCCTAATACCATTGGAAATGGGTCTACGACCAAGGTTCCTGTTCTGGTTGGAAAAACAAGGAACTTGAGTAGTGTTGCCTTGCGAAATCGCTGACCTTGGATGAGTGCATCCTCTGCTCGTGGTTGTGCTTGTCCTTCTAATTCCTCCTTCCAAAGCCCATCCGCACTCCAGCCAGTTAGAGGTTGAAACGACTGCACCTCCAAACCGCTTCGAAAGTAAAGCACAACCTCTGCCAATAGTTGTTGTCCCAACACAGGGGTGTCATCGTCAAACACCATTTCAATAAAGATATCCGGGATCGATCCATCATCTGCGGTGGCCCCAGACGCAGCTGATTGCACCTGAAAAGGGAGTGGGTCTGTGGTATAGGTCTCTCCATCAATGATTACATCTAACGAGGGGATCTCAAAAGAGCCTTCCCTCTCAGCCATAAGCGTATACGTGTACGTCAGCGATGAGGACGCGTTTCCATTGATGATTTGGTAACTCGAAGAACGTGAGGGTACTCTGTTAAGAATCCTAACTCCATCAATTTGACCGATTTGTGGATAATCTGCGCTAGAAAATGCACCGTTCTTGATCTCGATCGATAATGTAAAGGACTCCCCTGTGTATATAATTGTATTGGATAGTGTGGCCTGTACGTCAGGTTCCTGGCCTTGTGCTGTTGCTGAGATGAAAGGGATCATCGAAAGTGCAACACACCAAAACATCCATCCTAGGATTTTAGACCCTCGAAGAGCTCGAACAAGTTTTGTGTGGAGTTGGACATGATGAGCCCATGGATTCCATGCAACCATCATCATGCCACTTACCAATCTTTGGCCTTACGTTGCTGCTCTTCCTTGGCCTCTTTTTTCATTTCACGCAAGAGATCTTTCTCTTTTTGTTCTAATGCATCCAACAGGGCTTCTGCTTCTCGTGGTTGCATAGACGGTGCCTCACCTTGTTGGGGTTGCTGCTGTGGTGGTGGCTGATTTTGTTGGTTTGGATCCTGGTTTTGACCATTTTGGTCATCTTGAGAGTCTTGGTTCTGATCTTGATTCTGGTTTTGCTGGTCTTGCTCTTGATCAGGGTTTTGATCCTGATTTTGGGAATCTTGATTTTGATCCTGTTCCTGATTCTGATCGTTTTGCTGTTGATTCTGTTGCTCTTGCTGCTGTTGCAGAAGCATTTCCAAGTTATGCTTCGCGTCAGAATCCCCAGGATTTGCTTTCAGTGCTTGCTTGAGCGCATCAATCGCGGCTTCAGGGTCTTCTTGAGCGAGCAAAGTCCCTTTGTTGTAATCGGCTTTAGACAATTCTAACGGATCAAAAGCCAGTGTGCTTCCCGATTCTTTAAAGGCATCATACGATTCGATGGCCTGCTCCGTATCACCTAATTGCGCCAAAGAGTTGCCCAGGTTAAACCAAAGCTTTGGTAGGGTCTGATTGGGTTTATCCTGATCCACAGGTTGCCTTTGTAACAATCCCCGGTAGGCATCTGCTGCTTGATCATAGGTCCCTTGATTGTAGAGATCATTCGCTTCTTTTTCTGGCTGAACCCAGGGCCTAAGTACAGAGGATTGACCATACGCCATATCGAATGGAGCACCGACCACGAAGGATCCAACTAGTAGAATAGTGGACGCTAACGTAATACGAAAAGGTTGGATCAAGTGATTCATAGAGTGTAGAAACGTCTTACCCTTGGAAATATTTTTGTTCAAATTCCTCATTAGAGGCAAGATTCCAGTAAATCGAAGAGATATCCATATTCTCTTCAAAACGTTGGTATAGCTCAATGTTCTTCATATGCGTCTCCTCGTCCACGTCCACCGTTGTCATGGGGACGCGTACCAGCTCAGCACTTTCAACAGCAAACCCTGCCTCTATCAACACAGTCTTTACCGCCATAAGTTCATCTCTAGCAGTGATGACCTCTGCTCGCCCTTCAAATAGTTCTACATCAACTAGATAGTCTTCTAGGGTTTCTAAAATTGGCCATTCATCCTCTGCTTCCGTTGCGAACTCAAGTCTGCCTTTGGTCTCAAAGAGGTAATTTACAGATCCCGTTTCCCCAAGATTTCCCCCGCCCTTCGAAAACAGGTGGCGTACTTCTCCTGCTGTTCGATGAACATTATTACTTGTTCCTTCTAATATAAAGGCAACCCCTCCTGGCCCGTACCCTTCATAAGACACCTCTGTGAAGGTTTCGCCCTCTTTATTGTCCTTGCCGGCCCCTTTATCAATGGCCTTTTGAATTTTGTCTTTAGGGACATTGGCTGCTTTGGCATTATCCACTGCCAGAGCTAGCCGAGCGTTGGATTCTACGGCATCACCACCTTCTCGAGCTGCAATCGTGATTTCACGAGTGAGTTTTGTAAAGACCTTTGCTCGCTTTAAATCTTCCTTCGCCTTTTTATGACGAATATTTGCCCACTTGGAATGTCCTGCCATGGTGTTAAGTTTAAAGGGTGTTCAACAAGGGAAAAATATACGTCATTCAACTGTAAATCATGAATATTGGGATTGTATGCTACCCTACCTTTGGTGGGAGTGGAGTTGTAGCGACCGAGCTTGCAAAAGGTTTGGCAAAAAAAGGACATAAGGTGCATATCATTTCGTATGCTAGACCAGCCCGTTTAGATGCCTTTGAAACTCACATCGTATATCATGAGGTGACTGTACAGTCCTACCCACTGTTTGAATACCCACCCTATGGACTGGCACTCGCCAACATGCTATCGCACATTATTGAGAATGAATCCCTTGACGTCTTGCATGTTCATTACGCGCTTCCTCACACCACAAGTGCGTTTCTTGCCTGCCAGATCTTGGGTGATCGCGGCAAACGTGTCCCCATTGTAACGACGCTTCATGGCACGGACATTACCCTGGTTGGTCGAGATCCTTCGTACAAACGGATTGTTGACTTTTCACTCAATCAAAGTGATGGGATTACTGCGGTATCGGAATATTTAAAAGCCGAAACAATACGGCAGTTTGAGATACATCAAGATGTTGAGGTGATTCCAAATTTCATTGATTTAGAGCGTTTTGCAAGGATTCCAAACCCCGTTCTCCGTCATGAATTAGCGCCTGAAGGCGAGCCATTACTCATGCATGTCTCTAATTTCCGAAAAGTGAAACGTGTCGTTGTTTTGGTAAAAATGATGGCAACACTATTAGAAAAAGGGGGAAGAGCCAAACTCATTATGGTGGGTGATGGTCCTGAGAGACTCAAGGCAGAATCGTTGGCAAAAGAACTGGGCGTACTGCGACATATCCGCTTCTTAGGGAAACAGGAGCAAGTAGAGCAGCTACTCTCAATGTCTGATGTCTTCCTACTGCCTAGTGGTTCAGAAACCTTTGGGTTGGCAGCTCTTGAAGCCATGGCATGCGGTGTGCCAGTTGTATCGACCAACATAGGAGGCCTGCCAGAGGTGAATATCCATGGAGAAACAGGCTATTTGGTCGAATTGGATGACGCTGAGGCGATGGCAGAATACACGCTCAAAATCTTAGAAGATGACGCGCTAAAAGAGCGGTTGTCTGCGAACGCTCGTGAGAGGGCAGTTCGATTTGAGCAATCTAAAATTGTCCAAGAGTATGAAGACTTCTACACGAAGTGCTTGGACAAAGTGAGCAAGGCTCGTGCCTAGTTTTTAGGCCGCAAAAATCTTGCTTACTTCTTCGGCAGCCTCCTTCAGCAACACGGCTGAGATCACATTGAGACCGCTGCCATCAATGATCTCTTTTGCCTCTTCTGCATTGGTTCCTTGAAGGCGAACGATGATTGGAATCTGCTCAACCTTCTTGGCAATCTCTGGATCTTTGATCGCTTCAAGAACTCCATTTGCAACTCGATCACAACGTACGATTCCACCAAAAATATTAATCAGTATCCCCTTCACATTTGGATCTTCAAGGATTATCCTGAATCCATTCTTGACGGTTTCTACATTTGCCCCACCCCCTACATCGAGGAAGTTAGCAGGCTCTCCACCAGACAATTTGATAATGTCCATGGTAGCCATTGCAAGTCCAGCTCCGTTGACCATGCAACCAACATTGCCATCCAGTTTAATGTAATTCAACCCAAACTTTGAGGCCTCTAGCTCAAGTGGATTTTCTTCAGATTCATCTCGAAGCGCCATAAGGTCATCATGGCGATAGAGTGCGTTTTCATCAAACGTAACTTTCGCGTCCAGTGCTATGACTTGTTGATCTGGAGTCAAGACCAATGGATTAACCTCTACCATGCTTGCGTCTGTCTTGTCATAGAATGCAAACAGCTTCATGAAGAGCTTCACGCCACTCTTCAGAGCATCCCCTTGGAGACCCAGTGCAAACGCTAATCGGCGAGCTTGACTTGGTTGTAGTGAAAGCCCCGGCTCAACCCATTCTTTAATAATTTTATCCGGGGTTTCTTCGGCAACTTGCTCAATTTCAACGCCTCCTTCTGTAGAGGCCATCACAACGTGTTGACTGCGCGTACGATCAAGTAGAATGGAGAGGTAGAACTCTGACTCAATGTCTACCCCATCTGTCACATACACTGTTTTGACTTCTTGACCCGCTTCTCCTGTCTGGATGGTTACAAGTACATCACCCAAAAGTGATTCAGCCGCGGCAGTTGCCTCCTCAACGGATCGACAGAGGATGACGCCCTTTGCTCCACTTTTTTTGGTTTTCCCTTTACCGCGTCCACCCGCATGAATTTGAGCCTTGACAACAACGAGACTTGATCCTCCATCAAAAATGTCTTGAGCAATTTTCGTTGCTTCAGCAGTTGTTGTTGCTGCTTTTCCGGCTGGGACTGCAACTCCATGCTCGGCAAGAAGTGTTTTGGCTTGATATTCGTGGATATTCATAAAATCGAGTAAAGAAATTGCCTTTGTAAGTTGGGCGAAAGATAAAAGGTTTTCGCTGAAGATTTCGCTAAATTTCTACGTATGAGCCGACGAATCATGACCCAGGACGTGATGAATCAGACCTTTGAAAGGTTTGCCATGCAGATATTGGAAAATAACGGCTCTGATTCTACTCCCGCATTGATAGGAATGCAATCTCGGGGAGTGTTCCTTGCGAAGCGTATTCAATCAGCAGCTACAAAGCTATCAGGCATTGAGCTAGATTTTGGAGTGTTAGACATTACATTTTATCGTGATGACTTTCGAACAAAGCTCAAAATGCCTGAAGTAAAAGTAACTGACATCCCTTTTGATTTATATGACCGTGACATCGTATTGGTTGACGATGTATTGTATACAGGCCGTACGGTTCGCTCCGCTATGAGCGCGATTCTCGATTATGGAAGACCGCGTAGTATCAAGTTGTGTTGTATGGTTGATCGTGGGCATCGTGAGTTACCGATTGCACCAGATTATGTTGGTGTAGATGTACCAACCAAGGAGAATGAGGAAGTTCGTGTACGGGTTGCCGAAATGGATGGTGAAGATGCTGTAGACGTAGTAGAAATGACAAAGGATGGAGGCGAACGATGATCTCGATGCCAGATGAGTATCAGTTTTCTCAGAAACATTTACTCGGTTTGGCCGACTATAGCCGTGATGATATTGCCTATGTACTGAATCAAGCAGAACGTTTTCGAGAAGTACTAGACCGCCCTGTCCCCAAGATTCCGACGTTACGAGATAAAACGATTGTGAATCTATTTTACGAAAATAGCACTCGAACAAGAATGTCATTTGAGTTGGCTCAGCGCCGAATGGGTGCCGATGTTGTCAATTTCTCTGCTTCTGCTTCCAGTGTATCCAAAGGTGAATCGCTGCGTGATACAATCCAAAACATCGATTCCATGAAAATGGATATGGTCGTCGTTCGGCATAAAAGTCCAGGAGTCGCGCATTACCTTACTCGATGTGTAGATGCAGCAATTCTTAATGCAGGCGATGGCGCCCATGAGCACCCAACGCAAGCGTTGCTTGACATGTTTACACTTCAGCAAAAAATGGGATCGTTGGAGGGTTTGAAAGTGGCTATCATAGGCGATATCGCCCATAGCCGTGTCGTTCGATCCGATATCATTGGATTACAAAAGATGGGAGCGGAGGTTACGATATGTGGCCCATCTACATTTATGCCATTATTCCCAGAAACCTTGGGCGCTCATGTAAGTTATCACCTGGAAGAGACCTTGGGCTGGGCAGATGTAGCCATTGCCCTTCGAATTCAGATGGAGCGACAGTCTGACGTCCCTAGTCGTATTCCTAGTCTAGGTGAATACCACCAAGAATACGGCATTAAAATGGAGCATCTTGAGATGTTTCCAGATCTGAAAATTATGCATCCAGGACCGATTAATCGTGGCGTAGAGCTCCAAGATGCTGTGGCAGATAGTGATCGGGCTTTTATACTAGATCAGGTGACCAATGGTGTAGCAGTCCGAATGGCTGTGCTGTATCTGTTGAGTGGGTCCATCGAGGCAGAGTCCAGTAGTCGAGGAACAGCATCGGAGCGACCCTCGAGTTGAACGTGAGCGACGTGAAAACAGACTCGCTCGTATCTATTATTATTCCGACCTACAATAGGGTACAGTCCCTGGAAAGAGCCATAGCATCGTGCCTAGCTCAGACATATACAAATCTCGAGATACTTGTCGTTGATGATGCGTCTACACCACCTTCAGTAGCATCTATTTCGGAACGCTACCGGAATCATGCGCAGATAACGTGGAGTCAAAATGAAGCCAACCGAGGTGCGCCATTCTCTAGAAATGTGGGATTACAGAAGTCAAAAGGTGATTTTATTTGCTTTTTGGACGACGATGACGAAC
Source organism: uncultured Bacteroidota bacterium (assembly GCA_913057895.1). Lineage (GTDB taxonomy): Bacteria > Bacteroidota > Rhodothermia > Balneolales > Balneolaceae > UBA8296. The sequence goes on from CAJXOH010000003.1 coordinate 81,087, forward strand.
TCTACCCAGATAAAATTGCTCGACAGGTAGAGTATTTAACAGATACAAACGACACCGTTTTTGGTGTAACACATGATGTGCTAGATGAGCGATTTGGCGAAAAGATGATCATTCGAAATCGTCAAAACCATCCTTCCTATCGCTCATTTTTAAAGGGGTTTGCAAATACAGGTACAGAAGCGGTTTTATACAAACGAGCATGTTTGCTTGAGGTCGGAGGATTTGATGAAACCCTTCCATCTTCTCAAGAGTATGATCTTCTAATTAGACTCTCTGAACATAGGAATCTTGATTATTTGCCCTACACGCTCAGTCGAAGGCATGTGGTTGGTGATTCGATAAGTCAAAACCTATCAAGCAAATTCACAGGTTCTGCCATGATCTACAAGAGACATCATCGTCGATTCTATGACGAAGGAGGGATAGGGTTTTGGGCCTTGATGACGCTTAAATATTCCGCAATCCTTACACGCATACGTCTGGGGCAAATTCTAGGTGTAGAGATCTACAAAAAGTGGGTTCGTCAGCGAATGAAAACTAGATAATCTTTGTGAATGACTCGTCTTAGCTTATTTAACTAGTGAATAAGCACCTAAAAACTCACAATGATTCATAGACCGACACCAATCGAGTTGCCATAGCTTTAAAGGAGTACTGCTCCTTGATCACGGCATACGTATTGTTATTTCTCTGCCCAGTGGACTGCATAGCGGAAAGTAGGGCTTTGTGTAGTGCTTCGGGGTTTTCGGGTTCAATACAATGATTGCCATCTAATCCAGCAATCGACCTATTTCCCCCAACATCTGTTGCCACAATCGTGCATTCACATGCGGCTGCCTCCAACAACGAAACATTGAATCCCTCTGATCGACTGGGCAATACATATAGGTCTGCTGCTTGATAATATGGCGCGAGTTTCTGTCGTGGTACAGGGGGCTCAAAATGAACTTTTTTATAGTGTTCAGAGGGTAGCATGCTGTAAGCTTTGTGTAAAAGATCTTTAGAGGTTCTGCTTCCGTCATTCACACCAACTAAATGCACCGTAGGAAATGGTACGCTGGACGGCGGCCATTTCGCGAGAGCCTCAATTAAAACATCGAGACCTTTAACAGGATGAGGCCTTCCAACAAATAACAAGTGAGTATCATCAGAGGACCAGCCAATCTTTTTTTTGGCTTCTAAAATACTCTGGGCAGGTTTAAACAGATCGGTATCAATTGCATTAAATACAGGTAGAATCTTTTTTTGATGGATTCCATAACGATCACACCAGTCCGATACCTCGGTTGCTAATGTTTCACTACTTGTTAGAACAACTTGTGCAGCGCGAATTGCTTGTGCGGTGAGGGATGGATAACGAGAAGCATGAAACCAATCGGATCCATGGATAGATAGCACACATGAATACCCTTGTTTGGTGAGTTTATGTAGTCCAAAGCCTGCTGGATACAGCATGTGGGCATGAATACGAATATCACGAGGGGATCCTAGTCGTTTTACTGCTTGTAAGGCTGCGGTCCCGAAAGCTTCACCATTCTTAGCGGGAAGACCCATCCTTGGAATTGAAAGGTAAGATGGGCGTGCCACTGGTACACTCGTTAATAAAGGGCTATGATCTCGCATCCACCTTGTGGACCCAGGTATAGAAAACACTCTTGGCACAACAAGGCGGACATCCAATGAGGATTCACGAACCATCATGTCAACATGATCGCGTATGAAGGTCTGGGCGGACGGGTCACGTTGGGATGGAAATCGGTGATTGAGAATGACTAGTTTCATGATCTTGATTTCATACTACCTTGTTGTCAAATCTTGGTGGATTGTTTCATCATATTGATTGACTTGAACCCAGATTAAAATCATAGTCCCAAATTGAACGAAGGCTTGTGCAATCACCATGGTTTGAACAGCTCCCAAAAAGCCAGGGTTTCCAAATACCCCACCTTGTGTATATCCAACCCATAGTGCAAGCACACGTACCATCAAATCAGCACCAGAAGCAATAGGCTGCCACTTCGCGGCCCCTATGACCATTAAAACCCTAGATGTTGGTAAGCTCACAAACTGCAAAAATAGCATAATCGAAAGCCATTGCGATAATAAGCCAGCAATCGCCCATGGCTCACCAAAAACCCAAACAAAAATCGATTGACCGAAAAAGCCTATGCCGATAAACGGTAAGCACGCACCAACAGCAAGCCCAAACCATAGGCGTTGAACCCAGTTTTTTAAAGGTTTAGACTCCATGACCCGTTTGGCTGCTCGTTGAGTAAATATCGCACCAAGACTCAAGGCAAGTAATGTCGCTGGAGCTGCAAGTATTCTGTATGCAAAACTATACTGACCTAGGCTTTCTTGGCTAAACCATGCTGCAATCAAGAAAACCGGTACTTCTTTGGCTCCCATACTCAACAAGCTTGAAGGCATCACAAAAAGGGGTTGTTGTCGATACTCCCTCAACGCGTGCAAATGAGAGTGAAAACCATGTATAAATGAACCCACTGAAAAGAAACGCTGCGAAGGCTCTAATTTGACTGAGTTTTGTTGAATTGCAATCGAAGCCACACGTCCAAGAATATACCCACCAATCAACCCGTAAGATCCAAAACCTGCTCTACCTGAAAGCACTTGTGTGCTTACCAATGCTGCAGACATCGTTACCTTGGACCACGCCTGTCTATGGATATGCTCAACTCGAAGTGTCCATTGTGTCCACCCTTGCATGGCTCCATGAAGGCTCATGGCAAGTGGAAGTAACCCCCAAATGGGATCAATCAACTCCCGTAGACTTGCGACAATAATCGTACCAGTCACAGCAAAGACTAGACACAAAAGCAACACGCTGCGTAATAATGATGTAGCAATAGACTCTTCTTTTGGAAGAGGAATTGCAGCTTCATATCCACCAGTGATTAGGATTGAGCCTACTAAAACGAGAGAAGCAAAAAGCCCATACGTAGCAAATTCCTCCGGTGTGTAGATTCGTGCAATCCATGGACTAGATGCGAGCACGATTAATTGAGCAACAAACGTTCCTGTAGTGAGTGAACGCACTTGTTTGAATGCCGCTGAAGGAGCAGGGAAAGAAAATGCCATGTGTTAAACTAGCAAGAGTATAGCTAGAATATAGATGTGTCGTCGGTAACCATAAAACATTGCAATTCATAGGGTGACCCATAGTTTCTAAAAAAAGCCATTATCTTCCCTATAGATGGTTTAACCACAAACTCATAGGCATACCATGTTTATAGACATTTTTATCGTGATTGCCAGGTACAGAGGACGTTTCTTTGGCATTCTTACGTTCATTACTCTCCTCAGTCTTGGTATTGCTTTGATTTGGCCAAAAACCTACATGTCTACCGCTAAATACGTTCAGTATGATAGTTCTGTAAGTGGTTCATTGAGTGGTCTAATAAGCAGTTTTACGAACCTTCCTTCTGGGGGAGAAAAAGTAAATACTGAGCAATCAGCGATCATTTTACGAAGCCGCACCATGCTAGATACTGTGATTGAGGAGTTTGATCTAGCGACAGTCTATGAAAAGGACATACAAGAAGAGCTCCGCTTGAAGCTAGAAGAGAACACGATTATAGAGGAGATTCGTGAAGCAGGGATTGGATTCAATCCGATTGTTTCTGTTTCTGTCTCAGTTCTGGATAGAGATCCCCAGCGCGCCAAGGATATGGTTGAGTTTTACCTTGATGAGCTTGATAAGAGAATGGTGGAGATTAACCAGCGAAATGCTCAACGTATGCTCATAGCTTATGAGGCAAGGTACCAGCAAAACATTCAAGATCTCGAGGCTGCGACACAAGAACTTGTACAGTTTCAGGAAACCTATGGCATTTTGGAGCCGCAAACTCAAACAGCAGCACTGATTGGAAATGCAGCCCAAGTAAAAGCACAGTTAACAGCATTAGATGTTGAAATTGGCGTTGCACAATCTCTCCTAAGCTCATCTGCTGGAGAAGTGACTGAACTCCTTGAACGAAAAAATCAGCTTGAAAAGACCTACAATTCACTCATTGAAACCTCTATCAATGGATCGACAAACTCAGCTGAACTCTTCACCAATGAGACACTGGATGTATTTCCTGCTCTAGAAGAAATGCCATCGTTAGCTGCTGAATACCTGAGACTATTTAGAGAGGCAACGGTTCAGCAAGAGATATATAAAGTACTTTTGCCACAGTACGAGCAACAAAAAATGATGGTTATGGAGTCCAATTCTGGATTGGAACTCATTGATGCACCAAATCTTCCGACGTACAAAGAAAAACCAAAAAGAGCGTTTATTGTGATTGCAGGATTCTTTTTCGGATTGTTTGCAGCATTTTTTAGTGTCTCCTTCGCAGATTTTGTCCGAAGAGGTAAAAATGGAGAGGAGAGTGAAGCCTACTTGAAGTATCAAGAATTGATATCTGCCTTCCAAAAATCGTGACATTCTCACGTCCCATAGGATATTCACTTCTCGCAGGACTATCATTTCTGATTGTCCTGGGGCCTCTATTAACAAGACTCGATCCATTTGTTGCCATTGTCCTCTCATTGGGGCTTCTTGGAGGGGTACTATGGGCGTTAAAATCCATTGAGGACCCGTTTTGGGTTGCTCTCCCATTATGCCTTTCTGCATTCTTAGGCGGTATTTTTACAGAGGTATTTGAGCTGACATTGCCAATCACTCCATTTCAACTCATGTTTATCCTTGCGATTGGCCTTTGGAGCATTCATCGAACGATAAAGGCTCATCGACTTACTCTCCTTGGTCTTGAATGGCCTGTTGCTGCATTGGTTGCGCTAGCATGTTTTTCCATGTTATACAGTGTCAATGTTGAAGAGGGCCTGTTGCGCCTTCTTCGAGTGTCACTCAATTTTGTATTCGTTTTCTATCTATACCAAGTGATTCAAACGAAGAGGCAGCTAATTGTACTCCTTACGTCAATCACTGTCCTTTTGACCGCACTGGCTGGTTATGCAGCTATTTTTACGATTCTCAACCCTGAGCAAACTGCAATCAATATTCAACTTCGAGGTATCGGTGTGGCAAGTCGTGCAGCCATCACAGATGCAGATCCAAACATCTTTGCCTCGTCACTACTTGTTGGCATTGCATTTACCACTGCTTTACTTCACAGCCGAACCGTACCCGCATGGCAACGAATGGCTGCACTTGGATCCTTACTCATCCTCACAGCTGGTGTTCTTTCAACCTATTCTCGAAGTAGTTGGGTGGCTGTTGCGATTCTTGCAGCATTCATCATTTGGCAGCTCAAAAACTTTCGTTTTGTTTGGCTTGGATTGGGAGCAGCAATTGTAGCAGTTGTCACAATTCCACAAGTACAGGTCTTACTTTTTTCTGTCGCGGATCGTGCGCTAAGCTTACTAGACCCATCGAGTGATTCATCTAGCTCCATCAGATTATTGCTAGGGAAAGCATCACTTGAGATGTTTGCAGATTCATGGGGATTTGGGGTGGGATACCGAGACTTTTCATATGAATTTGCTCGTCGTTATGATCGCTACGCAATTACCTACGTCAACGAACCACATAATATTTCCTACCAGATGCTTGCAGAGCTCGGTTTGGCAGGATTTTTACTCTTTCATGGTATCATTTTGGCCATAGGTCGATGGGGCTGGCAGTCTATGCAAAGAGTGCGTTCTTCCTTAGGATCCTGGGATCACCTACTAGGTATTACACTACTTGGTACGTTTTTAGCCTATTTTGTATTCCATCAATTTCTGCCAAGATTTTTAACGAACGCTCCTCTCATGGTTACACTGGGACTCTTGCTTGCCTATGTTAAGATTCAACGACGGGAATCGGCGATTAAAGATTCAGAGAGTCTACAAAATTGACCATCTCAGCAGCTTGAGCACTCCTAGAGTAATGAGCGTCTACAAACGGTCGTGCATTTGACTGTAATTTTTGAAGAGCTTTATGGTCCTTTTTTAACCTAAGAATATCGTTTGCAAGTGATTTCCAGTCACCAGGCGCGTGCACGATAGCAGCAGCAGATTTTTTGGCCATCGTCTCTTGAACACCACTGGCAAGACAAATAACGGGCACCTCACAGGCTAGATACTCATAGAACTTCACGGTAATAATCGACCGAAAGGCTTCTGAATCGTGTATTGGGTTTACAGCGAGGTCAAAACTTGACATGTACGCTGGCACTTCCTCATGAGGCTTTAACCCAACCCATCGAACATTGTTTGGCTGAATCGTTTCAAAAAGCTTTTGTAGTTGATCTTGCTGCCCCCCATCGCCCACAATCATAAACTCAATGGATGGGTCATGCTCGACAGCTTTAGCTGCCTTGATAAATGATTCGATATCATGGATTTGTCCTAATGAACCAACATATCCAACCCTGAAAACATGATCTTCTTTTTTGGCATCCTCAGGCCATTGTAAAGGTGGAACACGATTGAATAGCTCTGTATTTACTCCATTCCAAATAACACTTGTCCGTTGGTGGCCACTTTTCGATTGGATGATTTTTTCCGCAACATCGGTGACTGCAATTACATGATCCGATTGTCGATAAAGCCAAGATTCAACTTTCTGACCTACCTTGATAAACCATGAGTTTTTGGAGTAGAGTTCTTTTTTTACCGCTGAATCTGGCCAAAGGTCGCGTACTTCTAAAACGAATGGACATCTAAACCATTTACTTATCAATGCTGCAGAGATGGCACCGAATATGGGTGGTGAGGTTGCAATTACTAAGTCATACTGTCGATTAGAGCCAATAACAGTGACAAGAGAGCTAATCATGAAAGTACTGTAAAAGGTCATTTGCTCCCATAAATTCCTTCGGCGATTCATGGAAACCCAAGTTCTAGTTACAGATACCCCGTATCTCTTTTCCTGAAATGATGATGGATGATCATAGCCTTGAAATGGCACACCCAATGGGTAATTAGGATATTCTGAAATCACATGCACATCCAATCCAGACGCATGCAATGCTCTTGTCATGACTTCAGCTCGCACTGCTCCAGCCCCTACTTCAGGAGGATAATATTGGCTGATGTAGAGTATCCTCTTCAAAGGATTTTTCTTAGAGTCGTGTCAATAGCAAAACAACACTAACGAGTGCATTCACAGTAGAGATCACCGTTCGAAATCTTGACTCTCGTTGATTTAACTCTGCTGAAAGTCGTTGTATTTCGAGTTGTTGATCTACTTGATAAGTTGTGATTGGGTCTCTATCTACAAATAGTATATCTCCGGGCTCTAAGGTTGCCTCATCAGCAGGCACCCATGCATAGGAGATATTCTTAATCACGAAGATTCCTTGTTCGTTTGCAGCAGGCCCCAATCCTCCAGCCTGCAATAGGTATTCTTCAAAAGTCTTCCCTTCCTCTAGTGGATAAAACCCTGTCTTGTTTACCTGGCCCATCAATCGAATATGACTTGGGGTAAATCTTACTTCAATACTGTCCTGATCGACAAGCGTCAAAGCTTCACTCAGTACATCTTCCGGCTCAACGTATAGGAAGGTCTGCTCCATATCTAATTCATCAAAAAAGAGCTGAAAGTTCTCTAAATATTGATCAGACATTCGTAGCTGATCGGGGGTTTGTCGAAGTGTTCTTGAGGTGCGAAGTAAGTCAGACTTGAAACGCTCTATTTCCTCTTCCTCAGCATCACGAAATTCATCCCGCTTTAAATCATCATCTTTTCGGTGTACGATGATTGATAAATTTGCAGGGTTCTTTGTATAACCTCCTGCTTCAAGTAGCAACTCACGAAGCAAGGTGACATTCTCTTGTATTGGATAAATCCCAGGCTGAAGCACCTCACCAGATAGGACAACATTACTTTGTGGTGTTTTGGACTCATCCTTGCGAATGATGAATCGATCATTAGGCTGTATTTGGTACGATAAGGCTTCTTCAAGGGTGAGCACAGTGCGATCTGGGGAAAATACGATTACGTCATCTGTCCAAGCATAATCGCTGAACCCGCCAGCAATTTGAAGTAGATCATGAAATGTTTCACCTTCTTTGTAGGGAACATTTAAATCACGAATTACTTCACCTGATATACTGACTCTGCCAAACCGAGGGTTGGTTTGACGAACATGGATCACGTCACCATCATTTACAATCAGATTCTGAGAAAGAAAACCACCATAATTGTACGCTAAAAGGTCACTTAGAAGTGTATCACCACCTTGGGTGTAGACATAAACATTACGTAAATCCAATGACGACATGTCTAGTGCTTGTTCTTTGAGTAGTAAATCGAATCCAAATAAAACTTCATCTACTCTTGCACCTACAGGTACTTTTACAACACCCGTCGAAGGCAAATCACCCGTTACGTGCACGCTTATGCTCCTTGAGCTTAGATTTAGTGGGTTTGAAATAGAAATATTGGGTAATGCCCTTTGGACTTGCTGACTACTTGATTGGTTGGGTATTGGGATGTCTTGGGCTTGCACGGTATACGCTGGGAGTATGCATGCCAAAAATCCAGCAAACAAGAAGATTGCCCACCTATATAGGTATGTACGTTCTTTCTGTATCATTTTAACCTCTTGTTGCATAAGGTGATTCGTAGTGTTTGTGATAAATAAAAGATACACGCTCCTGGAGTCTAATTAAAACAATCCCCTCGATTGTTTCGTATACACAATAAACGAACGAAACCATTATTAGGTACGTTCTATTGAATCAAATTATGACCGCCGGTCAAAAAACCGTACTATAGTGCTCCTTAGTGTACAGCTTGTTCAATATCTATGTCCGTAGTCACGAAAACCCAATTACGTAGGGAGTCGATCCTTGAATC
>CAJXOH010000004.1 GCA_913057895.1 uncultured Bacteroidota bacterium
GAGGGTCTACGCTTTGCGATTCGCGAGGGTGGCCGTACCGTGGGTGCCGGTGTCGTCACTAAAATTACAGACTAAAGTCAGGAAAACTCGTGGCGATAGAAACCAAAATTAGAATAAAGCTGAAATCTTACGATCACAATTTGATCGATAAGTCTGCTGAGAAAATCATTGCAACGGTAAAATCGACTGGAGCCATTGTTTCCGGTCCAATCCCGTTGCCAACGAAGAAGACGATTTTTTCGGTGAACCGTTCGGTCCACGTGGATAAGAAGTCAGCAGAACAGTTTGAATATCGTTCGCATAAGCGACTCATTGATATTCTTTCAACAGGACCTCAAACCGTTGATGCGCTGATGAAGCTTGAGCTTCCATCAGGTGTCGGCATTGAGATTAAAGTGTAAACAAATAGGTCAGTAACCTAGCAATACCCATCCATCATGAGCGGATTAGTCGGTAAGAAAATTGGGATGACAAGCATCTATGCAGAAGACGGTCGCAGTGTTCCTGTGACAGTTATTGAAGTACCCGATGCGGTCGTTACCCAAATTAAAACAGCAGAGGTCGACGGGTACGATGCGATTCAAGTTGCATCCTTCGACAAGAAAGAAAAAAATGTGTCCAAAGCACTGATGGGGCATCTCAACAAAGCTGATGCAGGTGCAAAACGTGTCATCAGAGAGTTTAGAGGTGTAGCACCTGAAGGTGTAAAGGTGGGTGATGTACTCAAGATTGAAGACATCTTCACTGTGGGAACATTTGTGCATGTTGCTGGAAAGTCAAAAGGACGTGGCTTCAGTGGTGTTATCCGCCGTCACAACTTTGGTGGAGTGGGAGACAGCACGCACGGTCAGCATAACCGTCTTCGCGCGCCTGGTTCGATTGGTCAGTCATCAGATCCATCCCGTGTATTCAAAGGGATGAAAATGGCCGGTCGCTACGGTAATGAACGTATTAAAGTTAGAAACCTTCAGGTTGCTAAAATCATGAGTGAGGAAAACATCCTTCTCATCACGGGATCCGTTCCGGGCACCAATGGAGGGTTTGTAGAAATCACGAACCTTAAAACTGAAGAGTCCGCTGCATGAAGCTAGAGGTCTACTCCATTGATGGAAAGAAAAACGGTAAGTCGGTAGAATTGGACGCGACTGTGTTTGGTATTAAGCCAAACCGAACAGTTATGTTCGAAGATGTTCGCCGCATCCATGCCAATAAACGTCAAGGTACTGCGAAGACGAAGGAGCGTGGTGAAGTTCGCGGGTCTACGAAAAAGCTCTTTAAGCAAAAAGGTACTGGTAACGCACGTCGTGGCGATATAAAATCTCCATTGTTACGTGGAGGTGGTACAGCGCATGGTCCAAGACCACGTCCGTACAACTTTGGCATGACCAAAAAAGCGATTCAACTTGCTCGTCGTTCGGCACTAAGTTTGAAAGCCGCACAGGAAGGAGTAATGGTCGTGGAAAACTTTGATTTTGAGACGCCTCGCACCAAGGATATGGCCATTGCATTGACCAACCTTGGCTTGGAAGGCAAAAAAATCTTGGTTCTCACTCCTGGGAAAGTAGAAAGCATTTACAAATCAGGTCGTAATCTTCCAGGTGTACGTGTTCTTGAGTCGAACAAACCAACGACCGTGGACATCATGCATGCTGAAGTATTGGTATTCCTCGAGGATGGACTCCAAGAACTACAAAACCAATTAGCTGTAGATCCAGCTGTACAAAAAGCACGTGAAACGCGTGTCAGCGATACTCAAGCAAGAATTGAGGCTGCCGCAAAGGCGAAGGCTGAGAAAAAGCTTGCTGGTTCTAAAAAAACTGCTGCATCTAAAACTTCATCCGCGAAGGCATCGAGTGCAAAAGCTGCTCCTGCAAAAGCGTCGACAGCCAAAGCTACAGATGCCAAAGTAGACGCCGCAGAAGAACCAAAAGCTGCACCTAAGAAGGCAACCAAAACGTCTTCGACGGCTAAAAAAGCTACGACCAAGAAGTCTGCAACAAAGACTACTGCAAAGTCTACGACGGCTAAAAAAGCAACGGCTACTAAGTCTACAACGAAGTCAGCAGCCAAGACTACGACGAAAAAAGCCGCTACGAAATCGACAGCGTCAAAGACAACAGCCAAAAAGACAGCGTCTAAACCGGCTGCGAAGAAGACGACTAAATCCAAGAAAACTGATTCAGGTGAGGACAAATCATGAGCGTTTTGATCCACCCATTAGTCACTGAAAAAACGACTCGACTTTCACAGGAAGGTCAAAAAATCGTCTTTAAAGTGACCAAAGATGCTACGAAACCACAAATCCGTGAGGCTATTGAAGCCACGTACACGGGTGTAAAAGTAGCCAAGGTTAATACGATGATCATGCCTTCCAAGCCGAAAGGACGCTTTACGCGTAGTGGATATGTAGCGGGACGCACATCTCCTTACAAAAAAGCCGTAGTAACGCTTAGTGAAGGTGAAATCAACATTTTTGAAGAAATCTAACAAGACCCATGGCAGTAAGACAGCTTAAACCAACAACCCCAGGTACACGCCACCGTATTGCTCCGGTCTTTGATAACATCACGACCGATAAGCCATACAAAGGCCTCACGGAGGGTCTCCATAAGTCAGGAGGACGAAACAGCCATGGCCGTAAAACGTCTAGGCACCGTGGAGGTGGACATAAGCGTAAGTATCGTGTTATCGATTTCAAACGCAACAAGTTTGACATTCCAGCGAAGGTGCAAACCATTGAGTACGATCCAAACCGTACCGCACGCATCGCACTGCTTTCATATGCAGACGGAGAAAAGCGTTACATCATTGCCCCAGACAAATTAAAAGTGGGGGATACGGTTAAAAATAGCCGTCAAATGATGAATCCAGATGTTGGATGTGCAATGCCACTGACAAATATTCCACTCGGTACAGTGATTCATGCAGTGGAATTGAATCCAGGCCGCGGCGCGCAACTTTGCCGTTCTGCTGGTACGAACGCACAGCTTGTTGCCAAGGAAGGTGACTATGCAACCATTAAACTTCCTTCAGGTGAAGTTCGACGAGTACCATCAAAATGTATGGCTACCATCGGTACGACAAGCAACCCAGACCATTTCAACACCACAGGTGGAAAGGCTGGACGTTCACGTTGGAAAGGAATTCGCCCACAAACACGTGGGGTTGCCATGAACCCAGTTGATCACCCGATGGGTGGTGGTGAAGGGAAAGCCTCTGGAGGGCACCCACGTTCACCTTGGGGTCAGATGGCCAAAGGAAAGAAAACTCGTGATCGTAAGAAGGTCTCGAACAAATTTATCGTACGACGCCGTAACGCTAAGAAATAAAGTAAACCTCTATGCCTCGTTCATTAAAGAAAGGACCTTTTGTGCACTACAAGCTTCAGCGTAAGATTGATGCACAAAAAAACGAAACAAAGAAAAAAGTCATCAAGACGTGGTCTCGTAGCTCTATGATTACGCCAGACTTTATCGGCATGACGTTTGCAGTGCATAACGGCAAGCAATTTATCCCAGTATATGTGACAGAAAACATGGTAGGTCACAAGCTTGGTGAGTTTTCACCAACGCGCACCTTCCGTGGTCACCCAATGAAGAAAGCGAAATAATCATGGCAGACGAGCAACCAGATGTACAAGTTGAGGACGTAGAAGCGGTAGAAACCGTGGAAACGACGGATGTAGAGCTTCTTGAAGCGCGTGCAGTGCAACGTCACTTACGTCGTGCTCCCCGCAAGGTGCGCCTCGTAGCAGATTTCGTCCGTGGCGATTCTGTAGCGAAAGCAATCGAAAAGCTTGCATTTACAAAAAAAGACGCGGCTGGCGATGTTGCCAAGGTGATTAAGTCTGCTGCAGCCAACATGCGAGACAAGTTTGATGATGAAAGTTTTGAGAATGAAGATCTCTTCATCAAAAAAATCGTTGTGGACGAGGGAATGACCCTCAAACGTATTCAACCAGCACCACAAGGCCGTGCGCACCGCATCAATAAGCGCTCTTGCCATATCACTGTGGTAGTTGGACCAAAATCTGAACTAGAAACTACCAAATAGGAGTCACTTTGGGACAAAAAACGCATCCAGTAGGGTTACGATTAGGCATCATTAGAGGATGGGATTCAAATTGGTATTCTGAAGACCAGCAACCAGAGATGCTACGCGAAGATCTAAAGCTTCGTGAGTATCTAAATGTTCGCCTCAAGAATGGTGGAATTTCCAAGATTGGAATAGAACGTACCCCAAAACGAGTTCTTTTGAACCTCTTTACCTCTCGCCCAGGTGTCATCATCGGAAAAGGTGGTGAAGAGATTGAAAAACTTCGTGAAGAGCTCAAGAAGCAAACAGGCAAAGATGTTCAGATCAATGTGTCTGAAATCAAGAGACCTGAGGTAGATGCCAGCCTTGTGGCTCAAAATATTTGCCAGCAATTGGAAGGTCGTGTTTCATTCCGTCGCGCAATGAAGAACGCAATACAAGGGGCTATGAAACTCAATGCTCAAGGTATTAAGGTGCGTTGTTCAGGTCGTCTTGGTGGCGCTGAGATGGCTCGAACCGAATCGTACAAGGAAGGACGTGTTCCATTGCACACGCTTCGTGCTGATATCGATTATGCCAATCACACAGCCAACACCATTTATGGATCTATTGGCGTAAGTGTTTGGATCTTCAAAGGAGAAGTTCTTGGAGATGTAGATCTCTCAGCCTCTTCTTCAGCTAAGCAAGAAGAACAGCAGGCACCGCAACGTGGTGAGCGCAAAGGGCGCGGAGGCCGTCGTTCAGGTGGGCGTGGAGCCGGAGCGTCAAATCGATCCAAAGCAAAAGCATAATCTAGAGACTGTAGAAACAGGTTAATCCTATGTTAGAACCAAAACGAATTACCCGTCGCCGCGTCCACAGAGACAAGCTCAAAGGCAATGCTGGTCGTGGTCACCAAATCGCTTTCGGTAACTTTGCACTGAAAGCTCTAGAACCAAAGTTCATCACCTCTCGTCAAATTGAGGCTTGCCGTATTACGATTAGCCGTACGCTAAATCGTGAGGGTCAGACGTGGATCCGCATTTTCCCAGATCGTCCCGTTACGTCGAAGCCTGCCGAAACACGAATGGGTAAAGGGAAGGGTGCATTGGATCACTTTATTGCTGCTGTGAAGCCAGGACGTATCCTTTTTGAAATTTCTGGAGTGAGTGAAGAGAAAGCGAGAGAAGCATTTCGCCGTGCCTCACACAAACTTCCAATCAAAACTAAATTTGTAAAGCGTCGTGATTACAAAGGTGCGTAAGCATCATAGAATAGTCACGCCGAACGAAACTCAACCAACGAATCGATGAAAGCAACCAAACCGACAGAACTTAGAGAATTATCGGTCGCGGATCTCCAAACCCGCCTCGAAGAGCATCGTACGTCGCTACGAGACATGCGCTTTAAAAAAGCTGTCTCTGGGCAATTAGAAAACCCAACAGCGCTTCGAATCACTCGTAAAGAGATTGCTCGCATCGAAACGATATTAACTGAAAAACAAGGCGCGTAACCTACTATGTCGACTGAAGAAAAAAACGTCACAACTGACGCAGCCATCCACTCAACAGCGCAAGAGCGTACGACTCGTCGTACTCGAATCGGGAAAGTTGTGAGTAACAAGATGGACAAAAGCATCGTCGTAACTGTGGATCGTCAAGTTAAGCACCCGATTTACGGGAAGTTTATCAAAAAAACGACGAAGTACATGGCCCACGACGAAGAGAACCAAGCAGGTGAAGGCGACACGGTACAAATCATGTCGACACGCCCACTTTCTAAGAATAAAACATGGAGACTCGTTGAGATTCTCGAAAAAGCGAAGTAATCATGATCCAGCAAGAAAGCATCTTACAATCAGCAGATAACTCTGGCGCCAAAAAGATCATGTGTATCAAGGTTCTTGGTGATACACGTCGTCGTTATGCCAAGGTAGGAGACGTCATCTCTGCATCTGTGAAAACAGCACTTCCAGGCGGAAACGTCAAAAAAGGAGAAGTGGTCAAAGCCGTTGTTGTACGTACGAAATATGATGTTCGTCGTAAAGATGGCAGTTACATCCGTTTCGATGAAAATGCAGCGGTTGTAATCAACAAAGATAATGAGCCCGTGGGTACGCGTATTTTCGGACCTGTCGCACGTGAATTGCGTGAAAAGAGCTTCATGAAAATTGTATCCCTTGCCCCAGAGGTACTCTAAACGCAAGAGAATAGTCTTATGCCTAGAAAAAGTAAATCACAACCAAAATTAAACGTCAAGAAAGGCGATGAAGTGATGGTCATCGCTGGCAATGACAAAGGGACCAAAGGTCGTGTGCTTATGGTTTTCCCATCCAAGGAGCGTGTGCTTGTGGAAGGGGTAAATCTTCGTACTCACCATGACAAACCGTCCCAAGAAAACCAACAAGGTGGACGAATCAAGCGTGAAGCAGCGATTCATATCTCCAATGTGATGGTCGTAGATCCAACCTCAGGAGAACCTACGCGTGTTGGACGTACTCGAATTGAAGCAGACGGCAACAAGCCGGCTCGTTGGGCCCGTGTTGCAAAAGTTTCTGATGAACTCATAGATAAATAATCATGGCTCTAGCAAGACTACATCAGGTTTACAAGGATGACCTTGTTCCCAAGCTCATGGAGGAGTTTGAGTACAAGAACCAAATGGAAGTGCCTAAGCTCACAAAGATTGTGTTGAATGTGGGAGCAGGCGATGCAATCACTGACAGAAAAGCACTTGAGACCATCCAAGAGAATTTAGGACTTATCACAGGTCAGCATGCTGTGCTCACCAAGGCTAAGCAATCGATTTCGAACTTCAAGCTTCGTGAAGGAATGGCGATTGGTGCCAAGGTTACCCTTCGCGGTCGTGTGATGTACGAATTTCTTGATCGTTTTATCAATCTAACGCTTCCTCGTACGCGTGACTTCCAAGGAGTACCAGACAAGGGCTTTGATGGTCGCGGCAACTACAATATGGGCGTGAAGGAGCACACGATTTTCCCAGAAATTGATGTCGATAAAGTGGACAAAATCCATGGGATGGACATCACTTTTGTGACCACCGCAAATACCGATTCAGAGGCTTATTCACTTCTAAGTCACTTTGGTATGCCGTTTAGAAACAGAACTCAAACACAGACTGCGTAATTATGGCGAAGAAATCCTGGATAGCCAGAAACGAAAAGAAAAAACGTGCTGTAGAGCGTTATGCTGAGAAGCGTCAAGCGCTCATAGAGGCAGGTGATTATGAGGGGCTCCAGAAGCTTCCACGTAATGCAAGCCCAACACGTGTAAAGAATCGTTGTGCCCTAACGGGACGTGCTCGCGGGTATGTCGGTCAATTTGGCATCTCTCGAATTAAATTTAGACAACTCGCACTTCAGGGTAAGATTCCTGGTGTCCGTAAGGCAAGTTGGTAACCTCAGTAGTAGACGAAAACTATGTTAACCGATCCAATAGCAGACTTTCTAACTCGCATCCGTAATGCCCAAATGGCTGGATTGCGTCGCGTGGATATTCCCGCTTCAAAAATGAAGCGTGCCATCACCAAAATTCTTGTCGATAAGGGGTATATCTCTCGCTACATCGATATCGAAGATGGGAAACAAGGAGTGCTACGCCTGTTTTTGAAGTACGACTCGTATGGTCAACCTGTCATTCAACACATAAGCCGTGTGTCTAAACCAGGATTACGTAATTATGTAGGAATGGACAGTATTCCACGCTCACTCAACGGGCTTGGGATCGTCATCCTATCAACATCACGTGGTGTGATGACAGACAAGGAAGCCAAGCAGATGAACGTCGGTGGCGAAGTCCTCTGTACGGTCTACTAATCATTCCATGGTACGGAATCAACACAAATTGAATTCACAACGCGTCAGTAAGTAAAGTTTAAACCACATGTCACGAATTGGAAAAAATCCTATTGCCCTGCCAGATCAAGTGACGGTTGATATTTCAGCCGATAATTTGGTAACGGTCAAAGGTGCAAAAGGTGAAAATCAGGTCCATGTCAAAGCAAACCTTGAGGTGACTCAGCAAGACAATGCGATTGTCGTCAATCGTCATACTGAGTCCAAGGAGGACAAGGCTATGCATGGTCTTTATAGATCTTTGATTGAAAACATGGTCATTGGAGTGAGCCAAGGATACGTCAAAGAGCTCGAAATTATCGGGGTTGGATTCCGTGCAGCAATGAGTGGAAATGTCTTGGAACTGAACCTAGGGTTCTCTCATCCAATCTTTTTCATGGCTCCTGACGGTATCTCAATTGAAGTTGACACAAAGCGTGGGAAAAACCCCATCATTGTGATTTCTGGTCACGACAAAGAGCTTGTTGGGCAAGTTTCTGCCAAAATTAGAGCTCTTCGCAAACCAGAGCCATACAAAGGAAAAGGAATTCGCTATCTCGGAGAGCAAATCCGAAGAAAAGCGGGTAAATCTGCAGCTAAATAAACGATAGACGATCTAGAGATCTTTGAGTTATGGATAAGAATATTGAGAAAACAGAACGCCGCAGCCGAATTCGCCGAAGAGTTCGTGCCAAGGTTCAAGGAACCGCAGAGCGTCCTCGCTTAAGCGTTTTCAAAAGCAATAAGCATGTCACGTTGCAGCTCATTGATGATCTCAAGGAGCAAACCATTTTGGGTATGTCAACCAACACCAAAGGTGTTGCTGATTTAGTTAAGGGGAAAAGCCCATCTGAAGCTGCAGGGATTGTTGGCCAGGAGATTGCAAAAGCTGCCAAGGATCAAGGCATTACTAAAGCGGTATTTGATCGTGGTGGATACATCTATCACGGTGTAGTAAAAGCCGCAGCAGATGGCGCACGTGAAGGTGGCCTTCAATTTTAACCTAACAATCGAACGTAAACGCGATTAACGAACGAAGAGAATAACTCATGCCAAAGATTAGAAGAAAACCTTTTGTTCCCGCTGCTGGACTCGATTTGCAAGAGCAATTGGTTCATGTGAACCGTGTATCCAAAGTGGTAAAAGGTGGACGCCGTTTTAGTTTTAATGCGATTGTCGTGGTTGGAAACCGTGACGGAGTCGTAGGTCATGGCCTTGGAAAGGCAAACGAAGTGACTGACGCCATCCAAAAAGGGCTTCAAGAAGCCAAAAAGAACCTAATTCGTGTCCCACGTACCAAAACGGGTAGTATTTACCACCCTGTTGTTGGCAAAGCGGGCGCAGGGAAAGTATTGCTTCGCCCAGCATCTGAAGGTACTGGAGTGATTGCAGGTGGTGCGGTTCGTAACCTCATGGAAATGGCGGGAATCCACAATGTCCTGTCCAAATCTCAAGGATCATCAAATCCTCACAACATGGTTAAAGCTGCATACCAGGCATTGAAGGATCTAACGGATCCAATTGAAGTCTCGCAACGACGCGGTGTACCTCTCAAAAAAGTATTTAATGGATAATGTGCCTGAGTTGGCACTCGTAAAAAAAGAGAAGAACGTATGGAACTTCACAATTTAGAATCACCGGCACCCAACAAAAAAACGCGCAAGCGCGTGGGCCGTGGTGAAGGTTCGGGGCTTGGTAAGCAATCCGGAAAAGGGCACAACGGACAAAAAGCTCGTGGATCAGGTAAGGTTGCGGTAGGTTTTGAAGGGGGGCAAATGCCACTTCAACGTCGAATTCCTAAGTATGGATTCAAAAACTTTAACCGCGTAGCGTATGTCTCGTTAAATCTCTACCAGCTTGCTGAAGCAATGAAGCAAAAGAAAGTTGGCACGAAGATTACGTTTGATGACCTTGTTAAAGCACGCCTAGTGGACCAAAATGATAAGGTAAAACTCCTTGGTCATGGTGACTTTGATAAAAAAATCACCATTGAAGTCCATAAAGCAAGTGCATCTGCTAAGGCTAAAATTGAAGAATTGGGTGGAACCATTGAGTTGCTACTCAAAGAAGAAGCACCAGCACCTGCACCGGCTCCAAAGGCTGCCAAACCAGCTAAAGAAGTAAAAGCTGAAGCTCCTGAAGCTGCCGCTGAAGAAGCACCTGTTCAGGCAGAAGAAGCGCCGGCTGTAGAAGAAGCCCCAGTTGAGACTGCAGAAGCGGAAGTAAAAGAAGCAGCAGAACCTGCTGCTGAGCAAGCTCCTGAAGCATCCGCTGAAGAATCTGACGCTTCTGAGCCATCTGCAGACGAAGAATCAAAAGACTCCTAACCTTTTTTAGAAAGAGATATGCCTCTTTGGGATACCATTCGAAATATTTTCAAGATTGAGGAGCTGAAAGACCGCATCCTTTATACCATCGGTATTCTGATGGTGTATCGTCTTGGAAGCTACATTACAATGCCAGGTGTCGATGCCTCACTTTTGGCTCAGTCTCCAGGAAATGCCTCAAGTCTGCTTGGGCTCTTCGACTTATTTGTGGGAGGAGCGTTCACAAGAGCCGGGGTCTTCGCATTAGGAATCATGCCGTATATCACGGCTTCCATTATCATTCAGTTAATGGGCGCAGTGGTTCCTTACTTCCAAAAGCTTCAGCGCGAAGGTGAGGAAGGGCGACGTAAGATTTCCAATATTACTCGTTATGGAACCATTGGAATTACCGCTGTCCAAGCCATTGGATTTTCTATCAACTTAATGGCAACCTCTCCGGAGGCCATTGTGGTGAATTCAACTCTTTTTGTTGCAACTGCTGTGATTGTCCTGACCGCTGGAACCGCATTTGTTATGTGGCTAGGTGAACGTATCACTGATCGAGGTATTGGAAATGGGATCTCATTGATCATCATGATTGGGATTATTGCCGCTCTTCCAACACAGGTCATCAACGAAGTTCAGACAAGTGCCAATTTGATCATCTTTTTGATTGAATTAGCTATTCTTGCTGTTGTTATTGCTGCCTCTGTGCTTTTGACGCAGGGTATGAGACGTGTGCCTGTGCAGTATGCGAAACGAGTGGTCGGTCGCAAACAATATGGGGGTACGACTCAGTACCTTCCCCTGAAGATCAATGCGGCGGGTGTAATGCCGATTATCTTTGCACAGTCTATCATGTTCATTCCAAGCACTATTGGAACCTTCTTCCCTGATAATGAGACGGTTCAATTTCTTACTGCATGGAGTGCAGATTTTACAGGGCTTACGTACTCACTTGTATTCTTTGTGATATGTGTGTTCTTCACCTATTTCTACACGGCAATTGCGATTAACCCTCGCGAAATGGCCGACACGATGAAGCGTCAAGGTGGTTTTATCCCGGGAGTACGTCCAGGGAAGGCTACTGTTGAGTTTATCGATAATATCCTTACCAAAATCACGTTCCCAGGTTCTTTATTCCTCTCCTTTATCGCGATTCTTCCTGCGATTGTGGCACAGTTTGGAGTAACTCCTGGTTTTGCGCTCTTCTTTGGGGGAACGAGCCTTTTGATCATCGTAGGGGTTGCACTCGATACGCTTCAACAAATTGAAAGCCATCTCATGATGCGTCATTATGATGGATTCATGAAATCTGGAAAAATTCGTGGCCGTCGCCGCATGTAATCCATGATTTATCTGAAAAGCGACATAGAAATTCAGAAAATGCGAGAATCAGCACAGATTGTCTCTCGCACGCTAGGCCTGGTTGCCAAGCACCTCGAACCTGGGGTGACGACGGCTTCGCTAGATCGTATTGCTGAAGAGTATATCGCTTCTCAAGGTGGGCGTCCTGCATTTAAGGGATATGGCTCAGCCAAGAATCCATTTCCTGCGACTCTTTGTATATCTATCAACGATGAAGTGGTCCATGGTATCCCTAGTGAATCGAGAGTGATCCAAGAGGGTGATCTTGTGAGTATAGATTGCGGGGTTGAAAAGAACGGATATTTTGGAGATCACGCATTCACGTTTGGTGTAGGTGAGATCTCAGAAGAGAACCACCATTTGTTACAAACGACATTAGAATCCCTCTATCTCGGCATTGACCAAGCCATTCATGGCAATAAGATGGGAGATGTTTCCCATGCGATTCAATCCCATTGTGAAGGTCATGGGTATGGTGTTGTCAGAAGTTTAGTTGGACACGGCCTAGGTAAATCACTCCATGAGGAGCCGTCAGTTCCCAATTTTGGTAAGCCAGGAACCGGTGAACGTCTTCGTGATGGACTCACTCTTGCTATTGAGCCTATGGTAAATGCGGGCACTTGGAAAGTGGAGACCTTAGAAGATGGGTGGACGATTGTGACCGCGGATGGCTCCAATAGTGCCCACTTCGAGCACGATATCGTCGTACGAGACGGTGAGGCTGATATTCTCAGCACATTTGAGTATATTACCGAGCTTGACAAAAATCAATCTGTGACCATTCCTACCTATGGCTAAACAAGAACCGATACAGCAAGAAGGGACGATTCTTGAAGCACTGCCAAATGCTCAGTTCAAGGTAAAACTGGATAATGGACATGAGATTTTGGCACATGTGTCAGGAAAGATGAGAATGTATTACATCAAGATTTTACCTGGTGACCGGGTGCAAATTGAAATGTCCCCTTATGACTTAACAAAGGGACGTATCACCTATCGCCAAAAATAGTGTTAGACCGCTGAAATAAACGCAAAGCAGCCAATCATGAAAACAAAATCATCTGTAAAGAAACGTAGCTCTGACGACAAGTTGGTCCGTCGCAAAGGACGCCTTTACATCATTAACAAGAAAAACCCACGTCATAAGCAACGTCAAGGATAATAGAATATGGCTCGTATAGCAGGTATAGATCTCCCTAAAGAAAAACGAGGCGAAATTGGCCTTACCTACATTTTTGGTATAGGACCAAAAACGTCAAGACTCATCTTGGATGCTGCAGGTATCGATTATGACACGAAGGTGTCGGATTGGACAGATGCGCAAGTTTCTGCGATTCGTAAAGTAATTGAGGAGCAAGTCAAGGTTGAAGGACAACTTCGCTCAGAAATCAACGGAAATATCCGTCGTCTCATGGAGATCGGGTCTTATCGTGGATTGCGCCACCGTAAAGGATTGCCTTTGCGTGGTCAGCGTACAAAAACAAATGCACGTACTCGCAAAGGTCGCAAGAAGACTGTTGCAGGTAAGAAAAAGGTAGTTAAATAACGTCAGTGACATAATCACAAATAGGCATGGCAACCAACACAAGCAAATCATCTGCTCCATCCAAGCGTAAAAAGAAAAAGCAGGTCTCAGACCCAGCTGGCTTAGCGTTTGTGAAGGCAACATTTAATAATGTCATCGTAACCATCACTGATGGTGCTGGCAATGTTCTTTCATGGTCTTCTGCAGGAAAAGAAGGGTTTAAAGGATCACGTAAGAATACCCCATACGCAGCTCAGCTCTCTGCAGAAACGGCTGCTCGCGCTGCATACGATATGGGATTGCGTAAGGTTGAGGTCTTTGTGAAAGGGCCAGGCTCTGGACGAGAAGCAGCGGTTCGAGCGATGGCTAATTGTGGACTAGAAGTCACGATGATTCAAGATCGCACACCTATCCCACACAATGGCTGCCGTCCACCGGCACGTCGTCGTGTATAGAAACAAGAAGAAACGAAAACAATAGTCGTCAGTAGACATTTATAACGTCAGGTAAGGTATCCCACATGGCAAGATATAGCGGACCCAAACAGAAAATTGCTCGCCGATTTCGTGAACCCATCTTCGGGCCTAGTAAAGCACTAGAACGTAAGGCATATGGCCCCGGTCAACATGGTCGTAGTCGTTTTTCACGCAAATCAGAGTATGCAACCCAGCTAGAGGAGAAGCAAAAAGCAAAATATACCTATGGCTTGCTTGAGCGTCAGTTCCGCAATCTGTACGAAAAAGTTACTCGCCAAAAAGGTGTAACAGGGGATCTACTCTTACAACACCTTGAGTCACGGTTGGATAATACGGTGTATCGCCTAGGATTTGCCCGTACTCGTCAACAAGCGCGCCAGTTGGTTTCTCACAAACATATTGTTGTCAATGGACAAATTGTGAACATTCCATCGTATGAGCTTAAGCCAGGTGACGTGATTAGCCTGCGTCCAAAGTCAAGAGATCTTGAAGCTGTGACAGATGCTCTAGAATATGGTTCACGCACCAAATATAGTTGGGTAGAAGTGGACAAAAAGACCCGTTCTGGAAAATATCTAAGTCATCCAGAAGTCGAGGAAATCCCAGAAAAAATTAATGTTCAGCTGATTGTCGAGCTGTACTCCAAGTAAACCCTAAACACGACGTCGATATTATGAGTGGTTATTCAATTCAAATGCCAGATTCACTCGAAGTTTCTGAAAACTCAGAAAACTTTGGTCAGTTCGTTCTACAACCTCTTGAGAGAGGCTTTGGGGTAACGATTGGAAACTCGTTTCGTCGAGTACTCCTTTCTTCCTTGCCTGGATATGCAGTGACTGCAATCAAGATTACAGGGGTAGAGCATGAGTATGCATCCATTAATGGTGTGAAAGAGGATGTCTACGAAATCATTCTGAACTTGAAAGAGATTCGATTCAAGCAAACGGATGTTCAGTCAGGAGTAATTAAGCTCAGCAAAAAAGGCAAAGGCGAACTCACTGGAAAAGACATCAACAAAGCAACCTCGGAATTTGAGGTATTGAATCCAGATCATGTAGTTGCAAACCTTTCTGCTGAGGCATCCATCGAGATGGAGCTTCATGTAAATCGTGGACGTGGATATGTCCCATCTGAGGAGTTTGCGGATGAAGTAGCTGATGATATTCATTTAATCCCTGTAGATGCGATCTTTACCCCTATTACAAAGGTTCAATTTGATGTTGAGAATGTTCGTGTAGGGCAAAGAACAGATTATGAAAAACTGATTCTTAATGTGACGACTGACGGGTCAATTACGCCGAAAGAAGCGATGACCATTGCGGGTCGTCTACTCAAAGAGCACATTGAGAAGTTCATCACAGAGCGCATTGAGGAATCGTTTGCGAAGGAAGAGGAGGAAGTTGACACAGAGAAGCAACGTGTTGCAAGCCTTCTGAAGACAAGCATCGAAGACCTAAATTTGAGTGTTCGTGCTTACAACTGCTTGAAGTCAGCAAATATCAATACAATTGCTGAATTGGTATCACGTGATGAGCAAGACCTCCTGAAATTCCGCAACTTTGGACGCAAGTCTTTAACAGAGTTGACGGAAGTCATTGAAGAGAAAAACCTCCATTTTGGAATGGATGTAACGAAATATTTGGATAAAAGCGCATGAGACACTTAGTTCGTGGAAGAAAATTAGGACGCACAAAAGCCCATCGCAAAGCGACGATGCAGGCATTATGCGTCGCATTGGTTCGTGAAAAA
The DNA here is from genome assembly GCA_913057895.1 of uncultured Bacteroidota bacterium. Taxonomy (GTDB): domain Bacteria; phylum Bacteroidota; class Rhodothermia; order Balneolales; family Balneolaceae; genus UBA8296. The sequence goes on from CAJXOH010000004.1 coordinate 15,292, forward strand.
CGAATCCAAACGACTGTTGCAAAAGCAAAAGAATTGCGTCGTTACATCGAGCCATTAGTGACTCGTGCAAAAGTTGACTCACAACACAATCGTCGCTTGGTATTTGGTGAGCTTCAAGACAAGCTTGCTACACAAGAACTATTCGATACCATTGGCCCAAAAGTAGGAGATCGCCCAGGTGGATATACACGGGTGTTGAAGACAGGTTTTCGCGGTGGTGATGCTGCAGAGATGGCCTTGATCGAGCTTATCGATTTCAATGAGTCAGAAGACTCAACATCAGCCAAGCCAAAGCGTTCACGTCGTTCGCGTCGTGGAGGTGGATCGAGTGCAGCAGCTAAGGAAGCAACGGCGGCTCCAGAGGCTAAAAAGGATGAAGTAGCTGAAGAAAGCGCAAGCGATGCTGCTGATGCAACTGTTGATGCGGTCGAGCAGGCAGAGGTAGAAGTGGTAGAAGAGGCTGCAGACCCAAAGTCTAGCGTTGAGGAAGCAACTGCCGCGCAGGAAGTGGCCGAAGAAACGACCGAAGCGACAGATGACGCAGCTCCAGAAGCATCTGCAGAAGAGTCAGATGATGCTAGCGAAGAGAAGAAAGACGCATAGGGCATCTTAAACGACTCTTTGACGTTGTCGAGAGTCTCTCTCGAAAACCATAATGTTTTTTTTGTAGGGGTATTGACAATGGTATAGTCAGGTCCCTATCTTGATTGTCTAGCCCAAAAACTGGGCACTGTTCTTTAACAAGTTTGGAAGAAGACGAAGCAAATCGTTGTGCGAGCCGAGATCGATTCAAACAGTGTATAATATAATTTACAATGGAGAGTTTGATCCTGGCTCAGGACGAACGCTGGCGGCGGGCCTAACACATGCAAGTCTAAGGAGAATTTCGGAGCAATCTGAAAGGACACTGGCGCACGGGTGAGTAACGCGTAGGTAACCTACCTTCTGCTGGGGGATAACATCGGGAAACCGGTGCTAATACCGCATAATGCAGCGGTCACGCATGTGGCAGTTGTTAAAGAATTTCGGCAGAAGATGGGCCTGCGTGTCATTAGTTAGTTGGTAAGGTAACGGCTTACCAAGACGATGATGACTAGGGGGTCTGAGAGGATGATCCCCCACACTGGAACTGAGACACGGTCCAGACTCCTACGGGAGGCAGCAGTGAGGAATCTTGCGCAATGGGGGAAACCCTGACGCAGCCACGCCGCGTGCCAGATGAAGGCCCTACGGGTCGTAAATGGCTTTTGGTCGGGAAGATAAGCCGGGTTTCGACCTGGTGTGACGGTACCGACTGAATAAGCACCGGCTAACTCCGTGCCAGCAGCCGCGGTAATACGGAGGGTGCAAGCGTTGTCCGGAATCATTGGGTGTAAAGGGTGCGTAGGCGGATGCCTAAGTCTGGGGTGAAATCTTGCAGCTTAACTGTAAAATTGCCTTGGATACTGGGTGTCTTGAGTACAGAAGAGGATGGTGGAATTCGTAGTGTAGCGGTGAAATGCATAGATATTACGAAGAACACCGGTGGCGAAAGCGGCCATCTGGTCTGTTACTGACGCTGAGGCACGAAAGCGTGGGGAGCGAACAGGATTAGATACCCTGGTAGTCCACGCCGTAAACGATGTGTGCTAGTTGTTGGCCTGTATGGGCCAGTGACGTAGTTAACGCGCTAAGCACACCACCTGGGGAGTACGTTCGCAAGAATGAAACTCAAAGGAATTGACGGGGGCCCGCACAAGCGGTGGAGCATGTGGCTTAATTCGATGCAACGCGAAGAACCTTACCTGGGCTAAATCATAGTGGAAATAGCTAGAAATAGCTATGCCTTCGGGCCGCTATGAAGGTGCTGCATGGCTGTCGTCAGCTCGTGCCGTGAGGTGTTGCCTTAAGTGGCGCAACGAGCGCAACCCCTGTGACTAGTTACCAGCACATAATGGTGGGGACTCTAGTCAGACTGCCTACGCAAGTAGTGAGGAAGGTGGGGACGACGTCAAGTCATCATGGCCCTTACGTCCAGGGCTGCACACGTGCTACAATGGTCAGTACAGAGGGCTGCCACCTGGTGACAGGGAGCAAATCCATAAAGCTGGCCTCAGTTCGGATTGTAGTCTGCAACTCGACTACATGAAGTTGGAATCGCTAGTAATCGCGTATCAGCTACGACGCGGTGAATACGTTCCCGGGCCTTGTACACACCGCCCGTCAAGCGATGGAAGTGAGGAGTACCTAACGTCGCCGTGCCAACCGCAAGGAGGCAGGCGCCTAGGGTAAGCTTCATAACTGGCGCTAAGTCGTAACAAGGTAGCCGTACCGGAAGGTGCGGCTGGATCACCTCCTTTCTGGAGAATCAATCGACGACTAACTTGCACAGCGATTTGCTACGTTTTCTTCTGCCGTGGAGTAGGCATTTTGGGCTGGGCTTGTAGCTCAGGTGGTTAGAGCGCACGCCTGATAAGCGTGAGGTCGGAGGTTCAACTCCTCCCAAGCCCACGCAAGACTCCTGTAAGGGGCTATAGCTCAGTTGGCTAGAGCACCTGCTTTGCAAGCAGGGGGTCGTCGGTTCGAATCCGACTAGCTCCACGATTAAGAACTGTTCTTTGACGTATTGGCGAGTGTAATGACATAACATATAATAATTGATTTATTGAGTAATAGATCGAGCAAGGATTCCGTATGACGCACAATTGCAAGCTCATTCAGTGAGCTGGCGGGTGTGCAAATCATGCGAGTTAAAGTAGGAAAGGGCGTATGGTGGATGCCTTGGCATGTGATGGCGATGAAGGACGCGAAAAGCTGCGAAAAGCTACGGGGAGCTGCAATAAAGCTTCGATCCGTAGGTCTCCGAATGGGGCAACCCTTTAAATCCGCAAGGATGGCCAACCCGCTGAACTGAAACATCTAAGTAAGCGGAGGAAAAGAAAACAACAGTGATTCCGTAAGTAGTGGCGAGCGAACGCGGAACAGCCCAAACCAAGTCGGGTCACCGATTTGGGGTAGTAGGACTCACGAGCGAGTTTATTTAGGAAGTCGAAACTGTCTGGAAAGCAGTTCCACAGAAGGTGAAAGACCTGTAGGCGAATCTTAAATAAACCGATGTGAGTATCCTGAGTAGCGCGGGACCGGTGAAATCCTGCGTGAATCTGCCGGCACCATCCGGTAAGGCTAAATACAAGCACATGACCGATAGTGAACTAGTACCGTGAGGGAAAGGTGAAAAGAACGCCGAGACGGCGAGTGAAATAGTCCCTGAAACCATACGCTTACAAGCGGTCGGAGCCACGTATGTGGTGACGGCGTGCCTTTTGCATAATGAGCCTACGAGTTGCACCTACTGTGCTGGTTAAGCCCCTAAGGGGCGGAGCCGAAGCGAAAGCGAGTCTGAATAGGGCGAATAGAGTACAGTGGGGCAGACGCGAAACCGAGTGATCTATCCATGGCCAGGGTGAAGTTTCGGTAACACGAGATGGAGGCCCGAACCCGTTGACGTTGAAAAGTCTTGGGATGAGCTGTGGATAGGGGTGAAAGGCCAATCAAACTCGGAGATAGCTCGTTCTCCCCGAAATATATTTAGGTATAGCGTGCACTTAGAACCAGTCGGAGGTAGAGCACTGATTAGGCTAGGGCCCTTCACCGGGTACCAAACCTTGACAAACTCCGAATTCCGACTGGGAATCGTGCGCAGTCAGCGGCAGGGTGATAACGTCCTGTTGCGAAAGGGAAACAACCCAGACTATCGAATAAGGTCCCTAAATACTAGCTAAGTTGATAAAAGAAAGTTGGATTACCTAGACAACCAGGAGGTTGGCTTAGAAGCAGCCATTCCTTAAAAGAGTGCGTAATAGCTCACTGGTCGAGTGATCCGGCGTCGATAATTTGCGGGCATAAGCTAGTTACCGAATTCATAGACTAGAAATAGTGGTAGGGGAGCATTGTAGCGGTGTTGAAGCCGAAATGTGAGTTTTGGTGGAACTTCTACAAGAGACCATGTAGGCATGAGTAACGACAAGACTAGTGAAAATCTAGTCCATCGAAAACCCAAGGGTTCCTGATCAACGTTCATCGGATCAGGGTTAGTCGAGACCTAAGCCGTAGCCGAATGGTGAAGGCGATGGACAACCGGTTAAATATTCCGGTACCGTTTATAGCGCTAAGCTAAGGCGTGACGCAGAAGTGAAACTCCCGCCTCGGGACGAATCGAGGTTAAAGGGGCTAGGCTGGAGGATAGGCAAATCCGTTCTCTAAGGCTGAACCCCGACAGTACCCGGAAGCTTCGGCAGAAGGGATAGTGGAGGTAATCAGGCTGCCAAGAAAAGCGTCGTAGTTTGCTATAAATGCTCGTACCCCAAACCGACACAGGTGGGTGAGGAGAGAATCCTAAGATGCTCGAGAGAATCATGGCTAAGGAACTAGGCAAATTCAATCCGTAACTTCGGGAGAAGGATTCCCTACATTGTAGGGCGCAGTGAAAAGGTTCAAGCGACTGTTTACCAAAAACACATGTCTCTGCTAAGTTGCAAAACGACGTATAGGGACTGACACCTGCCCGGTGCTGGAAGGTTAAAGAAGGGGGTCAACCATTAGGTGAAGCTCTTGACTGAAGCCCCAGTAAACGGCGGCCGTAACTATAACGGTCCTAAGGTAGCGAAATTCCTTGTCGGGTAAGTTCCGACCTGCACGAATGGTGTAACGACTTGAACACTGTCTCGGCCATGAGCTCGGTGAAATTGTGGTATCGGTGATGACGCCGATTACCCGCAGCGGGACGAAAAGACCCCGTGAACCTTTACTATAACTTTACATTGGCTTCGGTAATAACATGTGTAGGATAGGCGGGAGACTATGAACTTCTAGCGCCAGCTAGGGGGGAGTCACCCTTGAAATACCGCCCTTGTTATTGCTGGTGTCTAACCCTTACGGGGACAGTGTATGGTGGGTAGTTTGACTGGGGCGGTCGCCTCCTAAATTGTAACGGAGGCTCCCAAAGGTACCCTCAGTACGGTCGGCAATCGTACTTAGAGTGTAAAAGCAAAAGGGTGCTTGACTGCGAGACATACAGGTCGAGCAGGAACGAAAGTTGGGTTTAGTGATCCGGTGGCTCCGAATGGAAGGGCCATCGCTCAAAGGATAAAAGGTACTCCGGGGATAACAGGCTTATCTCCCCCAAGAGTTCATATCGACGGGGAGGTTTGGCACCTCGATGTCGGCTCATCGCATCCTGGGGCTGGAGAAGGTCCCAAGGGTTTGGCTGTTCGCCAATTAAAGCGGTACGCGAGCTGGGTTCAGAACGTCGTGAGACAGTTCGGTCTCTATCTGCTGTGGGCGTCGAAACACTGAGGAGGGCTGACCCTAGTACGAGAGGACCGGGTTGGACACACCGCTGGTGTACCTGTTGTGCTGTCAAGTGCATCGCAGGGTAGCTAAGTGTGGAAGTGATAAGCCGCTGAACGCATCTAAGCGCGAAGCATGCTCCAAGATAAGTGTTTCCTTAAGAGTCCTGGAAGACTACCAGGTAGATAGGCGGTAGGTGTACGCATGGTAACATGTTTAGCCGAGCCGTACTAATCACTCTTGTGGCTTTGCTCGCATGATTTGCACAGCCGAGATGGGTTCCAAAGAAGCCATCAATGAGCTTGCAGTCATGACTTGCACGATCTATTCAAGTCTTGCACTCGCTAACAACGTCAAATTCTATGAGTTTGATGAGGTGATTAAGCGCAGAGGTCACACCCGTTCCCATTCCGAACACGGCCGTTAAGCTCTGTTGCGCCGATGGTACTGCACTGTGGGAGAGTAGGTTGTTGCCTCATCTATTTTTTTAAAGGGGTGTCGCTTTGCGATGCCCCTTTTTTTGTTTTAGACCTCTCAAGTCCAACAAAATGAGAGGACTTCATCAAAAGAATCACTACGTTCTTGTATGAAACGTGGAATTCTTTGGCTCTCTAGTATAACCGCAGCCACAGCAGGCTTTTTGTTTGGCTTTGATACCGCTGTAATCTCTGGAGCGGACCAACCGTTACAATCTCTTTGGAACACCTCACCTTTATTTCATGGCACATTTATCATGTCCATGGCACTTTGGGGCACGGTGATTGGCGCTATTTTTGGTGGAAAACCTTGTGATCATTACGGACGAAAGAAGACACTCGTTGCGATAGGCGTATTATATCTGGTATCTGCATTAGGATCAGCTCTTGCTACGGATCCTTATGTATTTTCGTTCTTTCGATTGATTGGTGGAATTGGTGTTGGTGCTTCATCAGTAGCAGCGCCAACGTATATCTCAGAAATCGCTCCAGCTCATAAACGGGGTCGATTGGTCATATTGTATCAATTTATGATCGTACTTGGCATTCTGGTTGCGTTTTTTTCCAATTACCTCATTGGCGGAATTGGGGAGTCCTCCTGGCGTTGGATGCTTGGTGTGGAAGCAATCCCTGCAGCAATTTACCTCGTATTGTCTGCACGAATTCCAGAAAGTCCACGATGGTTGATTCTAAAAAAACAAGACACAGAAAAGGCATCCTCGATCTTGACTTCAATCCTTGGTCAACCACCTTCATCCACGATGATTGAACAGATCCAGAACTCACAATCATCAACAAAAAAACCTTCTTTGTGGACATCATCTTTACGTAAGCCGTTATCATTGGCATTCCTACTCGCATTCTTTAATCAGGTTTCGGGCATTAATTTTGTGATCTATTTTGCGCCTAGAATCTTTAGCTCTGCTGGTTTGCAAGAAAGTATGGCCCTGCTTTCTACGGTTGGTATTGGTGTTGTAAACGTCATATTCACCATGGCAGGAATCTTCCTCATTGATCATATGGGAAGACGTTTTCTTATGTATATCGGGTCCATTGGATATATCATTTCATTGTCTGTTGTGTCATGGGCGTTTTACTCCGGGGCTGGAGGTGTTGTGATTGCGGCCTTCTTATTCTTATTTATTGCCTCCCATGCAATTGGCCAAGGGGCCGTCATTTGGGTCTTTATTTCAGAAATATTCCCAAACTCCGTGCGTGAGTATGGACAATCCTTTGGAACAGGAGTTCATTGGGTGTTTGCTGCTTTAATCACCCTGTTTACTCTTTATTTCATGGATTTACTAGGAGACAATCCATGGGTACTTTTTGCCGTCTTCGCTGCAATGATGGTCCTTCAACTGTTATTTGTGATGTTTGTGATGCCTGAAACAAAAAATCAGACGTTGGAAGAACTTGAAAAATCCGTTCGATAGGTCGATCAGGATTTCAAAGAAATTTTCATCAATGTTTTGTAACCTTAATGGAAACAAGAACATCCAACCTCTGCTGCTATCAAATCTTCATTTGACACCTTCATTTCAAGGTACCATCAACGACTCAGTGAGTTATTTGCGCCATCTGAAACGCAATCTCGATTAGGATTACAACGGCAATTTCCCTCTCAGTTCATGAAAGAGGTATTGGACTGTCGACCTCTCTCGGTTTTCATCCCTGAAGGATTTGGAGGTCGGGGCGGTGATTCTGCTGAAGCGCTAACGATGTTGGAGGTAAGCTCTTATCATTCCTTACCATTATCACTAATGATGGGTATAAATGGGGCATTATTTTTGCAACCTGTTGCCAATTATGCTGAGGATACTACAAAAGCGTCCATTTTTGATGGAGTATTGAAGCAAAACAAGATGGGAGGGCTAATGATTACTGAGCCAGGGTTTGGCTCGGATGCCCTACGAATGCAAACGAGGTATCGTGGAGAGGGTTCATCGTATAGAATTCAAGGTACAAAGCATTGGGCAGGACTTACTGGAGAAGCAGATTATTGGCTCATCACCGCGCGACCAGAGAATGAACAAGGCGAACTTGGACGAGATGTATCCTTTTTTGTTCACCCCTCAGAAAACGGTGGGATTGAGGTGGAGGAAGTGTTTAACAATCTTGGATTGTACATGCTACCCTATGGGCGTAATCAGATTGATATATCGGTTCCTGAATGCCATAAGCTAGAACCAAAAACGATTGGCATTAAAATGATGCTAGATGTTCTTCATCGTAGTCGACTGCAGTTTCCTGGCATGAGTACTGGGTTTTTAGGACGCCTAGTCGATGAAGCGATGACCCATTGTAAAGAGAGATTTGTGGGAGGTGCGAGTCTTTTCACCTATGATCAAGTCAAAGCGCGTTTGTCAAGACTTCAATCGTACTTTACAGCAAGTTCAGCGATGGCATTTTTTGTGAGTCGCAATGTCCCGCTATCCATGGATACATCAAAAATGGACCTAGCAGCCAACGCGGTAAAATCAGTCAGCACAGACTACATGCAGGCTGCATCACAGCACCTGTTGCAGCTGGTGGGTGCTAAGGGATATCGACTGGATCATATTGCAGGGCGTGCAGTGGTCGATAGTCGTCCATTTCAAATCTTTGAAGGATCGAATGATATTCTATACCAACAGATATCAGAGAGTATCCTCAAGTTGATGCGGGGAGCCAAAGAAACGAATGTATACCAATTTTGCTCTCAACACCCTTTAATGAGTTCAGTCGCTGATCGATTGCGTCAAACACTAGACTTTGAAATCAATCCACAAATGGCACAGCGTAAATTGGTATCTCTGGGTCAAGCAATGGGTCGACTGATCACACTGAATATGACCGTTGAAATGGGCAATAAAGGGTATGCATCGGAGATGATTCAACAGACGGTTCAAGTGTTGGAAGCTGAAATCCAGCAAATCCTAACTGGGTATCATCAACAAGCGGCACCTGTGCCTGTGGAAGAGACGAGTTACGCTTCTACAAAAGGATGGCGCTCTTTTCTTTAACCCGTCCATAAGCTAATCACATGAGCAGTGATCAACCCACGTTTTGCTGCATTGGTGAGTCATTATGGGATGCACTTCCAGAGGGCTTATTTCTTGGAGGGGCGCCTTTAAATGTAGCTGTCGACCTACATGCATTAGGTCAATCAGTCGTGCTGCTCTCTGCAGTTGGACAAGACACGTTGGGAGAACTGGTTCGCAGGAGACTTGAAGAGAAGGGGTTAGATACATCTTATATGCAAACCTCATCCTATGAAACTGGGTGGGTAGACGTCAGGCTTCTTGATGGGATACCCTCTTATACCATTCATGAACCCGTTGCCTGGGATGATCTCTCAATTCCGTCGGGAGGATTTCCTGAATGTGAGTATCTGGTCCACGGCAGTTTGGCATTACGATCACAAACATCTGCCCAGACCATCAAATCAGCGATTGAGTCCCAGCATTCAAAAGGAGGTCACGTTGTATTTGATGTAAATCTGCGAGCACCTTTTGACCATCCGGAGACATATAAACCGTATTTATATACATGTACGATACTCAAGATAAATGAGGATGAGTTATCGATTCTTGAGCATGTGTTAGACGTGGACATTCAACAAACGGCCTCGATGCAGCAACGACTTGAAGCTATTTCGCAAACGATTGAGTGTTCACAAATACTTTGTACACAAGGGGCAAAAGGGGCTTCAGTATGGAAGGAAGGGCAATATTGGCAGCAAAAAGCGAACGCAGTGCAGGCTATTGATACAGTTGGTGCGGGCGATGCATTCTTGGCTGGATTTTTAGCTGGACAAGCCATGGGGTTATCCATGGAAGACACCCTGCAATTTAGCACAACACTTGCTGGATTTGTCGCTACACAGTCAGGGGCAACACCCTCGTTGTCTGCTTATAGTGAGATTCTTAAAGCAAAAAGATCCAATCCTACCGACACATTCTGAGCACCGACGCCCCGGCCACTACCTGGTGCGACGTTTACAGATTTGAAAGAGTTCATCGAAGGTTGGAGGAAGTGCAATGAGGATTGCGTTTCAAACGTCTGAGTGACTCCTGATACCTTTTTTGATGGTATAACAATGCCATCAGACCATGCTTCAACCAAGGGTGGCATATCGTCGTCCATGCCACTGGGTGCAAATGATTTATCAAAATCAAGGACAAAGGCATCCAATAATCCAAAGCCTGCTCCAACAAACGCACCTGTTGCAGCTCCAAATTGAAGGCCGTCAGTAATCCCGTCTCCAGAAACCAAAATGACTGCTGTTCCTACAACAGACCCAAGGGCTGCACCATAAATGGTATCCATAAGTAACAACAACGAGGTATTACTCCCAGATGTAAAGAGTCCACGTTGTTGAACAGGTTCACCTGGAGGCACTGATGCTAGATCATATATAGATAATCCAACACCTGCGAGCATACCAATTCCTACCCCTACACTTAACGGTCTTTGGTAATCGGTTGCATCCTCAAGAGCCATTGTGGCTAGCCCTAGAATGGCTCCAGTGGTTGTAGCATTTACGACATTCCCAGCAATTGTAAATCCAGCATTGGGAGAAAGTGCTGGGTCATCATTGGTCCCTAAAAGTTGGGCATTCGTGTTGCTTGGAAGGGTCATTGCTACAAAAAGAATCAAGCCTAGAATGCTCATCAACGGCCTGAAAATAGAAGTCGGTCGGATGGCAAGAAGAGTGGTCATCAATGTCATTGTGCTAGAATTAGAATTAACCGGGATCATGGCCAGCAACAGGCAAAACCTTGCCATTAAATAGAGTATACTGCTCCGAGTAGAAGTTCGCAATCCACTGTCCCATCTGTTTGGGCTGCATGTCCACAGTGAGTCCAGGGAAAGCCTCGCCGAGCATATCAGTTTGGACAGCCCCAAGACATAATGCATTGCTATGGACACCATGTGGTCCCATTTCTTCTGCCCAACATTCGGCTAGAGAAGCAACAGCAGCTTTGGTGGCACTGTAAGCACTCAACGTTGGGAATTTTTTGGACCCCTGATATCCACCCATACTACTAATGGCAACCACGTGTTTTTTCCCTTTCCCATCACCTTTGGACTCGGTCAGAGCTCCAGCTAAGGTTTTAGTAAGCAGTGCTGGTCCAAGTACATTCACTTGCCATTGATGGTTCCAGTCTTGTTCTGTGAGTTCATTAAATGGTTTGGCAATCAAGAGGCCTGCATTATGAACGATTCCAAAAAAATGGTGGTCAGAATGTTGACAAACTGTATCCACAACACTGTGAATGGATTGTCGATCTTGTTCGGAGGTGATATCTGCTGGAGCCACAGTGATCGTACCCTGTGTTTGGTTAGCAAGATCTTCAAGACGCGTTACGTTTCGTCCTGTAACAATGACATGGTGACCGAAGTCCTCCGCTAAGGCTTTGGCAATAAAAAACCCAATCCCTCGACTAGCTCCTGTGACAATGGATACACGAGTACTCATACTGGAAAGTACAAATTGGCAACGGGAAAGTCTTGCGAGTCGTGCAAAAGAGCCTTTATTTTCAGCAACTGATTCAAAATTTTACGTCCCCTTTTTCACTTAATCCCTCGAGTTATGGCTCGCACTCCATCTACAATGTTACCCTTAGGCACAAAAATGCCATCATTTGACCTTCCTAACGTGAATGGAGGGTCTATCCAAGCTCCAAGTGAGTCCGCAAGAGGCTCAAAAGGGACACTGGTAATGTTTATCTGTAACCACTGCCCGTATGTGAAGCATGTCGATGAGGAGATGAGGCAATTGCATGCGGATTATAAGCATCAAGGAATTGAGACTCTTGCCATTATGTCGAATGATGTGGCTAATTATCCAGATGACTCACCTGAGAAAATGGCACAACAGCGTTATGCGTTTCCCTATCTATATGACGAAACCCAAGAGGTAGCCAAAGCTTTTCAGGCAGCCTGCACACCAGACTTTTTTCTGTTTGATGCCCATGATACGTTGGTATATCGTGGCCAATTGGATGATAGTCGTCCCGGCAATGGCGTCATCGTCACGGGTAAAGATCTCCGAGCTGCAATGGATGCGGTGGTACAGGGCAAGCCAGTTGATCCTGATCAAATCCCTAGCCTAGGTTGCAATATTAAGTGGAAATCGTAGTGTAGTTTACCAAGCGAAACTGCACAATGCTCAGGATATACCTAGCTCGTTTTGAGTATTGCGAGTGTACAACGAGATTTGCAGACTAGCTTTTCACGACCCATGGTCCGGATTTCAACATCCCAAACGTGAGTTTGGCGTCCCATATGAATGGGTGTTGCGCGTCCCTCTACACGTTCCCCCAACTTTGCTGGACGTAGATGATTCGCATTTATCTCAATCCCAACAGCTCGATAGCTTTCATCGGGTACGTTTAGCCAAGCTCCAACACTGGCTACGGACTCAGCCAAAGCGACGGATGCACCCCCATGAAGGAGGCCAAATGGTTGGATTGTTCGATGGTCTACAGGCATTTCTGCAATCACCAAGTCTTTTGCAAAGTGGGTGAATTCCATGCCAAGCTTATCCCCCATATTATCGGGATAAAACTCAACCAGCATGTGAGCACGCTCATACAATCCCTCTTCAATGAATGGAGTTTTGGCTTGCTTGGAAGCGTTATCTGAGGGGTCTTTGGTAGAACTCATACGCAGTTTCTGCTTGTGAATCGAGGAGTTAAACTAGGTCTAAATGGAGTGTTAAAGTACTGTTTTTTATGGTTTGAAGCATGAATCGATGTATATTTCTCAGAATTGAACCAAGCCGATTTGTATGACATCAAACGACTCAGACATTCTTTTTTATGCGCTAAATTCAGCGGTTAATCAAAGCCAAGGCAATGAGCGTATAGGATCCACAAAGGTGTTTGGTGAATGGCAAGACCTCACAGCGGAGCGTTTTCATCAACGTAGGGCTCATCAAGCTGCAGGATTGTTAGCCCTTGGTATTGAGCATGGGGATCACGTTGCTCTATATATGGAGAATAGCTGGGATTGGATCATTGCTGATTTAGCACTTCAGTCTATTGGTGCTGTAAGTGTGCCGGTCTATACCACGATGTCTAGTGAAAGTATTGCCTACATTTTACAACACGCGTCAGTCAAAGCAATTTTGGTCTCTCCAACGTTTGCCGATGCAACGTTTCGCGAGACTGTCCGCAAGATTGACTCGCTGAATATTGTGGTGAGTCTATCCTCACGTATGTCTATTCATCATCAGCCTGATGTACTTGGAGGCGATGGAGCTGAAATAAAATTGTCTACCGAAGGTCTTGAAACGCTTGGAGCGGAGTCATTAAAGGGTAACCCATCCGTTGTTGACGAAGCTACTCAAAAGCTGAAAGGGGATGATTTACTTACCCTTATTTACACGTCTGGGACCACAGGCACACCAAAAGGGGTGATGCTTACTCATCGCAACGTTGCGTCCAATTTACGTGAAGCCCTCAAGCGAATTCCATTCACGATGGAACAAGCACACGGTCAAACGGTCCTATCGTATCTCCCGCTGACCCATATTTTTGAGCGGATGATCTGTTATTTGTACCTCTCTTTTCACGCTAAAATTCATTTCGTTGAGGATGTGAAGGAGATGCCCGTCGATTTAGCTGAAGTGAAGCCTTTTATGTTTGCCTCAGTGCCCAGATTGCTCGAAAAACTTCATGCAGCCGTCCTGATGCGTGGGCGTGATTTATCAGGCGCTCAACGATCGATTTTTGATTGGGCGATGAAACAACTAGACTCTTACGATCCTGAACATCCTCCAAAATCACTTAGTCCAGCCGGTATATCCCACAAACTGGCAGATCGATTGGTGTACGCTAAAATCCGTCAACGATTTGGGGGAGAACTATTTGGCATTGTCTCAGCAGGTGCAGCGCTATCACCAACGTTATTCCGATTCATGAATGGAATCGGTCTGTGGTGTGGACAAGGCTATGGTCTCACAGAAACATCACCGGTTCTAACCATTCAAGATCCAACGAGAATGAGGGTTGGCTCAACTGGCAAAGCGCTCGATAATGTGGAATTACGAATCGCAGAGGATGGTGAGGTTCAAGCAAAAGCTCCAAGCGTTACGCCCGGGTATTATGCGCAACCAGAGCAAACAGCTGAAGTCTTTACTGAAGATGGTTGGTTTAAAACTGGAGACATAGGGCGATTGGATGACGAGGGAAACCTCTTCATTACCGATCGAAAAAAAGCCTTGTTAAAACTTTCTACAGGGAAGTATGTTGCACCACAACCTATAGAGGACGCGTTGGTTCAAACGGGGTTTATTGAGCAAGCTGTCGTGGTAGGGAACGAGCGTAAATTTTGCTCCGCATTGGTTGTTCCTTCATTTGAATCCATTCGTAAGCGCCTGGTGATGGATGGACGATTGCCCTCGCTGTCATCACCAACGATTGAGCGAGAAAAGGTTCAAGAGTTTATACAATCTCTCGTAGACGCTGCCAACAATCGTTTCTCTCCATGGGAAACGATCAAACAGTTTGCCATACTTGATGCCCCCTTCTCAATCGAGTCAGGTGAATTAACTCCTACATTGAAAGTGAAGCGATCCTTTGTGGCGAAAAAGTATCAAGAAGTGATTGACCAACTCTACGGGTCGTAAACAAGCACGTGCCAGAGTTTGGGCTTTGCGACTCAACGTAAAGCCTCTCATTCCAATTCACTGCATATCGAGCTGTTGCTGAACAAGCTTCGCAGCTGCTGCTGTACGCAACGCATCAAACGATGAGAATGCTACAGATTTACCGTGTTGTACAGCTTTCAAAAATCGACCAATCGATAACTCGGCCGTTTGTGATGGATCAAAGTTGAGTTTCTTAACCGTAAGATAGCCCCCTTTGTCTACCGCAATGGATCGTACTTGTTGGGTTGCAACATCACATTCTAATTCAATGGAAGAATCTGCTACGGTTCGAATATGACTAGCCTGGGCACTCGTTAACGAAAAGGTGAGGGTAGCTGTGGCCCCGCTCTCAAAATGAAGCATCATATCTAAGCTTGTGAGACAACCCGATAAGCGTGTGGCACTTACTGAAACCTTTTGAACACCACTGTCCATCCATTTTACAAACAACCCAACTTCGTCGAGCCAATGCTGAGTTAATTGAACCTTGTTTTCAGAGAAGGATGCACTCACTAGATGCTTTGTGACGTGAATTCTCCTGGGCCTCTTCATTTGTTGTCGCATCCAATGTGACGCAGCGGCAAATGTTGGCCAGTGTGCAAACTGAACTGGAACGCCAGCCTCTTGGCTTACAGCGTGAACAGCTTGCAACTCATCATAGTGATCAGAAATCTTGCTGATTAAAAAAGTGGGGTACGATAGCTTCAGAATTTTAAGCAATCGAATGAGTCGTTTGTCCGATTCATCGACGAGGATACAGGCGTCAACCTCTTTTAAATGCCTGATTTTTTGTGTGATGTAAACTTCGTTAACCGATTGGAATCCACGTAAGTGGTTTTCCCAAGCCGCGGCTCTATCAGATTGTCCAATAATCGCGACTTTCATAGGTTCATGGGAATATCGAAGTTATTTTGGCATCACGAGTGCAAGAATAAAATAGGCAATTATGGCAGTGCCGAAAGAAAAAATGATGAATAAAAGGTAGAGCACACGAACCGCTGTCGCATTCCATCCTAGGAAGTCAGCAATTCCACCACAAACACCCGCGATCATGCGGTCATATGAAGAGCGTGTAAGTCCTTTATTCATAGGTCTTTGGTCGTGTACAGATGTCATAGTATAAAAAGAAGTTCCATCATTCACATTGGATTCGTCGAAGGTCTTCAAAACAACCTTTACACAGGTGAAACGGGTAGTTAGTGAAGACAATATTGTTCTACGGGCTCTGATGAAAATTGTTTCAGTTGGACAACTTTCACTTTTCACGACTCTTTAATGGAATGAGGACCCAATGGATCGCGTTTGATAGGTATCGTGTTTTGGGCCAATGGTTCTCACTTCACGACTGACGATCCACTCGTTTAGTTTCATTCCAATCCTGTAATCTTCCGATCATTTCTTCCACTCCAACCCTTACGAATAGGCCGTTTTACCTCGAAATAGATCAGCGAATTCCTCGAAGATCCCTTGAGGAGTTTGATCATTTGGTGTACATCCATGTCGATCAACTTCGCCATAACGTATGGAAGCCCTGGATGGATAGGATTCGTTCAAAAGCATCTTTTAGCACAGAAGATTCTGTGGATTCCTCGACGGCGTTTGTGTTTGTTGAGTCCCAACAAAAAGGGCATCAATTGGCCCATCACAAAAAAAAGGCGACATTTTTGCTCTCGAGTCTTCGTCACTTTGCCATTGAATGTGCCGAGGAAGGCCTTCCTGTTGTATATCTTTCCACAAAAGGGTCATTCACAACCCCTTTGACTCGATGGTTGTCCCAGAGTCCCTCCCGACGACTCACATGCATGGAAATTTCTGACTGGGATGAGCGGATGTTGTTTCAAGAGCTATCCGAGTCGTTTGCTGATCAAGTTTCCATTGAACCGAACACTCTTTTTATCGCTGATGTCGAAACCTGGCGCTCAAAAATCGCTCCAGGATTTCGCATGGAAACGTTTTATCGAGAAATGAGGCGGCAATCAGGATTGCTCATGGATCATGAGGGGCATCCAGAAGGAGGGACCTGGAATTATGATGCGGAAAACCGAAAAAAAATCCCCAAAGGGTTAGAAATCCCAGCGTCTGGGCGTATAGAACCCGATCAGGTGACCCAAGAAGTGATGGAGATGATTGAACAATGGTTCCCAGATGGTTTAGGCGATACAAATTCGTTTTCATATGCTGTGACGCGTGACCAAGCAATAGCATTAGCGCACGAGTTTATCCGAGAGCGACTCCCAACGTTTGGCCCCTATGAAGATGCGATGGCTCTTGATGAGCCAGTACTATTTCATTCAAGGCTCTCTCTCTATATGAATAATGGACTCCTTGACCCCATAGAATTATGCGAGTTGGCCCAACAAGCCTATCAAGAAGGGCATGCACCCATTGAGAGTGTGGAGGGATTTATTCGTCAAATTCTAGGTTGGCGAGAGTACATCCGAATATATTATGAAGCGATGATGCCAGAGATTCGTGAGGCAAACCATTTTGGGTTTACTCGAGGGCTACCAGAGGCGTATGTGACCGGTGAGCACCCATGTAAATGCATTAGTGAAAGCCTAAAGCCCGTTATTGAAGACGCATGGTCACACCACATCCCTCGATTGATGATCCTTAGCAGCTTTTCAAATCTTACACAAACCGATCCTCGCGAACTTAATACATGGTTTTGGCTTGCCTATGCCGATGCACATGAATGGGTTGAATTGCCAAATGTCCTTGGGATGAGTACGTTTGCAGACGGGGGAGTCCTTGCCTCTAAACCTTACGTGAGCGGTGGCGCATACATTAATAAGATGTCTAATTACTGCGCTGGGTGTTCCTACAATGTGAAGGAGAAAACAGGACCTAATGCGTGCCCATTCAACTATTTGTACTGGAATTTTGTGGATCAGCAGCGTGAAACGTTTTCGCGGAATGGCAGAGTTAATTTTATGGTGAATTCGTTCGATAAAAAATCTGAGGACGAAAAAGCCGATATCCGAAAAAGTGCTCAAACATTTATTGATGCTCAACCTCGACTTGCGTCGGGATGGGAAACCTCTACACCGGCATCATGACCACAAAAACCATCATGACCTCAGCAACTCTTCCACCATCACTGCACCCTTCAACGTTAGCATGGACACCCTATCATCATGCCAGAGTTCGCACATGCAACCAAGCCTCATTGAACTCAGAGGGTGCCTATATTTTGGTCTGGATGCAGACATCGCATCGTTTTTCCTATCATCATGGGCTTGAATATGCCGTTGCATGGGCTAATGAACTCCAAAAACCCATCGTTGTCTATGAAGCACTTCACTGTGATGACCCATGGGCCTGTGATCGTTTCCATTCTCTAGAACTTGATTTTATGGAGGAGCATGTTGCCTTTGCTGCAACTCATGAGAAAGCTCAAAAGGGGATGTGGGCATATTGGCCACACCTTGAAGAGAAAGCAGGGTCTGCAGAGGCAGGGTTTGAGATACTTGCAAAAGATGCTGCAATAATCATTAGCGATGACTTCCCCGTAGGCCCAGTTCCTGTTCGTCATAACCATTGGGCTGATCGGGTTGATGTCCCTTATGTTCTGGTCGATTCCAACGGCCTTATCCCTTTAGGACAAACGCAAAAAGATCCATACAGCGCCTATATCTTCCGGAAAATCGTCCAAAAATCGTTCCGGGAAGCAATGGAGGTGATGCCATCTGCTGACCCGCTGGATGAGCTCAACATTGCAAACGCAGCGATTCAAGAGAAGTTACCTGCTTCATTATCCACTCATGCGCCTCATGGAGGAGCTATTTTTGGTGATCGTGAGCAGTGGATGGCGAGTTTACCGATTCGTCATGATGTAGGTGTTGTAGAGACCCGCGGTACTCGGGAAGCGGCTCTTCAGAGAATGGAGGCGTTCATGACGTTTGACTTGTTGGAGTATGATGAAAAAAGGAACCATCCTGATGAACATAAGACATCACGATTGAGCCCATGGCTCCATTTTGGGGTTTTATCTGCACATGAAGTGGTGGAAGCAGCACTGGCAAAAATGCCAGAAGGGTGGTCTATGGACGAGCTTACCTATGTCGGTGGTAAATCTGAAGGTTTTTTTCAGGGGGATCCAAATATTGAATCATTCCTAAACGAAGTTGTAACATGGCGTGAAGTGGGGTATCACTATTGTCATCACAGGCCTGACTACGCTGACTATGATAGTCTTCCTGACTGGGCGATGACAACGATTGAAGAACACCATGCTGACGTTCGTCCACATGTGTACACCTTTGATCAGCTCGAAAAGGCGCAGACCCATGACACCCTTTGGAACGCGGCGCAACAACAACTACGTCAGGACGGAATCATTCACAACTATCTTCGAATGCTTTGGGGAAAAAAGGTTATTGAATGGGCGCCAGACATGGAAACTGCCTTGACATGGTTAATTGAATTAAACAATCAATGGGCGATTGATGGCCGAAACCCAAACTCCTATTCTGGGATTTTTTGGTGCTTTGGTCGGTTTGATCGGGCGTGGCAAGAACGTGAGATTTTTGGAAAACTCCGTTATATGAGTAGTGACAATACCCGTAAAAAAGTTCGAATGGAGCGTTATCTCAAGGAGTATGCCTCGTAAGTTCAGAACGAACCTAGGTAACCATCATTTTGAATAGGTCCAAGAGTCGAGGCTGAGATACATTAGCCACATCCACAATATCGGTGTGGTCAAGAGGTTCATCTCCAAGGCCTGACGCCTGATTGGTGATTAAAGACACCGCGCGCCAGGGAAGCCCTAAGGAAGTAGCGGTTAGCAGCTCTGGAACAGTACTCATACCTACGGCATCAGCGCCCATCGATTGAAAGGCGCGTATTTCAGCAGGTGTCTCATAAGAAGGACCTGTTACGTATACATAGGTCCCTGAATGAAGGTATGATGTGCGTTCCACAGCCTTTTCGAGAGATTCTGAAGGATTGGGCTTGAATGAATTTGTTGGTCGAAGCGAAGATGGCGGTTGTGAATGTGGCCAATGTGAATGTGACACTTGTGCAGCTGGCACTAATGAATGTGCCCACCCCATCCGAAATGGGGCTGTCATCCAGAGTACATCCTCAATCAACATGACATCCCCCACGTTCATGTCAGGCCGAATTCCACCAGCGGCATTTGTGACCAGTAATTGATTCGCTCCAAATTCAGCGGCTAATTCAACAGGCCGAATAATTTGTTGCCATGTAGCCCCTTCATAAAGATGAGCTCTACCACTGAATACCCACACATTCCGTCCTTCAAACAGTCCAGAGACCAAGTGGCCAGAATGACCGGGCGTTGTACTAGGTCTCATTCCCGGAAGATCTTGATAATCTATGGTTTTGGGATTGAGTAAGTGTTGCGTAAACCAACTATACCCAGACCCAAGGATGAATACATGTTCTGGTTTTGGAAGATCACGAAGTGTGGTCATTCACGTCTTGTTTGGATCACAATTAAGCAGCGACTTCTTTTAGAAGTATTTGAATCACATCCTCGAATGGAAGGATTTCTTCGGTGCTTTCGCTCATATTTCGAAGGACAAAGGCGTTATTTTGAAGCTCTTGATCCCCGACAATTAACGTAAACTGGGCACCACTTCTATTGGCATCTTTCATTTGAGCTTTCATCGATCGTCCCTGCATATCGGTTGTAGCTGCGATACCATGTGACCGTAATGTTTTCAATGCTTCTAATCCCCATCGTTGAGCTGCATCGCCTAAACTTACCAAGTAGACATGGGGTGTGATTGTCGCTGAGTCTGGGTGCGTCCATGGATGGTTAATGCTTTGCATAGCCAGTATTAGTCGTTCCATTCCCATGGCAAACCCAACGGCAGGCGTAGGAGATCCCCCAAGCTCCTCTACAAGTAGATCGTAACGCCCACCCCCAGCAATGGCATCTTGTGAACCAAGAGCACCACTTGTGACTTCGAAGGCGGTCTGTGTATAGTAGTCCATCCCACGAACAAGGGTAGGTGTGAGTTCGTAGTCGATCCCTACAGCATCGAGTCCTTCACAGACCAGAGAAAAATGTTCTTTACATGCCTCGTTGAGTGAGTCCATGATAGAGGGAGCTCCCTTCAAAATTTCTTGATCGCCTGCATCTTTAGAGTCCAATATTCTCATTGGGTTGGTCTCTAGGCGCTTTTGAGAGGGCTCACTGAGCTGAGATGCAAAGGGTGTTAGGTACTCTAGTAGCACTTTTTTGTATGCCTCACGGCTTGGACGATCTCCCACAGAATTTAATTTCAATGTCCAATCTGTGAGACCCAAAGAATCAAGGACAGAAAGCAGTAGTTGAATCGTTTCGATGTCAGCGATTGGGTGTGCTGAACCGAGGACCTCGACACCGAACTGGTGGAACTGACGCAACCGCCCTTTTTGTGGACGTTCCGCTCGAAACATCGGACCGATATAGTAGAGTTTTTGAGCACCACCACGTTGCCCCATATGATGTTCGATATACGCCCGAACCACAGGTGCGGTACACTCAGGGCGAAGGATATAATGACTATCTCCTTTTTCGAAGGCAAAAATCTCTTTACTGACAATGTCACTCGTGGCACCCACACCACGCACGATCAGCTCCGTCTGCTCCATTATGGGCGTGCGGATTTCATGGAAATCATAAAGGGCCGCTTGTTGATGAAGCGTTTGCTCCATTTTTCGCCATAATGGGGTGTCCTCTGGGAGTAGGTCTACCATCCCGAGATGAGACTGAAATTTGGGTGCCGCCATATGATCCGGAGTGCCGTTTTGTTTAATGCTATTACCGTCGTAAGATACAATAAATTAAAAGTGGGGTGAACTCCAGCCTCACAACATATACAGGTGATTTTAAGAGTATAGCCATGAAACCTACACTCAGGACCAAAATGCAAGGGCTTTCAACCGTCACAGTGCTAGTGGGCTTTTTTCTACTGCAAACAACGTCACTGATGGCTCAATCTGGGGGCCCAATTCACCCCTATCAAGCAGCCTATGACGTGCAGCATATTGAATTGGATATGGAGGTATTCCCTTCAGACTCATCGATTTCTGCTACGGTGACCACGACAGCCATCCAACAGATTGCCTCCGACACGTGGCGGATGGCACTGAGCCCGCGATTTACAATTCAATCCATTCAATGGGAGGGTAGGGAGGTTGATTGGGTCCGACCCAATGCCGAAGACCCAGAGACTCACGAACGGTTTATTCATTTGGCGTTTCCGAAGACCATTCAGCCCGGTGAGGAGGTAAAGGTTTCAATTACCTACCAAGGATCCCCACGTCCTGCAGTTCGTGCACCATGGGATGGTGGATTTGTCTGGGCCGAAACTCCGTCAGGCGAGCCATGGATTGGCGTCGCATGTCAAGGAGATGGAGCATGGTTGTGGTGGCCAAACAAGGATCACCCTTCGGATGAGCCAGACCAAGGGGTTATGATTCATTACACAGTGCCAACAGGGTTGACAGCAGTGTCAAACGGCGTACTTCGTGAGACCCAGTCTCTGGGAGATCGAACACGTTGGAGTTGGGAAGTCCTCAACCCCATTAACTCTTACAGCATTACCCTAAATGCTGCCCCCTACATTGAATTACAAGATAGTGTGAAAAGCGTTGATGAAACGATCATTCCGCTCCATTTTTGGGTGCTGCCAGAGTTTGAAGAAAGAGGCAGGGAGAGGTTTCCACAATTCAAGGATCAACTGGTTTGGTTTGAGCAACTTCTTGGGCCATACCCATTTCGAAATGAAAAATATGGTGTCGTTCATGCACCCTTTTTGGGCATGGAGCATCAAACCATCATCGCGTATGGACCACGTTTTGAGGATAATAATTTGTTTGGTCGCTCCGTAGGATTTGATGATCTGCACCACCATGAGCTGGCACATGAGTGGTGGGGAAATGTCGTAACGGCATGGGATTGGCGTGATTTTTGGATTCATGAGGGGTTTGGGACCTACATGCAGACGCTCTATACAGAGGATGTTCTTGGTCAAGCTGCCGCAGATAGCTTGATGGGGTTGCTGCGCATGAGGATTGTGTCTAATGACGAGCTTGTGCCTGATGCGTTCCAAACAACCAAGCAGAAATATGGTTCAGGTCGTGGAGGCGATATTTACTACAAAGGAGCGTGGACGTTGCACATGCTTCGTTACCTCCTGGGTGAAGATGCATTCCTTGGTTTTATGCGTGAACTCATTTACCCAACACCAGCGTCAAAACAGGCTACGGATGGTTCACAAACACGTTTTTTGAGCACCAAAGATGTCATTCACGTCGCTCAATCCTACACGGATCGAGATTTATCTCCATTTTTCGAGCTTTATCTCAAACATGCAGAGCTGCCTGAATTAGTCTCCGAACTACAGGGCCGTTCGTTGACACTGTATTGGACAAATGTTCCAGAGGGGATCTCGTTTTCCATGCCAGTTGAGGTCTCAATCGATGGAGACGTGACGAAGGTAGAGGTAGGGCTACAAAACCCTGACCCAACGGGACCCACAGGGGAGGTGACGGTTCAACTTCCAAGAAGAGCAGAAGAACTCATATTGGATCCTAATGGATGGCTTCTTCGAGAGACCATTGGTTACGGTGAATCAATACAGCTTAATTGACCTGGACGATTTAGCCAGGCAGCATTAGCCAGAAAGCATTCGCAATCGTTATTCACCAGGCATAATGATAGGGGCACTCTCTCCAAGCGTATCCATGGAGGGTCTTTTGATGGCCGATTTGGCTTGTGCTAATCGCTCTACATCTCGGAGCGAATCGACATCATCGGGTCCAAGATCCCAACGAATCGCCCGAAACCTTGGAAACCTAAGCGTATATCCTGCCTTCGTACGTGAATTGACTTGGATGGAGTCAAATTCTAACTCAACGACAATCCCAGGTCGCAGGGATAATGTTGGGCCAAATTTTTCAACGATGAGCTTTTTAATCTCCTTATTCATTCTAGCTAACTCTGCATTGGTATACCCTCCATATGCCTTGCCAATAGGGATATAGCTCTCGGAAAATCGATCATCATCAATCACGGAGACACCTAACGTGAAGTCTGAGTATAACCCTCCCCGTTTTCCACTTCCTGCATGGGCATACATCACGATCGTATCAAGAGATCCCTCAGGCTCTTTGAGCTTTTGCCAATGTTGAGATCGTTGCCCAAAGGCGTATGGACTCCCGAGTTGTTTGATCATAAGCCCCTCGTTACCATGCCTAAGTGCTTGCTCAAAAGCTTGTGTGCACATTTGGCTCGACCCTACCGCGAAATCGCGTGAGTAGGCGATTCCTGCATGAGAACACAACTCCACTAATTGAGCTCTTCGTTGTTCCAAAGGCAGGTCGAAACATTCTTTTTCATCAATCACCAATAGGTCATACGCAACAAACACCACGGGCACATCCTGTAGTAACTTCTTGGTAGGTTTTTTAACTCCAAGCCGTTTTTGAAGCTCGAGAAATGGCAGGATTTTCTTGGACGGTGTGTCAAAGGCCAGCACTTCTCCATCAAGCACAAAGGAATACCCAACAAGATTTTGGGATTTGGCCAGGGTTGACACTATCTCAGGGAATGAATGGGTAAGGGGATTTAAATCACGCGAGTATAGCTCAATTCGATCGGCATTGGCATGAATTTGACATCGAATCCCATCAAGTTTTTCTTCCAAACGAACGGCAGACCAATCGATGGCCTCAACAGTATCCACTGGGGAGGCGAGCATGAAGGCAATGGGCCGAAACAATGAGAAAGACGCGTCCTGCAAACGATCCTCAAAGAGTAAACGTGCAGTTTCACCGACGCTTCCCGTTACCATGTGGGCATATCGGATCTGATCTAAGCTCGACTCTTGATAGGCAGCAATGGCTTGCAACACACTGCGAGTTTCAAAGCCAATACGTAACGACCCACCCCCCAACATTCTAAGTGCCATTTTTATTTCCAATGGGGACAATTCATGTAGCCATTGATCAAAAAGCTCCTTTTTTTGTGAACTCGTTCTAGCCCGAGCCATTCGCCCAAACGCGTCCTCCATATCAAGCAGTGTCCATCGTGGACGTTTGTTTGTTGAATCACTCTTTGAGGAGGGGGGGCTCATATTTTCGAGTAGTAACTCGATCGCTTCAGAACCAGACCCCGTTGCTGTACGGCACGGTTTGAATACCTTTTCGTAATCAATGCCACAGTACTCTGAAACCCATAATCCTTGGGAGCGAGCTCCCAATCGTCCCGTTAAACCCGATTGAGGGTCGAATGCCCCCTCACTTACAAAACGACACGCAAGCACCAGCTCATCAAGAGTACCTCGGCGCTGGATATCTCGCAGTATTTCCACGAAATGCCCTTGTTTTGCCTTGGTTCCACGTGTCCACTCTACGTGGTTCAACCCTTCACAGTATTCCCGAAAGGAGTAGCTAGTGGACGAAGTGGCTTGTGATTGAGTTGTGACCTCAGCCATCCAGTGCCTCTTCTTCTTGCATGCTCAGTTCAAGGAATTGAGCTTGATGACCTCGTTCTTCCAAAAAATGTGCAACAACGTCTGGGGTTGGAGAGTGGGTAATATGAATCTTACGAGGCTTCAGCATATCACAGACCTCTAAAAGTGCAAAGAAGTCGAGATGATCCGAGAGAACAAAGCCTCTATCTAGTTGATTTTGAGCACGTCGACTTCCCAATGCGGCCCATCCCGAACATTGTGCGATTCGTAGCCGTTGAACATTCGAGGCAAATCCTGAGGATAACACGGACGCTGGTCCCACCAAAATCGCTCCCTCGCATGTGGCGCGATCATATGGTTCCACCTCTCCTAATGTGAACCCAGCATTCTCATAGATTTCACAATACGGATAGCCTCCACCGTGAATCATTTTCCGATGTTTTAATGGCTGCAGCAGATGTAGAATTTCTTGAGCCTTCCCCAAATTGTACCCTAGAAAGAGAGGCGTTTCCCCAGCATCCAGTGTCTCTTGAGCAAACGTCAGCATCTCTTGCTGAATGTTGTGTGTGTCTTTCCATTTGTAAATGGGTAATCCAAATGTTGCCTCGATGATAAGCTCGTCCACGTGATTTGGCCATTGTACACCTTCTGTGGCAGGAGAAGCAGGCGTTTTAACATCTCCTGTATAGAGTAATGCACCATCCTCACTTTCGACATAAATCATTGCAGAGCCCAAAATATGTCCAGCCGGATACAGGGTAATGGTTGCTTCGGAATGGGAATGTACCCCCGATGGAGACAGGCCAAAGTGTTGACGAATGGAGGTTAATGATGTGGGTGTATCCCACTCAAGGACAAGTGCCTCTCCTTTATACCCCCGCTTACGCATGAAAGCGAGTGTTGGCGCAGAACAGATAGCTGCACATGATCGATTCCGTGGCAAATGATCGGCATGAGCATGGGACACAAAGACTACATCCGCTTTCGGATGGCTGTTATCTAGTGACAGCCCGAAATCTTGTAAAAAAATTCCGTGTCCCCCAGAAGAAATCATGCAATAGCCCGAAGATTTCACGATGTTAGTAGACGTCAAGAGTTATGATTTAGCCTCAGAATCGACGATTGCCTCGCTTTTATGTTCCTCATATACGATACAGAAACCACTGGCTTACCCAAAAATTTCAAGGCCCCAGTTACGGATACTGATAACTGGCCCCGTCTCGTGCAGTTGGCGTGGCAAGTTCACGACATTGATGGCAAAAAGATCAGTGAAGGGAACTGGATAGTACAACCAGACGGCTTTACGATTCCGTTCAATTCTGAAAAGATTCATGGGATTTCGACGGAGCGAGCCATGAAAGAAGGGTCCCCACTGGAGGAGGTCCTTGAAGCCTTTGAGCAAGCAGTAAAGGCCTCCACATTTGTGATTGGCCATAACCTCATTTTTGATTGGAATATCCTAGGTGCAGAATACGTACGACTTAGTCGCCCCAATTTACTAGAGTCAAAAATCCAAGTCGATACCAAGGACAGAGGTACAGAGGTTTGTAAGATTCCAGGCGGTCAAGGGCGATTTAAATGGCCGACACTTGCAGAGCTCCATCAAACGCTTTTTGACGTTGGTTTTGAGGGAGCCCATGATGCGTTTGCAGATGTTCGTGCTACAGCGCGCGCGTTCTTTGAAATGGTTCGCAGAGGAGATCTGATTCTGGACCCACCAGATGGATTGACATGGCCCACTACGCCTATGAGTGAGGTGATTAACCGCGCGCATTATGAGGCCGAGATTGAGCAAGAAAAACAGTGGGAAGCTCAGCGTCAGGCAAAATCCTCAGCCCCAGAGGGTTCCATAGCATCTAGTCCAAATTCTGGGTCAGCCCCAGGTGTAAGTGCAGCAACCCCAACGGCAAGTACGACTGCGCCTTCATCCACTCAGCCAACCATTGATGAACCTTTTGTCCATCTACATTGCCATTCACAGTTCTCGATTCTACGAAGTACAGCCAGTGTTAAAGCACTAGTTGATGCGGCTAAGAGAGATGGCGCCCCTGCTATTGCTTGTACCGATCTAGGGAATATGTTTGGAGCGTTTCATTTTACCCGCGCTGCAAAGGAGGCAGGGATTCAACCGATTCTGGGCTGTGAATGCTATTTGGTAGCGGATCGGCATCAAAAAAAGTTCACCCGTGACTTTAAAGACTACCGGACCCAGCCCGTATTTCTAGTCAAAAATCTTGTTGGGTATAAAAACCTATCATCAATGGTCTCAAAGGGGTATATCGAGGGATACTATTATAAATACCCCCGTATTGATAAGGCACTCATTAAAGAGCATCACGAAGGGGTCATTGCCTTAACTGGAGGACTCCGAGGGGAGATTCCAGATTTGATTTTGAACCAAGGGGAAGAAGCAGCTGAAGAGGCATTCCTTTGGTGGAAAGAGGTTTTTGGGGATGATTTTTATATCACTCTGCAGCGCCATGGCTTAGAGGAGGAAGACCGAGTCAACGAAGTGTTGCTCAAGTTTGCAAAGAGCCATGGTGTGAAGGTATTGGCCACACAGGATATTTATTACATCGAAGAAGAGGACTGGCAGGCCCACGATGCACTCCTATGTGTTGAAGACAACAATCCTGTTAGCATGCCGATTGGGCGTGGTCGAGGCACACGATATGGCTTCCCCAATCATGAGTATTACTACAAGAATACCAAAGAGATGGCCGCTCTCTTTGCCGATATCCCCGATGCACTTGTGAATGTTGGCGAGCTTGTCAAAACACTTGAGCCCATCGAGCTAGAGCAGGATATCTTGTTGCCCTCTTCGACACTTCCTGAAGGGTTTAAGACCGAAGACGATACGCTGAAGCACCTTGCAATGGAAGGAGCAAAGCAGAAGTACCCCACACAAGGAGATACTCTTGACCCAGTAGTGGTGGATCGAATTGACCACGAGCTTGGAATTATACGGTCAATGGGGTTTGCTGGGTATTTCTTGATTGTTCAGGATTTTATTGATGCAGCCAAAGAGATGGGTGTCTATGTAGGCCCAGGCCGTGGGTCCGCAGCAGGCTCTGTGGTGGCTTATGCTATTGGGATTACAAATGTTGATCCTCTGAAGTATGATCTACTTTTTGAGCGATTTCTCAACCCAGAACGGGTAAGCATGCCCGATATGGATATCGACTTTGATGATGAAGGGCGACAAAAAGTGATTGATTACGTCGTCCAAAAATATGGGTACAACCAAGTTGCGCATATCATTACGTTTGGCACCATGGCGGCCCGTTCAGCGGTGCGAGATGTCGCTCGGGTATTGGAATTACCACTCCAAGAAGCCGATCAACTCGCCAAAAAAGTCCCAGAGAACGTGGGCACGACCTTGGATAAAGCCTTTGAAGAGGTTCCTGAGCTTCGAGACATCAAGAAATCCGACACATTAGCCGGGAAGACCTTGCAACTAGCTCATACGCTAGAAGGGAGTATTCGTAACACAGGCATTCATGCCGCTGGTGTCATTATTGCCCCGAGTGATTTACTTAACCTCATTCCTGTTTGTACAGCCAAGGATGCAGATTTGATGGTAACGCAGTTCGATGGGAAAGTCATTGAAGATGCTGGAATGCTCAAAATGGACTTTCTTGGGCTAAAAACACTCTCAATTCTCAAAACAGTCATCGAAATGGTTCGTCTTATTCATGGGCGAGAGATGACCTTGGATGACATTCCACTGGATGATGAAAAAACTTTCGCGTTGTATCAAAAAGGAGGGACGGTAGGAACCTTCCAATTTGAGTCGGATGGCATGCGGAAACATCTTCGTGACCTCAAGCCTACAACCATCGATGATCTAATCGCGATGAACGCATTGTATCGTCCAGGCCCGATGCAGTTTATTCCCGACTACATCCGTCGCAAGCATGGACAGGAAGAGGTGGATTACCCACACGAAGACCTCGTGGATGTCCTTGAGCCAACCTATGGTATCATGATTTATCAAGAGCAAATTATGGTCGTTGCCCAGCGCATTGGAGATTACACATTGGGTGAAGCCGATATTTTGCGCCGAATCATGGGGAAAAAGAAAGTGGATCAAATGGCTCAGGAGGAGGAGAAGTTTATGTCTCGAGCCACCGCTAAGGGTATTGAGCCAGATCTAGCAAAAGAGATCTTTGACAAAATGGCCCTATTTGCAGGCTATGGTTTTAATAAATCCCACTCAGCAGCATACTCGATTTTAGCCTATCAAACCATGTACTTCAAGGCGAACTACCCGGCTGAGTACATGGCTTCGGTGATGAGTCACAACATGAGTGATCTCAAGAAGGTGACCTACTTCATTGATGAATGTAAAAAGATGGACATCGCTGTGGATTCACCGAATATTAACACAGGGATTGGGCGATTTTCCGTGACAGATCAACGGATTCAGTTTGGGCTCAATGCTATTAAAGGTGTGGGTGCTGCAGCGATTGAAGGTATCGTCAACGAACGGGAATCCTCAGGTCCCTTCACATCAATATTTGATTTTGCCGGTAGAGTTGACTCAAAAACGTGTAATAAAAGGGTCGTGGAAAGTTTGATTCAAGCAGGTGCATTTGATGAATTACATCCAAATAGGGCACAGCTCTTGCAGGGCCTTGAGGAAATCATGATGTATGGCCACAGAAAATTCGAGGAGGCACGTCTGAATCAGACATCGTTATTTGGAGGTGCGCAAGGTGGAGCCTCTATGATGGAGCCTAAACTTCGTGAATGTTTGCCATGGACACAGATTGAGCAACTCAAGCGGGAACGTGATGTCATAGGGTTTTATTTGAGTGGTCACCCCCTTGAAAGGTTTCGACATGATCGCTCTCTTTTTGCAAGTCACAAATTATCTGACTCTACGTTGAACCGGATTCGAGACCGAGAACCAGGGTCCATCGTCGGAATCGTTACATCGATCCGACGACTCAAGGATTCCAAACAGCGACCGATTGCGTTTATGAAAGTTGAGGACCTCGATGGTGTGATTGAAGTCAGTGTGTTTAGTGAATGTTATGATCGGTATCAGGGATTTCTTGAAGAGGATAACTGCTTATACATCAAGGGTATCATGAGAACCGATCGAGGCGCGCCACAATTAATGGCAGAATCGATCGATCGTGCTGAAAATCTTCGTGAAAAACATCAGAAGAAATTGTGTATTGTCGCCCGACTGGAAACCTCTCGTGCTTCGGTAGATACCCTTGATGAGTTGGAAAGCTTATTCAAAAGGCACAAAGGTGAAGCACAGATGGAGTTTTCACTTTATAGCCAAGCTTCAGATCGTCCTCTCCAGTTACGTGCTCGAAATCTGGTGATTGATCCAAATGATGAATTACTAGCCTCGCTAGAAGAACTTCTTGGGGAAGACTCCATCGAATTAAGAACGGTTGCTTCCTAATCGTTGTTTAGATAGGTTGAAATGGGAGAAAAACTTTCTTATTATTACATGTAAATACAAGTACGCGTTTAGCGTGCTAAAAGCAAAAAAAAGGAATCATGGCAAAAGCAATTGAGTTTAACGACGCAAATTTCGCAGCTGAAGTAGAATCTGCTGACACACCTGTATTGGTTGACTTTTGGGCAGAGTGGTGTGGTCCCTGCCGAATGGTAGGCCCTGTGGTTGAAGAATTGGCGGGAGAGTATGAAGGAAAGGTTAAAGTGGGGAAAGTTGACGTTGACAATAATCCATCAGTGTCCATGAAATATGGGATTCGCTCTATTCCAACCCTACTTATTTTTAAAAATGGTGAAGTTGTGGACCAAGTTGTAGGAGCTGTTCCCAAATCAGTTCTGCAAAAACAACTCGACGCTCAAGTAGCTTAACTGAGAGCAAAAGTACTCGGTTTAACATAGGGTTAACATCTAATTGACTATTTTGACTCAATTTAGATGCAATAATCCCTATGTCAGACACACAGCAATCGCCAAAGCGTTCTAATGGTAACGGGATAGATCAACTACTCCCGTTTAGTTTTTTTGGGTTGATTCGCCAAGAGCGATTCTTCCTAATGCTCATTGGGGCGCTCTTTATCGTCGCCGGTTCGACCTTCCAAATACCACACATTGCGATGTGGATTGGGTTTCTTTTTGCTGGATACTCAGCGATTGCTAATGACAGTATCCAAACCATTGGAACATTCCTTGCCTCAAATGCAAAGCGCCCATGGTGGCTTCTTTGGCTCTACATTGGAGGCATATTTCTTGTTACTGTTACCTACAGCTGGATAACATTTGATGGGGATGTGTCCTATCAAAGACTCGCTTCAAAGGGATTTAGCGAAGCACCAACTGAATTTACATTCCTTCAGATTGCAGCGCCTCTATTTTTGTTGATCATCACAAGGCTTAAAATGCCAGTGTCAACAACGTTCTTGATTCTAAGCTGTTTCTCCTCAAGCCTTGCTGGAATAACAGGAGTATTAGAGAAAAGTATGTTGGGGTATGGACTCGCGTTTGTGGCAGCCATCATTGTCTGGTTTATTGTATCGCGAATTTCTACCTGGTTGTTTAAAGGTGAACCCCATCCTGCCTGGATTCCAGTCCAATGGGTAACATCGGGTACGTTATGGTCTGTATGGATCATGCAAGATGCGGCAAATATCGCTGTCTATCTCCCAAGGTCACTCAGCATCTATGAATTTGCAGGGTTTGCAGGGTTTATTTTTGTGGGTTTAGGGGTGTTATTCTATTTGCGCGGAGATCGGATTCAGGAAATAGTCACCGAGAAATCGTTTATCACAGATGTACGCTCGGCTACCATAATTGATGCGGTATATGCGATTATCCTGTACTACTTGAAAATCAAGAGTAATGTACCCATGAGTACGACATGGGTGTTCATTGGCTTGCTTGGAGGTCGTGAGGTGGCGATGAGTTTATTTAATCGAGATGATCATGGCCGAACCATTGGTGGAGCCTTTAAAATCATTGGAAAAGATGCACGCAATGCGTTAATTGGATTAGCCGTGTCGATTACACTTGCACTTTTGATAAATCCGGGCATATTAGAAGAGATAAAAGCCATGTTCAGGTAACATGAACCCTTAACCGTTCACCGCAAATAAGCCGCGCGTGTCTACATTAGAAGCCTCTGTACTACTCCTAAATCAAGATTATCAGCCATTAACCATTTGTTCGGTCCAACGATCGATTAAGCTTCTATTCCTCGAGAAGGCCGAGGTGCTCCATGATTATCCAAGTCGGATGATCCAAACTCCTCGAACCGAATTTAATTACCCCTCTGTCATACGACTCAAGCGATACATCCGTTTGCCGTATCATCGTATCGTTTTATCTCGCCGAAATATCATGAAGCGTGACCACAATGTGTGTCAATATTGTGGGTCAAAATCGGATCTCACGCTTGATCACGTAATGCCACGGAGTCGAGGTGGGAAGGATACGTGGGAAAATCTTGTAACGGCTTGCAACAAATGCAATGTCAAGAAAGGGAATCGGACTCCTGATGAGGCGAACATGCCACTACACACCGAACCTTACAAACCGATCCATATTAGCTTCTTCCGTAATTTGATGGGGGGTGTCGAGGAAGAGTGGAAACCGTATCTTTACATGTAAGGCAAAGCGCTCATCCCTGCACTTTTGCGAGACAGTGGCTGGTTTGAGCTGTGATGATTCAAGATGCTGTAAGAAAACAGCGAATCGTCTGATGCAATAAACGTTTATTCCGAGTGATTCGTTAACTCACCATGAGTAAAAAAGGACGTGTCTTAGTGGCAATGAGTGGCGGGGTTGATTCCTCTGTCGCAGCAGTGATGCTCCACCAGCAGGGGTATGAGGTGATTGGTATTACCATGAAAACCTGGGATTACCACCGTAGTGGGGGTAAAAACGGTAAAGAGACAGGGTGTTGTACAGTCGAGTCCATGAATGATGCTCGAGCAATTGCTGTACATCGTGGGTTTAAACACTTTATCGTGGACATTCGTGATGAATTTGGCACCTGGGTCATTGATCGTTTTATTGAGGACTACATGTCGGGACGAACCCCCAACCCATGCGTGCTTTGCAACACCCACATTAAATGGGCAGCTCTATTAAGGCGTGCCGATCAACTCGATTGTGAGTTTATTGCTACTGGGCACTATGCCAACGTAAGGCACGAGAATGGGCGATATGTGATATCGAAAGGGTTGGATCATGGCAAGGATCAGAGTTATGCGTTGTGGGGTGTGCGTCAAGAACATTTAGAGCGTACCATCTTTCCTGTAGGGTCTTACCGTAAATCAGAGATTCGAGCGTTTGCTGAGCAGGAGGGATTATTGTCGGTGGCTAACAAACCTGATTCCTACGAAATCTGTTTTATTCCGGATGATAATTACCGTCGCTTTATCCAAGAACAAGTAGACGATTATGACGAGAGAATAGGAGAAGGGGTATTTGTAGATAAATTTGGCAAAATTGTAGGGACGCATGCGGGATACCCCAATTTTACGATTGGACAGAGACGCGGCCTTCACCTCCCCATGGGTGAACCGATGTATGTGACATCCATTAACCCAGAAACCAATGAGGTCATGGTAGGCGTAAAAGAAGATCTGATTCAAACGACGCTGACCGCTGCGGAAATGAATCTAGTCAAAGTGGATAGCCTTCCAGAAGGAGAAGAGGTGCCAATCGTTGGGAAAATTAGGTACAATGATGCGGGTGCAGAAGGGACGATTCTTGCAACAGGGGATGATGAGTTTAAGGTTCACTTCCCTGCTGGACGTGAAGCGATTACACCTGGACAAGCGGTGGTCTGCTACGATGGAGATGATGTACTTGCTGGGGGGTGGATTCGGAAAGTGTCGTTGGAATCTGATGATCTTTTGTTGTGATGACGCAGTGGGAATGCGTCATAGACCCATTGCACAGAACGCGAACGCAACATTTTAGGATATTTGGCGTAGTATCTTGATGAATGGGACCTTCACTGGGTATCATTTGATTTTACCTTCATTGTTTTAGCTATGCGCTTCGAATGACAGTATTCATCCATTAACAATCATTATGTCACGTCTATTTCTTTCTACTGCTATCACTTTATGCACCCTATTGGCCCTAAGTATTTGGTCACCGAATGCATTTTCTCAGGAAGTCTTTCACGGAACCGTGCAGTACCAATGGATTAGCTATGAATCAGCGGATGGTCGCACAAGTAGTGACCATGAAGGGCCAAAAGTGAAGGACCTTGTTTTGACAGCATCCCCTTCAGAAACCGGTTTGTTAGCATTGAATGATCCAGATGAAGGAGGGATTTACATCAACCATGATGATCGTGAACTGTTTCTTGAAACCAAAAAGGGTGAGGCGCTCCGTATCACAGAATCGGAGTATTCAACATTTGTCTCAGTCATGCAGCAAATGTTTGGCTTGGCCAAGACAACGTCGGAAATAGCTCGAAAAGTGAATCCATCGAACAGCTCACCCATTCCTTCGCTAGAGTTAGAAACAAAATGGGAGAAAACGGGAAATACGAAGCGAGTACATGGCTATGATGCTGATGAATGGATCATTCGTCACGATGGCAATACAAAAACTCATCTCTGGCTTGCAAATGGAGTGGACCTAGAATGGGGATTTGTTGCACAACACAGTGCCTCGTTGCTATCCACGTTATCGGTAAATGGGATTAACCCTGCATTCTTGGAGCAAAATCGTGGATTGGTTCTAGAGCTTACTGTTATGGAAGATGAGGATGTTTTGTTTGAATGTATAGCGAAGGATGTGGCTAAAAAACGAGTGAATGATAGATATTTGGCTTCTTCAAGACTTAAAGATGCTCGAGTGATGTCATTGACTGAGTTCATGATGCGCTCATTACAAGGCGGATGAGACAGTTTCGTCTCTTCATAGCCTATGGGATTGGCTTTCTTTGGATCCTTCAAGGGTGTGCATGGCTTCCACTTCGAGAGCAAGAGTCTACGACTGAAGTCCCTACGGAGCTAGAACTCCGAGAAAAATACCTTAATGAAAAAGTATTTATGGTCCAGAGCCACGTGGACGGCTCCGATGCAACCTGCGATTTTTGCACGATCGTCATGGATGACTTACGATCAGAGGCTTTCTTACAAACAAAATCGTATGTCGCTGCTTCATTTGTAGACCCCTCTTTTTTCCAGATGGAATGGGCTACTGGAGTGATGTCACGCCGTGAATTTTTAGATGGATTTCGCTCACAGGACACTATGGTTGTCATCGATGTGCAAGGGAGCACGCTTCGTCAATGGTTAATTTCTTCTTTAGATCAAAACAGGATTCGACAAGGTGGATTGAGAATCACGGTATTGCTCAGCGAACCTCCACAACTTGGATCCGTTTTAATCGAACGAGATATTCTTGATCCTGATAAGAGCTATCGCATTGCGACCACTTCTCAAACGCTTACTACAATGGCTCCATCTACATCTAAGGACACTTCGAGAATCGTTTGGATGGCTACGGAGCCAATATCTGAATGGTTATTGCAACAAAATGAACAAACTCGCATTCTTCGACGAACAGAAGAAGATCAGCGAATCATGACCATAGATTAGTGCATCTATTGAATCTAAATCACACAGGGTGGACCCACCCATGAGTGTCAGCAATGCGACCGTACTGTAAATCGGTGATTGCTTTGTGGATCTTGGTCGCGAAAGGACCTCGACCCTCAATAGTAAACTGAATATTCTCACCCTGATGGTGAATTCGGCCAATTGGGGCAATCACTGCGGCTGTGCCAGCGCCAAAAACCTCTTCAAGATCACCTGACTTATAAGCAGCAATCATGTCATGTATATCAATACGTTCTTCTGAGACCTCTATGTCCATTTCTCTTGCGAGTTGAATGACGGATGAACGAGTAATTCCAGGAAGGATAGACCCTGTGAGTGTGGGTGTTATGAGTCGATCTTTTAATTTGAAAAAGATATTCATGGTCCCGACTTCTTCGACATATTTATGATCGAGAGCATCTAGCCAGATAATTTGGGCAAACCCATCTTCACGAACTTCTTTAGCAGGTTGAAAACTCGCAGCGTAATTCCCTGCTGCTTTTGCGTACCCAGTCCCACCAACCACCGCTCTTACGTAATCGGTTGACGTGGTCAGATCGAGAGGCTTCACTCCCGTTGGATAATAAGGTCCAACAGGGGAGCATATGATCATAAACGTATACTCTGTGGATGCTTTTGCAGCAATAATTGGATCAGAAGCAAACGCTACGGGTCGTATATAAAGAGCATGATTCTCTTTATTAGGGACCCATCTACGATCTAGATCGACAAGTTTTTTGAGCCCCTCAATGAACATCTCTTTTGGGGGTACAGGAATACTAATTCGATGACACGAGTTTTTGAGCCGTTCGTAGTGATCATCGAGACGAAACAAATGAACGGTTGACTCATCCACATAAAAAGCCTTCATCCCTTCAAAAACGGCTTGACCGTAGTGAAAGACACTCAGTGAAGGAGGGACTGACAAGTTTCCGTAAGGTAAAATGGTCGCATCACCCCACTGTCCCTGCTCGGTTTGAGCAAGAAGCATGTGATCCGAGAACTCCACGCCGAAGAGAAGGGAGTCGAAGGTTGAGTCGGTCAATCGACTCTCAATAATGGGCTCTACTTGAATGTCCACAACTACCA
The DNA here is from genome assembly GCA_913057895.1 of uncultured Bacteroidota bacterium. Lineage (GTDB taxonomy): Bacteria > Bacteroidota > Rhodothermia > Balneolales > Balneolaceae > UBA8296. The sequence continues at coordinate 51,821 of CAJXOH010000004.1, forward strand.
GATACGTTTAACGCTTCAGACTTACTGACTTGATTTACTTAGACTTAAATATAGTAAATTTCGACGTCAAAGCTGGGGTGAAACGCCAAATTTGACTACAGATTTGCTTCTGCAATCACATGATCCACAACCTTTTGTGAGTCAGCATACTCAGGAAGATGGACAACATGATCATCTCGTAGCCACTCACCTAGAATTCGCTGAGCCTCTTCATCCCATTCGGATAAGACTGGAATCCCAATTTCTTTGAGTGCTGCAGTGTTGCAGAGTTGTTCGTACTGATTACGAATTGGCATCGTAATCAACTTTTTGTTCAAAAACATACTTTCTGCGCAGGTTTCGAACCCACCACTGGTGACCACTCCGCGACACCCTTCTACACTTGCCAAAAACTCTTGGTGACTCACAGGGTGAATCACCGCATTACCTTGCTCATATCGCTCATCACTATAGGCCGAGAAAATATGCCACTGAGTATCCTTAAAAGGTGCAAAGGCTTCCATGAGTGTCTCATGATGAAACGCAGGAAGATAGCATGTAATATGCTCCCCTTGAGTTGGAGATAAATCTCGTATATCCTTTCGTATGATAGGGGGTTCGATAAAATGATCGTACCGCTGGAAATGAAACCCAATTTGTGTCGAACATGGCGCAAAGTATTTCATCACTTTTTCTGCCACCAGATCCTCTTTTTCTGGCCTTGGGCATTTTTTAGAATGAAATGCGGCTTGATGACTTAACCCTACACAATCTTTGGATTGCATGGAGCATGCCCAAGCAGTAATGGGCTCAAAGTCAGAAATAACAATGTCGTATTGATCCAAATCCAAGTCACCAATATCCTTCATTAACGTGAATGGCTTAAACTCCATCGCAGTTGCTAATACATCCACATACCCCTGAGAGTCATACTTAAAGCTTACACCTCGCTTTCGAATCACATGGTACCCTTCCAAGCTTAGCTTAATATTGTACCCGCTGATTAAGACGTCAATCTCAGCTTGTTCGGAAAACACTGGAAGTAATTCTCTGGCACGACTAATGTGTCCATGCCCTGTACCTTGGATGCCATAAAGAATTTTCATGCAGTGTCTACTTAAGAGGTCGTTTCTGTGAGAATTTGTGGATTGGGTTCTGTTGGCTCTGCCTGTTCAATTCGCTTCCCCACTACATTAGGGTGTTGATAGAGGGACCACGTACTTCCATCAAATTCCAATGCTGTCAGATTTTCCACCCAGTCTCCTGAGTTCATGTAGCGAACTTTACCCTGCTGATTCTCATAATTCCGAATTTTTGGTTTATGAATATGCCCGCAGATGACGATATCGTAGCCTTCATCGATCGCTAAATCCATGGCGGTCATTTCATAATCATCCACAAAATTGACAGCTTTTTTGACGCTATCTTTCACCCTTTTTGATAGCGAGATTTTTGGCTGCCCAAACCAACGGAGGATGGTATTCACCAATTTGTTGAATAGGATTAGCAAGTCATATCCTTGTCCGCCCAATTTGGCAATCCACTTGCTGTGTTTCATGGTAATGTCAAAAATATCACCATGAAAAATCCAAACCTTATCACCCCCCAATTCTAGATCTAGGCTGTCTTTAAGACGAAATTGTCCCAATTCAAGGCCGGATACTTTGCGGAGCACTTCATCATGATTTCCCGTCAGATAGGTAATTTGAGATCCTTCTGTGAGCATGGAAATCAGCGTCTTGACAACCTTCATATGACTATCTGGCCAATAATATTTACGAAAGTTCCAAGCATCTATGAAGTCGCCGTTCAATACTATGGCCTTCGGATTCACCGATTCTAGATATTCAACCAATTCCCGGGCATGACAACCTACGGTCCCAAGGTGGACATCAGAGAGGACAATAAGCTCTAGGTCACGTTTCATTCAAGGCGATGTTTATCTAGAGAAGGTACAAAGCTCAGGCTAATCTTTTGCCCCATAGATCTGTTGGCACAATTCAAAGAACTGACTAGGCTTTTGAACGGGCCTAGAACAGGTATGATGTTGACATACCATAGCTTGTACTTCATGGCCAGGGTTAATGGCTTGGGTAAAGGGACAATGGGCATGAATGGTATCCATATTCTCTTCATGAATCACCAATAAAGTGGGTTGTTTTGCACGAAACTCACGTGCAATATCCAACATTTGAAATAAAACGGGGTGGTCTTTGGGTCCTGCGACAATGATTTCAACAGGGTGGGTGGTGTCTAGTGTGTGTGCTCTTAACAGCCAAGGGGCTGCATTCGGATATTCACTACCCATTGGATGTGCGATATCCAATGATTGATCATACAGCTCTCGATACTTTGGATTCCCTGTCAGTCTCCAACACTTAAAAGCCATCCATCCATACAGGGAATTTAATGATGGAGTTGCTGTATCCATCCACTCTTTGGTATGCGTGAGCGTTGGAGTTTGATCTTGTGGAGCAAGTGTGATCCCTCCATGGTCAGGATCCCCAAACACTCGTGTGGTGTACTCAAACCATTCAAGTGCTTTTGTCAAATACTCCCCACGAAATGTAGTCTCAAAAAGAGAACATGATGCTAAACTCAACGATAAAATATCCGTCGCAAAATAAGGCTGGGTGTCATTTGGTGTGGAAGACGTATCGATGGAATGAACAAATCTGTATGACTCACGATTGGTCGCAGAACTACGCGGGGCGCCCTCAGTTGATTTCTGAGCTGATGTCTCAATCCTTGCGACCTCGGTAAGTTTTGCAAACCGATCTTCAGCAGTTGCCAGTAGAGTTTCGTCATCAAGCCAACGTCCAGCTTCGCTTAATGCATAAATCCACTGAGCATTCCAATCGGTAAGGAGCTTCGTGTCAATGGATGGATGTTTGCGTTGGGAGCGGATATCATACAAAGTTTGGCGAACCTCTTCGAGTAAAGCACGAAGTTTTTTCTTCTTAAACCCAAGCATTTCCGCTTGTTCATTGGGCACATCATCCATGTATAGAATATTGGTTCCATTTGGATACCCTGTATGCTCCTCGAGGTAATTCCCTTCAGGTCGAAGGTGAAAAATCTCTTCGATCACAGAGGAGGTTTTCATGGATAATCGATGGCGAATCTCAGTATGTGACCATGTATAAAATTTACCCTCTTCGCCTTCACTGTCTGCATCGATCGCTGCGAATGCCAATCCGTCCGGTGACAGTAGCTCTCTGTGTACAAATTGGATTAACTCATAAGCCGTATGCTTAAATAAGCTCTTTCCATAATGAGCGAACGCTTTGCTGTATGCCATCAGCAAGAACGCTTGATCATTGAGCATTTTTTCAAAATGAGGGACCTTCCAATTTCGATCTGTACTGTAGCGGTGAAACCCGAATCCAACATGGTCATAAATACCCCCACATCTCATAGCTTTGAGTGTTTTTTTGACCATTTTTTGACTTGATTTCACCTTTTTCTGCTCCCCATAATCCATCAAGAACATTAAGTTCTGCGGCGTCGGAAATTTTGGAGCTTGTCCAAATCCCCCATAGGTAGGGTCATAGGAGTCAACAAATGCATTGGCGCAATCATCATCCATTGCTGTAACAAAGCTTTCATGGGTTTGGCTTTGATGGAACTGCTGTACTCGCTCCCTTACTTCGGTAGCAACAGAGGCCACTTCGTTAGGATTTTGCTCCCATTCTTGGTGTAGAGCAGGCAGTAAATCCATTAAACCAGGACGTTTCGGCCCTCTAGAAAGTTTTGGGATGTAGGTTCCTGCAAAGAAGGGCTCAAGCTCATGAGTCAAGAAGAGTGTACATGGCCAACCACCATGTCCATTTAGAATTTGACAAGCGGTCATGTAGACAGAATCGAGGTCGGGTCGTTCTTCTCGGTCTACTTTTATGGAGACATAATATTCATTGAGAAGCGAGGCAACTTCTAGATCCTCAAAGCTTTCTCTTTCCATCACATGGCACCAATGGCAGGTGGAGTAGCCAATAGATAAAAAAATCGGTCTGTTGAGTTCTTTCGCTAATTGAATAGCCTCAACCCCCCAAGGTTGCCAATGGACAGGGTTGTTTGCATGCTGACGCAAATATGGGCTAGAGGCCCTTGAAAGGACATTTTTAAGCAACATACAAGAATGAATCTGACACTGTGAAGGTAGCCCTACAAGAGCATGCTTCGATTTTCCTACACAATCTCCATTTCCAAGCAACCAATCAAGTTTTCTTTTTTGAAGATATCCATGGCTTCGCTGTATTTTTAGACCGAAAAACGAACAAACCCTCGTTGGTAGACGGTTTGTTCATCAATGACAATGTATCTCTAAATTGACCCCATTATTATGGCAACCAATAGAACCCTTACCATATTAAAACCAGACTGTGTAAAAAAAGGCCTCATCGGTGAAGTGACTAAACGCATTCAAGAAGCCGGCTTTAAAATAGTTGCGATGAAACTTACACGTCTTACGGAAGCTACAGCCGGAGGGTTTTATGATGTGCATCGTGAACGCCCTTTCTTTGGGGAACTTGTTGAGTTTATGAGTAGCGGTCCCTGTGTGCCAATGATCCTTGAAAAGGAGAATGCCGTTGCTGATTTTAGAGCCTTAATTGGTGCGACGAATCCAGCAGAGGCAGATGCAGGAACAATCCGTGCAGAATTTGCAGACAGTATGGGTGAAAATATTGTGCATGGCTCAGACTCAGACGAAAACGCGGCTATAGAATCAGCCTATTTCTTTACTCAATCTGAGGTTGTTGCAAACCTAGACTGACGAGCCCATTCATAACAAATTACAGATGCAGACACGGAGGCATTAAGCGATTCGACTCTCGCATCCATGGGGATGTGAACCAAAAAATCGCATTGCTCGGCGGTTTTCTTACGCAAACCAGCGCCTTCATTGCCAATCACAAAAGCCATGGGGCCTTCATTCATCTCTAGGTCCCATATGCTGTGACTCCCTTTCATGGAGAGTCCAGTAAGGTGAAAACCACGATCTTTGAGCGCCTCCAATGCATCTGAAAACTCATCGACTCGGATAATAGGAACTTGTCCAAGGGTACCAGCTGAAGCCTTCATCACGGCACCAGACAAAGGTGCTTGCCGACTACTAGAAACGATGACCCCAGAGAGCCCAACAGCCGTAGCGGTTCGGATCATAGCTCCCAAATTGTGGGGATCCTCAATTTCTTCTAACACTAGAATGGCTGGGTAACTAGGCTTTGCGTCAGCCGTCTTGCTTGTCTCTTGTGCATTAGCGACTAAGGCCAGCCCCTCTTCCAATGACAAATATGGGACGGTCGCAATCTTCAATACAAATCCCTGGTGATTGGCCTTTCGTCCAGCCACAGAGGCCAATTTTGGTTCAGGAACAAACTGTATAGGGATTGCATGAGATTCACAAATCGCACGTGCATCCTGAAACACCTTTGCTGGCATCCCTTGTCGCAAATATAACTTCTCTGCTCGCTTAGGCGAATGTGCTAAAAAATCAAGCACAGGGTGCTTTCCGTAGATAAAATCAGTTGGCATGGTCATTGGAATCTGCCTATCATCTTAGTTCACCACAAGGTACAAGCTTTACCACTCAATCATGAGCTCTAAATCAACGCCCTCATCGAAATCGACTCAGAAATCTAGGTTTTCTCAGGGTAGGGCACGTTTAGTGAGTCGAACTCCGCTCGATATTCTCGCTCGTTGGACATGGGTTGAGTATATCCCCGACGCGTTAGTGATTCTGTTGGGTGGATTGACAATCCTGGGTGCCATCATGGGATGGATCCAGCCCCTATGGTTTGCGTCCATTTTGGTGGTGGTGGCAAATTTCTCCATCGGATTGGCATTCTTTGATTGGATGAAAAGGCTCTTACGTCATCAAGAGCGTACAGATCGGACATTACGAGATCAGGCCATAGAGCGAATGCTAAACAACAAAAACTAGCTCATGGCAGATTCTTCCTACGACCAAGACTTAGATGAGCGTCTTCGGCCCATTCTTAGAGGGATCGATCCTTCCACACTAACAATAGAAGCAAAGCGAAAGGCGGTCGACGGAAGACTAAAAAGTCGATGGTTTCAGCTCATCTTTAATCTCGCAATTCTTGCGTTCTTCGCCTATGGATGGGCATCCGGAATTTCCCAACTCCAGGTTTCATGGTGGTGGCTAATCCTATTGGTATTTGGTATTAATTTTTCGTTAATCGCTTGGCAAATAAGGTCACTTCGTTACATTCTAAAAAGACTTGACGAACACCCAGACCTTACTCCATGAATACGATCCTTTCTGCAGCCCAATCTCGCCCTTCCATCTCCATTGCGTTTCTTCTGAGTAGCGCACTATTGTTAACGAGCTGCCAATCGAGCTCATCTTCAGCGGAACTCACACATGAATTAGCCCCTTTCCCTACGCTCATGATAGATAATGGGGACGGATTTGTCGTGATTGCTCATCGTGGTGCGAGTGGATATGCACCCGAGAACACCATGCCTGCCATGGAATTGGCGTATGAAATGAACGCAGAAATGATTGAAGTGGACGTAATGCTCTCAAGTGATGGGGTTCCTGTTCTGTTTCATGACGCAAAAGTAGATGAATTGACCGACGGATCGGGCAATCTGAAAGATTTTACCCTTCAAGAGCTTCAAGCTCTAGATGCAGGGTCTTGGTTTGATGAAGCTTATGCTGGAACACCCATTCCTACCCTCGAAGAGTTATTGATATGGGCGCAGGGTAAGATGACGTTAAATATTGAGATCAAGACAGAGGCATACAGAGAGGCACTCAGCGAGAGTGTAGAACCTAGAGTTATTGCACTGGTTGAGCAATATGACATGGCTGATCAGGTACTTTTTTCCTCCTTTGACTATCGAATTCTTGCAAGACTTAAAGAGCTAGCCCCATCGATTCCTGCAGCAGTACTTTACGAACCTGTGCAAAGTGCAAGAAAGGGGCCTGTGACAGTAGTAAATTCTCTACAGGCTGATGGCTTTAATTGTTCTGTGAGAGAATACTCTGAACAATGGCAGCAAGAGTTGACTCAAAGCTCCATCCCCGTGCTGATTTACACGGTCAATGAAAGAGAGCAAATGGCTGAATTGATTCAACGGGGTGTGCAAGGGATTTTTTCTGATTATCCAGATGTGTTGGCTGAGGTTGCTGCCGAGGAACTGCCGACGCCTTAAGGGTCATTCAGTGGTAAAAAAAATCCTTTGACAAGGGACGTTTTTCAGCGATTTAAAGTTGAAATCAACCGGTGGACACGCTAACTTAAACATCCATCAACCAAGTCCGCTCCCCATGCCTTGTAAATATATTTTCGTGACGGGAGGGGTGGCCTCATCACTCGGTAAAGGTATTCTGAGTGCATCTTTAGGCCGCCTTCTCGCTTCTAGGGGAGTTCGTGTCACCATTCAAAAACTAGACCCATACATCAACGTCGATCCGGGTACGATGAATCCGTACGAACACGGTGAGGTGTATGTCACACAAGATGGAGCAGAAACTGACCTCGATCTCGGTCACTATGAGCGGTTTTTAGGGGTGGAAACATCGCAAACAAACAATGTTACCACAGGCCGGATCTATTTTGATGTGATCTCTAAGGAGCGGCAAGGCGCCTACCTGGGAAAAACAGTACAGGTAATTCCCCACATCACCGATGAGATTAAATCCCATATCTATGCACTCGGTAACTCAGACGATATCGATGTAGTGATTGTCGAGGTGGGTGGAACCGTAGGGGATATTGAGAGTCTTCCATACATCGAAGCCATTCGCCAAATGCGCTATGAAGTAGGTCGAAAGGATACTTGTTCAATCCACTTGACGTTGGTGCCTTTCCTAGCCGCCGCAGGTGAATTAAAAACAAAGCCTACCCAACACTCTGTAAAGATGCTTTCCGAGAGTGGGCTATGGCCTGATATCATTGCGTGTCGATCTGAATTTCCTCTCGATAGTAGTATTAAGCAAAAGATCGCCCAGTTCTGTAATGTCGAGGTGGAAGATGTAATTGCCTCACTGGATGCAGAAACGATTTACGAGGTCCCTCTACTCATGCGTGAAGAAGGGTTAGACGAGCGTGTGATTCAAAAACTTGACTTACAAACGCAAACATTAGACCTAGAGGAGTGGAAAGCGTTTGTGAGCGCTGTGAAGGAGCCTTCGCAAGAAGTGACCATTGCGTTAGTTGGAAAATATGTTGAGCACCATGATGCCTATAAATCGATTGCGGAAGCATTCGTACATGCTGGGGCAAAAAATGATACCAAAGTGGTGATAAAATGGGTTCAATCGGAATCTGTGACTCGTGAGAATGTGAAAGAGCTCCTCGAAGGATGTTCAGGTGTGTTGGTAGCTCCAGGATTTGGTGATCGAGGAATTGAGGGTAAAGTGGAGGCTGTTACTTATGCAAGAGAACAAAACATCCCATTTTTTGGAATCTGCTTAGGGATGCAGTGTAGTGTTGTTGAGGTCGCTCGAAATTTGTGTGGTTGGAAAGAGGCTAACTCTACAGAGTTTGATGAAGCATCAAGCAAACCGGTCATCGACCTTATGGATGAGCAACGCACTATTGAGGACAAAGGTGGAACCATGCGTTTGGGATCGTATGATTGCACGTTGACAAAAGGGAGCCATGCCTTTAAAGCATATGGAAACAAGGATATAACCGAACGACATAGACACCGCTACGAATTCAATAACACATACAAAGACGAACTTGAAGCAGTGGGGCTTCTTGCAACAGGTGTGCATCCATCAAGAAATTTAGTCGAGATCGTGGAATTAAAAGATCATCCATGGTTTGTAGGTGTTCAATTTCACCCAGAATTAAAAAGCACTGTTTCAACACCACATCCATTGTTTGTGGATTTCGTGGCTGCTTCATTAAAGCATCAATCTTCCCGTCGTTCTCAAACATCACAAGCCAGCCAAAGCGCCTCCAACAAGGCACCTTTGAGTCAAGAACCTATTTCACCCTGATGAAACCATTCGCCTCTTTTTTTCAACTCTTACTTTGGGTAGGGTTGTTACTTGTTGGGTGTGTCGCCCCACAATCAGAAACTCTCCGAATTGAATCTGTGCAGGGGTATACGCTTAGTGGAGAGGATTGGATTTCATTTGAGTCCATGGTTATGCAGGATGGAAAGGTTGTAGGTACGGGAACAACCGATGAAATGAGAGAACTTGCCCCTGAAGCAACGGTGGTGGATGGCCAAGGGCGTGTGATGCTGCCTGGGTTGATCGATGCACATGCTCATGTGGTTGGACTTGGCCAACTCTTAACGCAAGTTGACCTTACGGGAGCAACCTCTTTAGACGAGACACTTCAAAGAGTTGAACAATACGCTATTGAGAATCCGGAATCCCCGTGGATTGTAGGTCGGGGGTGGAATCAGGAGCTGTGGGAAGACACGTCGTTTCCAACGGCACAAGACCTAGATCAGGTTGTGAATGATAGACCTGTTTTTTTGTCACGAATTGATGGTCATGCAGCGTGGGTCAACTCGGTTGCCTTACAACAAGGGGATGTGACCAGAGAGACCCAGGATCCAGTAGGGGGTCGAGTTATTCGTGACGATCAAGGAGATCCAACAGGTATCTTAGTAGATGCTGCTGAAACATACGTGGCTCGTTTTATCCCGCAGGAGTCGCCCGAACAAATTGAGGAAGCGATAAGCCTTGCGATTCAGGAGATGTTATCGTTAGGAATCACGGGAGTTCATGATGCAGGTGTGTCTCAAGGTGTATGGCAAATATTCCAAGACTTGGATGCCAAAGGAGAGTTGGCTGTTCATATCAACGCCATGGTGGGTGGTGTCACGGACCAAACCCGTCCATGGATAGCCAAAGGGCCTGTGGAGCCTAGCGCATCGTCTAGGTTGTCACTAACAGGAGTCAAAATCTACTCCGATGGAGCCCTTGGAAGCCGTGGGGCAGCTATGTTAGAGCCCTACGATGATGAACCAGAGAATCGAGGCCTTCTTTTTTACGACCAATCTGAGATGAATGAACAGGTGCTTACAGCCGTATCTAATGGGTTTCAGGCCAATGTTCATGCGATTGGAGATGCTGCGAATCGTCAAGTTCTAGATGCATTGGAAGAAGCGATAAATGCCTATCCTGAATCTAGCCGTCATCGTGTAGAACATGCTCAAGTTGTTGCAGTTGAAGACATTCCACGATTTGCAGAATTGGGGTTGATTGCATCCATGCAGCCAACGCACGCGACAAGTGACAAAAATATGGCACAAGACAGGATAGGGGCTGAAAGACTCGAAGGAGCCTACGCTTGGAGAACATTTCTTGATCAGGGGACAATCATTGCAGCAGGATCTGATTTTCCTGTTGAACCTGTGAATCCGTTTTATGGAATACATGCATCTGTAACTCGTCAAGATCGTAACGACGAACCACCAGGAGGATGGCTCTCTGATGAGGCAATGACGTTACGAGAAGCCCTTAGAGCATTCACACTTGACGCTGCATACGCGGCAAAATCTGAGACTCTGTATGGGTCATTAGAACCAGGAAAGATGGCTGACTTTATTTTGATTGATAGAGATCCATTTCAAATTCCACCTTCTGAGCTAGACAACATCGTCGTGCTGGAGACCTGGGTAGAGGGCAAAAACGTATTTAGTCAAGAATCGACTCGTCCATGAGGATACGCGCTGCTCAACTTAACGTAAGAGTGGGCGATCTGGCTGGAAACCTAGAGAGAATCCTTCAAACGTGGAGTCAAGCGGACCAAGAGGGGGTAGATATACTCTTACTTCCTGAATTAGTCACTACTGGCTATCCACCACTGGATATGTTGGATCATGCATGGTTTGTCAGAGAGGTTGAACACGTGCATGAGGCATTACGTAAAGCCTCCGAAGAGAGATCTACAGCATTGGTCTATGGTAGTTTGACCAAAAGAGAGGCTACAACTCCTGGAAAGCCCCTTTATAACAGTGCCTATTGGATACATCAGGGAAACGAGATCGCAACAGTCCACAAGCAGTTATTGCCTACCTATGATGTATTTGATGAGGCACGATACTTTGAGCCTGGGCCGCCGTCAACACCTGTGAAATGGCAAGGAAGAAATGTGGGTCTTTTGATCTGTGAGGATCTTTTTGAAAACGATAATCCCTGGCCCGCTTCGGATTATGCCTGTTCACCTGTAGATAATTTGCATCATCAGGGGGTTGATTTGGTATTAATTCCCTCTGCCTCTCCATTCACACTTCAAAAACGAGCTCACCGCGAGATGATCGTTCAACGCGTTACAGAGCGCCTGGAGTGCCCCGTTGCATTTTCAAATCAAGTGGGTGGAAACACAGAGCTCGTATTTGATGGAGGCTCAGTTGTGGTGGATAAACATGGAACATGCCTTGACGAGGCGACTCCTTTTGAAGAGGCCTGGGCTGATGCGGAGATCTTTGTAGAGGACCCCCAGAGTCAGGAAGAAAAACCCTCTACTCATCCAAATCCTGCCATGGCTCCACAGCCATTGCCTTGGCAACAACAAGCCTTAGATGCAATTACTCTGGGGATTCGTGACTATCTCATAAAATCCAACCTCAAGCCATCACTCTGTTTTGGCTTAAGTGGTGGGATCGACTCAGCCATTATCGCTGTGCTTGCTGCTCATGCAGTGGGTCCTGAGCATGTGCTTGCTGTTGGTATGCCGACAACCTATTCGAGCGATGGGAGTCTCTCTGATTCAGAGGAATTGTCAAAACGACTTGGTATTGAGTGGAAAACGCTGTCCATTGAGCAGATGCGCGAGATGGCAGGAACCTCATTGGAAGGGCTACTCGAGCAACCTCTGGCTGACATTGCGAAAGAGAATATTCAAAGTAGGCTTCGTGGGCTCTGTTTAATGGCGATATCTAATCATTCAGGATCAGCATTGATAGCTACAAGCAACAAATCAGAAATGGCAGTGGGGTATTCAACGCTTTACGGAGATATGGCAGGGTCATTGGCTCCAATTGGGGACCTCTATAAAACCCAGGTCTATGAATTGGCACGTTGGCTAAATGAGTTTGGACCCTTTCCAGGAGCTATACCGGACGCGATTTTTACCAAACCACCAAGCGCAGAACTCAAACCAGACCAGGTGGATGAGGACTCACTACCCGATTATTCCATTTTAGATCGTATTTTAGAACGAATGATAGAGCATGGGGATGATGTTTCTGATTGTGTAGAACATGGATTTGACGAGGAGACTGCTACATGGGTCTTTACTCAACTCCACCGCACAGAATTCAAACGATTTCAGTCATCCCCAGTACTTAAATTACAATCAAGAACGTTTGGCATAGGACGACGATGGCCATTAGCTCATCGCCCGACAACTATTTGACTCGCAAAACCCTCCTATTTATGGAAACCCGCCTGATCAGCACTCACTCATTATCTACTGTTCGTTTCTCATTGTTTCTTGCAATCGCATTGATCTTTGTTGTTCCTGCAAGTCTTCTGGGGCAGAATGGCTCAAAAAGTAGTCAAACGAATCCTGCGCTTGAATACAAAGAACTTAAACCAAAGACGTTTTTTGTGTCAGAAACGAATGTTCAACCAGCCTCACCCGACAATCTTACGATTCAAGAGTCATTGGTGAAAATTGCTGACGTTTACGAACTCCACCTCAAAGCAGTTCGTGCAATGTTGAATCAAGATCTTTTGGCTGCGGAGACCTACATCATGTCCGCCTTAGAGACGATGCAAATCATGATTCAAGAGGATGAAACCCTACTTGAGGATCGACGATTTAATGAACTCCTTCGTACAGTCACGACCGAATACAGAGAATTTTATGGTATCGAACCTGATGAACAACTTGCAGAAGGAGAAGTCTTTGAAATCCAGCAGGAACTCTATTTAGAGGATGATTTGGTGATTTCAAATGAAGCATTGGATTTGCCAGATGATCTCTCACTCAATAAAACTGATGTGCCCCTAGTCCAGAATAATCAGGTAAATCGTCATCTGATGTATTACACAATTCGACGTCCTGATGTCATGGAGACCTGGTTGGAGCGTTCAGAAATCTACTTCCCGATGATGCGTCAAATTTTTGAGGAAGAAGGCACACCACTTGAGCTAATCCATCTTTCCATGATCGAGTCTGGATTGCGTCCAACTGCTCGCAGTTGGGCATCTGCAGTTGGGTTATGGCAGTTCATTCAATCTACAGGATCTATGTATGGCTTGGATGTAACCTGGTGGGTGGATGAGAGAAGAGATCCAGAAAAAGCAACACGTGCCGCAGCACAACATTTACGCGATCTCTATCAGGTGTGGGGCGATTGGCATCTCGCGATGGCAAACTACAATATCTCTCCTCGAGGATTGAATCGAGCCATTCGTGCTGCAGGGGGTGTAGAAGATTATTGGACGGCCTATCCCTATTTGCCACGGGAAACACGTGGCTACGTCCCAGGTTTTATCGCAGCGACGATGATTGCCACCAATCCAGAGGCCTTTGGATTTGAAAAAGAATATGGCATGGAGCCTTACAGCTACGATCAGGTTAACGTTGCAGGATTAATGCCATTGGACGCACTCGCAGAGGCTGCAGGTATCACTACTGAAGAACTCAAAGCGTTAAACCCTGAACTGTTACGTTGGGCAACACCACCCGTTGAGTCCTACTCCTTAAAGATTCCGTCAGGGACACGAGGAGAGTTTATGATTGCCTACAACAAGATTCCGAAGGAAAAACAAATCCAAGATGTAGCTGTTCATGAGGTGCGTTCTGGAGAGAATCTAGGATGGATTGCAAGAAAATATGGCACATCGGTACGAGCGCTATTTGAAACCAACGAAGGATTGCGTTCGACGATTTACCCAGGTCAAAAAATTATGGTGCCAATCGCTGAGGCAAGGTACAATCAAACGGTTGCCATGACATCTACTTCGTCGTCACAACGCTCCTCAAGAGCGCCACAACGTGCATCAGCACCTGCCAACTCTACTGCTATCACATATGTTGTCAAAGCAAACGATACGATTGGACATATTGCCGAATGGTATGATGTGCGTGCTTCGCAAATACGTGGATGGAATGGTATTGGGAACACCATACGAAGAGGTCAAAAACTTCAAATCTACGTCCCTAACGCCCGGACTCAGTACTACCAAACGATCGACAAGCTCGATTTTGGTGCTAAGCAGGCCATTGAGAAAAGACAGCGTGCGGGTGAAAACATCTTTGAGGGAATTGCCATTGCATCAGCTCAAACAGGGTCTGCAGGGAGTCAAGCACTTATGAATCAAACGACGACGTCTGTACGATCTTATACGGTTCGAAATCGTGATACGTTGATTGAAATAGCAGATACTTATGGGGTAACCGTTCGATCCATCCAACAAGAAAATGGGCTTCGTGGGACGGTCATTTATCCAGGGCAAGTCCTACGGATTCCTCAGTAATCTACCACTTAACAATGCGTGCAGATCTTCATTCGCATACCACTTGCTCGGATGGTAAGAGCTCTCCTATGGATTTGGTCGCAAGAGCTCAGAATGAGGGTATAGATACATTAGCAATCACGGATCATGACACAATGAGCGCCTATGAAGAGCTCAATTCTAAGGCGCTACAGACGACGTTAGAATCCCCAACGATCATTCCTGGGGCTGAAATGACAGCAAAGGATGGCGACGTGAGTGTCCATTTGTTGGCCTATGGTCTCGACCCAGTCAACCAAGATGTAAAGGCACTCATGGGTGCACAACGAAGCAACCGAAAGCTACGTGTTGAGCGAATCTTGGAAATGCTCGCCAAAAAGGGCGTTTCTCTTGATATGGATGAAGTATTGATGGAAGCAGGAAGAGCTAATTTAGGTCGTCCACACATAGCGGCCGCTTTGCTTCGAAAAAATGTCGTTCATTCAATCCAGGAAGCCTTTATGAGGTATTTGAATCCAGAGGTTCTTGAAGGATTAGCCAAAGGATACCCATCGTCTAAAGAGCTTATTCCAAGACTCAAATCCCTTGGAGGTGTTGTGATCTTGGCGCATCCAGGAAAACTATACACATCTCAAGAGCTTGATGAGTTTCGGTCTCAAGGGGTGGATGGAATGGAGGTGATACATCCTAGTCATAATTATGAACTTCAAAAATCGCTGGGTCACTATTCAGACACTCACCACCTTCTCAAAACAGGAGGGAGTGACTATCATGGTGACGGAGAACAGTATCATGCCTATTTTGGGGTAGTTACAATCACATCAGACTGGGTGCATCGATTACAAGAAGCAATTAGTCGTCGAGGCGGGCTGCGATCATGGGCACCTGCCCAAGCCTAATCGATCAAGCGCACTTTAATTGTAAAGACGAACCATTATGAAAACTTTTTCCTGGGCCTCTACACGAATTGCAATTGTTCACTCTGAATGGAATTCTGTTGTAACGGATGCGATGAAGCAGGGTGCCATTGACGCGTTAAAGGGCAAGGGGGTTCAAGAAACGAATATCACAAGTATCTCATGCCCTGGTGCCTATGAAATACCCTTGGCATTGAAAATGATACTTGACCGAAATGAAAGCAAAATGGGAGAACCAATTCATGGTTTGGTTGCACTAGGGGCTGTGATTCAGGGTGAAACACCCCACTTTGATGTAATTAATCAAGGCGTCACCCAAGGGATCATGAGATTGATGCTCGATACAGGTACACCTATAGGGTTTGGTATTTTAACGACACACACTGTGCAGCAAGCCATGGATAGAGCCAATCCGTCCAAGGGGAACAAAGGGGCGGAAGCAGCACTTGCCATGTGCTCAATGCTAGAAGTTAAATTTGATTTAGGCCATTGAATCCAATAATTTTATCGTTTGCACGTTTTCCTGAAAAAAGTGGAAAATTCTGCACCATAACGACCTAGTGGACGACGCTTTTGACCACGTTTGACATCACAAATTCGAAGCAAACTGAAGAGGATATCGCCCTTCAAAAGGCGCTAAAATCGTCAGGTGCGATCCCAGAGCATATTGCCGTAATCATGGACGGTAATGGACGTTGGGCGCAGCAGAAAGGCGGTATGCGACTATTGGGTCACCGCAATGGCGTCGAATCTGTTCGTGATATCACCGAATCATGCGCTCAACTAGGGGTCAAGCATCTGACTCTATACGCGTTTTCAACCGAGAATTGGGGTCGACCTAAGGAAGAAGTGAATGGACTTCTTAAACTCCTTGTGGCAACACTTGACTCAGAAGCAGAAACCCTCCATCGTAATAATATCCGCCTGGTCACCATTGGTCAATGTGACCGATTCCCAAAGGATATTCAAAAAAAGCTTGACGACGTCAAAGCACTCACGGCTGAGAATACGCACATGGAGCTTTGTTTAGCATTGAGTTATTCAGGTCGCTGGGATATTACGCAGGCTGTCCAAGAAATTGCTAAAAAAGTGGCTCATGGACGTATTAATCCTGATGACATTAACGACGAGATGATTTCTGAGCACCTTGCAACAGCAGGTAAGCCAGACCCTGATCTTGTTATTCGCACGAGCGGTGAGTTTCGAGTGAGTAATTTCCTGCTTTGGCAGCTTGCCTACTCAGAATTTTTTGTCTCTTCAACATTTTGGCCAGATTTTCGAAGAGATGAACTCTATCGCGCCATTGAGTCTTTTCAACAAAGAGACCGTCGTTTTGGTAAATTATCGAAACGACATACGAAATCAATCCCCTCATCGGTTATACGAACCCTGATGTCTTAACCGACCTCGTTCTCTATGAAGCTATTCTCCTGTTTACCATCTTCTCAATCACGTAGTGTGACGGTTCCAATTGTATGGTTCCTATTCATAGGGCTTGGTTTCCCTGCGGACATGCTCTTTGCACAAGATGCTCCATCACCCTCTACGGAAGCCCCCCAAGATACACTCAACCAAAAAGCACCCCTTGAGATTGTCGATCCAACCACTGTTACAGCGAATCCAGAAGTGGTTAGAAGTATCACGTTTGAAGGGCTGATTACAGCTCGAGAAACGTATTTAGCGTCGTTAGTAGGGATTTCTGAAGGGGATGTTGTTCAAGTACCTGGACCAAAAATTGCCAGTGCCATTCAACAACTTTACAGGACTGGGTTATTTTCAAATGTAGCCATTGATTACACCACGAGATCCGGTGCAGGTGGGATTGATCTAACCATATTTGTAGAGGAGCAGCCACGACTTGATCGCTACGAACTATTGGGGATCAAGAGGTCTGAACAACGTGATATTCGTAAGCGTTTATCATTGCTTTCAGGGTTTGCTGTCACACGCTCTGTGAAAGCACAGGCGATTTCTGCAATCCAGGATTTCTACAAGGAAAAAGGTTTCTGGGATACAAAGGTTGAGATTGAAGAAACACCGACATCCAGTATAAGTAACCGTGTTCGACTTGATATTACCATTACACCTGGAGACAATCACCGCATTCGTGAACTCGACTTTATCGGAAATGAGCAACTTTCTGACCGAAAATTGGCGAAGACGTTCAAAACACTCAAAGAAGATCGATGGTGGAGACTCTTTAAACGACACGTTTACAAGGAGGATGACTTTGAGGAAGGAGTAGACAATGTCTTGGCACTGTATCGTGAACAAGGCTTTCGCGATGTTCGAATCACCCAGGATAGTGTGTATGTGGACGAGTGGCGCAATGGAGAACCGGGAGTGATTGTCAAGCTCGATATTACCGAAGGGCCACAATACAAGGTCAGGGATATCACGTGGGAAGGCAATACCATCTATACTGATGAACAGCTCTCCCTTGCACTTGAATTTGAATCAGGGGACATCTTTAACGAATCCAAGTATCAAGAAAACCTCAATTTCAAGCAGGATAACAGTGATATTACGAGTCTCTATCACAATGTTGGGTACCTCTTCTTTGATATTCGCCCAACCCTATCCGTTGTAGGTAAGGATTCGGTCGATATGCACTTCGAGATTATCGAAAATGATATCGCGACGATTTCTGAGGTCACATTTACGGGGAATGAGAAAACCCACGATGATGTAGTGCGTCGTACGCTTCGTACCGCGCCAGGTCAAACCTACAGTCGTGCAAACATCATTCGGTCGATTCGTGAGCTAGGAAACCTTGGATATTTTAGCCCAGAAGGGATTAATCCAGTACCCTATCCAAATTTTGCTGAAAAAACAGTTGAGTTAGAGTATCAGCTCGATGAGTCACAAAGCACCGATAACTTTGAGTTTTCTGGTGGGTTTGGTGGCCGACAGATTGGAGTCATCCTTTCTGCCCGCATGAATTTCAACAATTTCTCCCTCCAGAGAGCCCTTGATCGGGAAGGGTGGAGTCCAATTCCTTCGGGCGACGGCCAAAAACTATCGTTAGGGGTTCAGGTAACCGGACGCGGGTACCAAAGTTATTCGATGAGTTTTCAAGAGCCTTGGCTTAATGGTAAACCAACATCATTAGGATTCTCGGTTTCTTACGATCTGCTTAATTACAACCGAAATTACTTCAGCCTGTACTCTACAAGGAATTACGAGTTGTTTAACACCTCTCTTTCGATTGGTAAGCGTCTGAGATGGCCCGATGATTATTTCCAGATAAGTACCGCACTTTCCTATCAATTGTATAATGTCGAAGGACAAAGCAGTTTCCTCGGTACAGGGACAGCGAACATCTTGAGTTTACGACAAGTGATTGAACGAAACTCACTGGATAACTTTATTAGCCCTATGTCCGGGTCAAAGTTCAGTCTTTCTGCAGAGATTGCACCTCCTCTGGCAGGATTTAATCAGTATTACAAGCTAAAGACAAGTTATCAGCACCATCATACAATTATTGATAAACTTGTTCTATCTGCGTCAACAGAGTCAGGGTATATTGGCTACTTTGGATCAGGAGAGCGAAGCAATTTCCAGAGATTCTACCTCGGGGGTACCCAAATTCAGCAGAGACAAAACTTTATCAATGATAATATTGACATGCGTGGGTTTCCTGGTGGATTTAATGGTGTGATCTCCCCAGTTGATGACTTCCAGGTGCAAATAGGGGGTCGAATGTATGTCAAACATGTCTTAGAGCTTCGGTATCCTGCGGTTTCGAATGAGCAACTTCAGCTGATTCCTTATCTCTTTGTGGATGCAGGTAATGCCTATGCCAATCCCAACGAATTTGATCCATTTCGTTTGAAGCGTGCCGCTGGACTGGGTGCAAGGGTGTTTTTACCGATTCTTGGATTGGTTGATTTAAGCTATGGGTATCGCTTGGATGGAACTGCAGCACATAATGATGGTGATGGGTTGCGTCCAAGAACATGGGAATTCCTTTTCAATATTGGGGCGCCATTCTAGGTACTTTACGATGAACGGTTACAAGGCAAATCTTCGTGCAGTTCTTGCGTCTAGGCTCCATTTGATGATCCTAGGCCTATTTCTACTTATAACCATCCCCTTAATCCCTGGACATGCATCTTTTGAAGCAAACGGACAGCGATTACTAGGACAACGAAGTAATGTTGGGTTTATAGATACTGAGATTGTAATGTCTAGAATGCCCGAATTTCAGGGAATCCAGCAGCAATTAGATCAACTAGAATCAAATTGGGCTTCAGAGC
Source organism: uncultured Bacteroidota bacterium (assembly GCA_913057895.1). GTDB lineage: Bacteria > Bacteroidota > Rhodothermia > Balneolales > Balneolaceae > UBA8296. The sequence continues at coordinate 71,389 of CAJXOH010000004.1, forward strand.
TTACGGTCTTGGAAGAAGAGCTGCAGCTACTCAAGGAAGAATATGACGCACGAGAAATACTTTATACCGATGAGGTTAAAGCGCAAAAGCTCGCAGAAATAGACCAAAAACAAGCCATTGTGGATGGATTTCTCGAAACAAAATTTGGCCCCGATGGAGAGTATTTCACCCGTCAACGTGAACTCATGCAGCCTTTGCAACGCACCATTCACGATGCAATTAAGATTATTGCCGAAGAAGAAGGCTACAATTTGGTTCTGGACCGGGCTCAACAAATCGGATTAATTTATGCTGAGCCAGAATTTGATATCACTCAACTCGTATTGATTGAATTGGGGATTGAAGAAGAGCAAAACCGCGTCTTTTAGAGAAAAAATCCCTACTTTTAAGATTGTCTAAATACATGATAAATAACGTTATGAAAACCTTTTTTCTGTCGCTGTTGCTGGTCTTTGCTGGTCTAACGGCTCAAGCACAATCCTCTATCGGGATCATGAATCCTCAAGAGGTTCTTGCACAGCTTCCAGAGACACAGGCGGTTGAGCAACAGCTTCAACAGTTTGTTGCTGAACGTCAGGCTGATTTTGAGACTCGTTACACTTCTTGGGTTCAGGACGTCACATCTTTTCAAGAAAGTGTAGCTGAAGGGGTGTTGACACCACAAGCTCAAGAACAAGAAGAGCAACGATTAACTCAACTCCAGGTTGAATTAGAGTCTCTTGAGCAACAGTTTCAGGCCGATTTACAAAACCGTCGGGCACAACTGCTTAATCCGATTCTTGAAAGAATGAATGCAGCGATGGAACAAGTAGCTCAAGCACAAAACCTTAGTTTGGTGATCAATAAAGCAACCGCAGCAGGTGACCCAATCATCTATTTTGCATCGAATAATGCAGTAGACATTACTGAAGCAGTGGTATCACAAATGAATTCTTCCAACGAAACGTCTAACGAAGGACAAAACGAATGAAAAAATACGTCTCAACTCTCTTTTTTGGTGCGCTTGTCGCCCTATTCGTAGCAAATCCAATTTCTTCTACAGCACAGGACTTAAATGTGGGCTTTGTAGAGCCTCGCTTCATTCTTGAGCGCATGCCAGAAATGGCTGCAGTCCAACAAAGACTTCAAAACTTTGTGGATCGCAAAAGCCAGGAACTTGCAGATCAAGAAGCTGAATTCCAGTCTCAAATTCAATCATACCAAGAGCGCACAGCGGTGATGTCTGACCAAGCACGTGCGAATGAGGAAGAGCGCCTAGGTGCGTTAAGTGCTGAGCTTCAACAGGCTCAAGCGGTTGCTGAGCAAGAGGTGAATCAACGTCGTGCGGAGCTTATGGCACCCCTTCTCGAACAAGTCCAGCAAGCAATTGACGAAGTGGCTGCAGAACGTGGATTTGACGTTGTATTGAACACAACTACATCTACAGGCGATGTCATTATTCTGTATGTCGCAGAAAATCTTCGTGAGCAGAATGACATCACAGATGCTGTGATGGAAAAGCTCGACATGGATATGTAAGACAGCGTTAGGAGGGAGTAAACCTTCCTCCTACTCTAGCTTCTAGCGTACATTCTTTCTTCGGTTACGCACATAATCTTCGAAGACAAACCCTCCAAGATTATTTAAATCCGAGTAATACGCTCTTCCTTTATTGGAGTCAGTCAGATCGCGTACAAAATCCTGTAGAACAGGATCACGTGCGATCATAAATGTGGTTATCTCAATGCCACTGCGTCGGCAAACGACCGCTTCATCAAGCACACGATTGATGATTCTTCGGTCCAAACCAAAACTATTCTTGTAAAACGAACCGTTTTTTTCAAACATACAAGATGGTTTACCATCTGTAATCATGAAGATCTGCTTGTTCGAATTTTTTTTACGCTCCAGCAAATGGCGTGCAACCTGAAGTCCTTGCAAGGTGTTGGTGTGATACGGGCCAACTTGTAAGTAGGGGAGGTCCTTAATATCAATGGACCATGCATCATTGCCAAAGGCTACAATGTCTAAGGAGTCCTTTGCGTATTGATTCATGATTAACTCTGACAATGCCATTGCCACCTTTTTGGCGGGCGTAATACGATCTTCGCCATACAAAATCATGGAGTGACTTAAGTCAATGAGTAAAACCGTTGAAACGGATGTATAGTAATCTTGTTCGAATACCTGTACATCCTCCTCGGTAAGGTCCATCGTATCCAGCGAGCTGTGTTGAAGCATGTTGAGCATGGTCCCAACATTATCCATATTGGAAAGATCGTCACCCACTTGCCAACCACGTGTCTCTGGTAGTCTCTCTAGACCTTTACCAGTGAAACTTGTTTTATGAGTACCAGCCCCACCTTTGTTTAGTTGACGGTATATTTCTTCGAGTGATCGTTTTCGAATACTGAGTCCCATTTTTGAGGAAGGAACCATTACGGACTGATCTTGATCCATCTGAATGTATCCCTTACGCTGCAACTCATCGACAAACTCACCAATACCCATAGGTGGATCAAGTTTGTCTGTGATTTTATATTCTTTGTCTAGATCTGTCAACCATCGAATGGATTGCGATACATCACCCCCTGCAATGGAGAGTAATTGCTGAAATAAATCAAATAGCGTGTCAAACGAGGACTGATTGCCTTGTTCTTCAAGCGCCATTTCCCAATCTTTGTATCGTATATGAATCATAAATCCACGATTGAACCAACTAATCTACATCTAGAACAACAGTTTTGGGGTGAGGGTTTCAATCACATTATGGGGCTTGACGAGGCAGGGCGAGGGTGCTTAGCTGGACCGGTAGTCGCTGCGGGTGTTGTATTACCGATGGATGGTACATTGGAAGGGGTTACAGATTCAAAAGTACTTACCCCACAAAAGCGTGAAGAATTATTTGATCGAATCTATATAGAAGCGATTGTTGTTCAGGTGTGGTCTCAGCCCGTAGACGTTATTGACGAGATGAATATTTTGCATGCGTCACTGGATGCTATGAGGCACTGTGCTGAAACATCAAATCCAGTTCCAGATCTCTTACTTGTGGATGGAAATCAACGTGTGCCTACGCTTATACCTCAGCAAACGATTGTTAAGGGAGATATGAAAAGTGCAACCATTGCAGCGGCATCCATTATCGCTAAGGTGACAAGGGACCGGATAATGGAAAACTTATCGAAGGAATACCCAGCCTATGACTGGGCTACAAATAAAGGGTATCCAACAAAAGCACATCGCGATGCAATCCGTGAGCATGGCATAACGCCACATCACAGATCAAGCTTCCGTCTTCTTTAAGAAGGAGTTCTACACCCTTGGATATGGTTACCTATAAATAGAAAAGGAGCGCTTATTGCGATCAAAATTAAGCGCAATCGCAATCATGATCGAATTGGTGAGCATAGAAGATCCACCATAACTGACAAATGGCAAAGGGACACCAATCACAGGAAGAAGACCTGTTGAACTACCAATATTGATGAGAAAGTGAAAGAAATAGACAGAAACGAAACCAAGAATTACTGTTTGTGAGAAGGGATGATTTTGATCCCCCATCATTTGAAGCATCGTCCAAAAAAGTCCTAAAAACGTAATCATTACGAGGCCAGCGCCAAGGAAACCCCATTCCTCGCCAATCACACAAAAAATGAAATCCGTCCACTGCTCGGGGAGATAGCGTAATTGCGTTTGTGTCCCTTCCATGAACCCTTTCCCAAAAAGGCCTCCTGATCCTAGTGCTGTTTTGGCCTGCAGCACATTCCAACCGGCACCTTGTGGATCCAATTCAGGCTGGATAAACGTTCGAATACGCGCTACTTGATAGGGTTGCAGTACCGCCTCTAAGCCCACCTGAATAAAGACAAGTACCACAGCTCCAATTCCAAGAGATGCCAAGACTTGCCAGCGTGGTTGCTGCATCGAAAAAATGATCGCAGTCAGAACGAGACCTATTGCTAGGCCAAACCCCCAGTGATAGAGTGCAGCATATCCTACCAACGGTGGTATAGTCAGTAGCAAGACAACACCCTTGGGAAACCCTGACCAGAACAGGATGACGGGATACAGCGCGATAAAAATGAGTGCGGTACCTAAATCATTCTGAAGAAGTAGAAGAGCGATTGGAAGCGCAAAAAGAGCTGTAACAATCGCGAAATGACGGGGTTTCGTAAGGCTAAGCTCACGCTGAGAGGAGATGTAAAATGCAGCAGCCATAATTAATATCGGCTTCATGATCTCTCCTGTCTGCAGGTTAAATCCAAACAGGACAATCCAACTCTGTGCGCCATTGACCTCCTTTCCAAACCATAGAGTGGCAATCATTAAGAGAATTCCGATAGGATATGCGATTCGGGATAGCATAATGATCAAACGAGGGTTCATAAACTGAATGATGATCATTATCACAACAGAAAGACCGATTACTAGGACCTGTTTCGAAAAGGTTGACTGCACTGCTGCAGGCAAAAATTGGGATACAGGGCCTTGGGTCGCACTATAGATTGCGATTAATCCAATGGTGCATAACGCCACCCATAGCCCTAGAAGGCTCCATCTTGTCTCCTGGAGTGGATTCATAACTCTTCCTCCGACTCTTCTTCGTCTGGATCTGGAGGGACATAGGTATCAATGTGTCGCTCTACATACGCACGATTGGTTGTCCCAGTGAGTGCTTTTTCAATGAGTAATGAACCAATGGGTGCAGCAGATACAGAGCCAAATCCACCATTTTCTCTGAATACCACGACAACCACCTGTGGATTACTAACTGGAGCAAATGCTGTGAACCATCCATGATCTTGTCCACGAGGGTTTTGAGCAGTTCCTGTTTTACCAGCAATCTCAAGTTCAGGCACCTCCAGAAGCCACGAAACAACACTATTTTGTACCGCTGAACGCATCCCTTTATGAATAGGTTCTAAAGCACTTGTTTCTACCCATGAAACCTTGTCAGCAGGATAGGATAGGACCACCCTAGTTTCACCACTCTCAATTCGTTCGCTGACTAGATGAGGCGTAACCCGATGTCCTCCATTGGCAATCAACGAGGTTGAGACCGCGAGCTGAATGGGCGTGACAGAGAAGACTCCTTGCCCAATCCCTAAGTTGATAAGATCACCCAAACCCCAGCGTCGAGCTCCAAATAGTTGGTTCATTCGTGTTGAATCTGGCACAATCCCTCTACTTTCACTCCCAAGATCAATTCCTGTAGACTGTCCAAGTCCCAAGTCGCGAAGATACCCA
>CAJXOH010000005.1 GCA_913057895.1 uncultured Bacteroidota bacterium
TCCAGAAGCCATGAAACAACACTATTTTGTACTGCTGAACGCATCCCCTGATGAATAGGTTCTAAAGCACTAGTTTCTACCCATGAAACCTTGTCCGTAGGATAGGATTGGACCTCCCTAGATTCACCCCTCTCAATTCGTTCGCTGACTAGATGAGGTGTGACTCGATGTCCTCCATTGGCAATCAATGAGGTCGTGACCGCGAGCTGGATGGGCGTAACAGAGAAGACCCCCTGTCCAATCCCTAAGTTAATTACATCACCCAAGCCCCATCGCCGAGCACCAAATAATTGGTTCATTCGTGTTGAATCTGGTACAATCCCTCTACTTTCACTTCCAAGATCAATTCCTGTAGACTGTCCAAGTCCCAAGTCGCGAAGATACCCAGCCCACTCATCAAGTTTTCCTTGTCGGGCAATGTTCTCCATGAGCTCAAAGAAATAGGTATTACTTGAGAATGAAAGAGCGGACTCTAGGGTGTAATCACCTGGGGGAGCTAGGTCCGCATAATCACGACCTAGACGGTAGGTTCCAGTATTTGGAATGACAGTTTCGGGAGTAATGAGCCCCATATGTTGCCCAATAAGCCCCATCAATGGTTTTAAGGTAGATCCTGGTGGTTGAGAGGCAGAGGTGACCCGATTGAAAAGAGGGGTGAGGGAGTCTGTATTGATTTCAGCCCAATACTCTCGATCTAGTCGACCTGCTAAGCGTGACAAGTCTATGTCAGGTGAACTCACTAAAGCCAAGATGGCTCCATTGGAGGGGTCCATGACCACGGCAGCCCCTTTTGTTGTTCCCATTAGCCTCTCTGCATATGCTTGGAGATCTGCATCAATTGTCAGTACTAAATCATCTCCTCTTGGAGGGTTTCGACGTTCGTTCGAATCGAGAGTATACTCCCCTAGAGATTGCCCGAGTGCATTGACGCGATAATACCGCTCACCCAATCCGCCGCGCAGTATCGGATCATAGACCAGCTCCAACCCACTCTTTCCAATTTTATCCCCCAATCGAATCGATTCTGATGCGCGTGTTTCCTCCAAATCTGCCTCTCGAAGGTAGCCAAAGACATGCGAGGCTCGTGCACTAGCTGGGTAATTGCGTTTGTCTTGTTGTCGAAATCCAATGCCAGGATACTTCCACCGATTTTCCTCCAATAAGGAATATTGTGCAAAGGGTACTTCTGAGGCAAGCACTGAGGGTCTGTGCCTTGAGTACCTCCTAGCACGCTCCACCCGGTTGACAAACTCCTCCATGTCAACGTTTAGAGTAGAAGCGATCTCTGAATTGTTTGAGGTATCGTAATCAATCGGGGTAATGGTTACAGTAAATACCGGCTGATTTTCAACAAGAATGACCCCATTTTTATCATAGATTGTACCTCTTGTTCCAGCAATTGTCTCTAGCCGAAGCGCATTTTTTTGACTCAGAGGTTGGTAGCGCTCGTATTCAAACACTTGGATCTGCACTAGCCTAAAGAATAAGACCCCCCAAAACACAATAACAATCCCAATGAGGATCCGTCGTAAAAGCTGGACTTGAGCGTGATCGTGTGTTTTCATGAAGGTGAGATCGCATTAACAATATAGCCCACGATCACGGTATAAATCGATGTTCCAAGAATGAACATCCACATAGGCTGAGCTAAATCAACACTATTTGTAAACAGCGTGGTTATGGCAAACAAACTCGTTTTTAGAAGAATAAACCCTAACAATAAGGTCAAGTATTGCCAATCAAGCAATCGAATATCACGAAATCGTTCAAATACACCATACAACAAGATGACCGATGCTGTATACGCAAACATATTGAGACCCCATTGGTCGGTCATGGCGTCCAGTAGAAATCCGACAACCGATGCAAATATGGTGCTCTCAAACCGTGGAAATGCCATCATTACCCACACCAAATAAATCGCCATGAGGTCAAGACTCACTCTTGCGATAACCACATGCTGAAAAAGCATGATGTAACTCAAGAGCATCACTACGCCCAATAGAATCATTCGTAAGGCTGAGGATTGATTCATTGTGAGCCCTCTTCTAGTAAAGGATCTGCCTCTTGATTTAGCACAACAAACCCTTCAGCCAAGCGATTTAAATCGACCGATGGACGTACTGTGAGTTTCCATGAGGATTGATCTGGATACCGTTCTACAGCGTCAATCGTCCCGATAGGGATGTTTTCAGGGAATGATTCGCTAAATCCGCTCGTCACAACCTGTTGACCCACTTGCACAGGAATGGTCAGGGGTACATAATCCATGATCATCGATTCATTTCCCTGTAGATCCCAACGGATAATTCCTGTGGCTCGAGAGTCCAAAATCTTTGCACTTACTCTGAAATTAGGGTGAGAGTAAAACATGACCTGGGCCCTATTTTGTGTTGTCAAGATTACACGCCCCACAACACCAAATGGATGAATCACAGGATTACCAACAGCTACATTCATTGAGGCTCCTGCAGAGATACTTCCCGTAGGATTGGGGCTGAAAATCGATTTTGCGTAAAATTGAACGGGAAGAAGATCTAACGGGGACCCGTCTTGGAAATTAATGAGATCTCTAAGGATGGCATTTTGAGTCTCTGCATTCCGAAGGCGATTGAGTTCATCTTGTAACGTGATGTTTTGCCTTTGGAGTTGGCGATTCGTGTTTAGTGCTTGCCTGAAAACTCTCACATTTGATAAAGGAGCTTCAAGGCGACTTACTACAGATAAGGCCCCTTGACGGAGGTGGGATAGTCCATCATCAAATCTGAGGACCATGATGAGAATTGATAAAAGCAGAAGAAAGGCCCCTAAAAGTGTATCACGACCAAAAAAACCATTGGACGGCTGGGCCATAAAAAAGATCTAATTAAGAGACGACGTTTCGGTAATAGTCGAGGTGTTCCAAAATGAGCCCCGTTCCACGTACCACAGCAGTAAGCGGATCTTCAGCTACGTGTACTGGGAGTTGAGTTTCATCCATGATACGCTTATCCAAATTCTTGATGAGTGCACCCCCACCTGTGAGCATAATTCCACGGTCCAAAATGTCAGATGATAATTCTGGAGGAGTTTGCTCTAGAGCCTGAGAAATGGCATCTACAATCGTGTTGATGGATTCTGACAGCGCATCACGCACCTCCTCGGAGGAAACCACCCTAGTTTTTGGAACCCCATTAACTAGGTCACGACCTTTAATAGTAAGTTCGATTTCTGGGTCAAGGGGAGTAGCTGATCCAATTTCACACTTCACCCGTTCAGCCGTTCTTTCCCCAATCAAAAGATTGTGAACTCGACGGAAATAGTTGATGATATCATCATTGAGTTCATCACCTCCCAATCTCACGGACTGAGCATAAACGATACCGGATAATGCGATAACCGCAATCTCAGTGGTACCTCCTCCAATATCTACAATCATACTACCCACAGGTTCTTGAACATTAAGTCCAATCCCAATCGCTGCAGCCATTGGCTCGTCGACAAGGTACACCTCTTTTGCACCCGCATGTTCCGCACTATCACGTACAGCACGTCGCTCTACTTCGGTAATGCCACTAGGGACACAAACAACCATTTGGCGAGTTGTTGAATACCACTTCATTTTGACCTTTTTGATCATCCCACGGATCATCATCTCAGCAACTTCAAAATCAGAAATCACCCCATCCCGCAAAGGTCGTACTGTATAGATGTCTTGATGCGTTTTTTCGTGCATCAAGCGAGCTTCTTGGCCTATCGCCACGGGTTGTTTGTCTTTATTTAGAGCAACAATAGAGGGTTCATTCAGGACTATTCCCTGGTTGCGAGCGTAGATAAGTGTATTCGCTGTCCCTAAATCGATTGCAATATCGGTGTAGAGTTGATCAAAAACGCTCTGTGATTTCTCCTTTGTACCATCTACAGAAGGCGATTTTTTTGTCCCAAAAATTGAATCAAGTAATCCCAATCGACTTTCTCACATTCGTGAATTAACAAACTAGTTGTTGGAAAGTACGTCTTTTGTCACTTAGATGGAACGATTTGCCATCGAAAGGTGCCATCAGTGTCTAAAATGGCGTGCACCTGTTAAAATCATGGTTATCCCATGTTTTAAGGCTGCTTCGAGTACCTCATCATCTCGAACACTTCCACCTGGCTGAATAATGGTTTGAATCCCATGAGATGCAGCTACATCGATGTTATCCGCAAAAGGGAAAAATGCATCAGAAGCCAATACAGCACCCTCCAGGGAGTGACCGTAGGTGCGTGCCTTCTCAAGTGCCTGATGCACCGCATCTATGCGGCTTGTTTGCCCTGTACCAATACCGATGAGCTGTTTGCCGCGACAAAGAACAATCCCATTTGATTTGACATGGCGTGTAATTTTCCACGCAAATGCTGCTGTTTCCTTGGTCTCCTTATCTAGAGACTCATCATGGAGAAAGTCGAATTCCTTTTCTGCTATGGCGTCTCGTTGCTGGACAAGGTACCCATCAAGCATACTTTGAACGTGAAGGGATTCCCTGGGAACCTGCTTTAGCCGTACCAATCGTCGATTCTTTTTTTGAGTTAAAAGAGCAGTGGCTTCCTCACTGAAGTCGGGTGCTACAACCATTTCAGAAAATATTTCATCTAGAGAAGACGCTGTTTTAGCGTCTATATTCTGATTGAATAGCAAAATACCTCCAAAAGGAGAGGTGGGATCTGAGGCGTAGGCCTGAGTCCAGGCATCGTGTAACGAACTCGCTGTAGCTACTCCACAGGGTACGGTATGTTTTAGGATGGCACAGGTTGGGTGTTCGTTGCCGAACTCAGCCAATAAGCGTAGTCCAGCATCCAAATCCAGGATGTTGTTAAAACTTAATTCCTTACCGTGAAAGACATCCACTACCCTATCTAAATCACCATAAAATGACGCCTCTTGATGTGGATTTTCACCATATCGAAGTGCACTCTTCGAGGTCGCTTCAACGGTGAACGTAGAAGGCAATGGTGTTTGATTGCTGGATATATTCTGATCTTGAGAATCGCTTTGAGGCGTAGATCGTTGTGTCATCCATGCTGAAATAGCTGCATCATAGTGAGCTGTATGCTCAAACGCTGCCTTACTTAAACCCTGTCTAGTAGTCCAGGAGATTCCACCGGTAGTAGATAACTCATCAACCACATCTTGATACATCGTGGGATTGCACACAACAGCCTTGAACGCAGCATTTTTCGCGGTAGCACGAATCATGGTAGGACCGCCGATATCGATGTACTCAATTAATTCCTGAAAATCAGCATCAGGCTTCTTTTGCAAAGTCTGCTGAAAGGGATAGAGATTCACGACGACCATATCAATGGGCGTAATATCATGATGGGCAAGATCTGCCTCATCTTGTGGATGACCTGTCCTATGTAGAATAGCGCCATGAATCAGTGGGTGCAACGTTTTGACTCGCCCTCCTAATATTTCAGGAAATCCTGTAATACTCGATACATCTAAAACTTCTACACCGGCCTCACGTAAGGTTGCTGCGGTTCCACCTGTCGAAAGAATTTCGATTCCTAGCGTTTGCAATCTCTTTGCAAAGTCCTCCACCCCAGTTTTATCTGACACTGAAATCAGAGCTCTTCGAATCGGGAGCGTTTCAATTGGCGCTTGCAAAGGTTCGCTGGAGGGTTCCATAATCCTCTAAGGTTGTTTGAATTGTGATAGGGTATAGTGTATGCTCTAGGGATAAGACAGCTGAGGCTAATTCAGCGGGTGTACATCCTTTTGGGATCGCGAGTCGGGCTTGTGCTAGAATAGGCCCTTCATCATACTTCTCAGTTACCAAGTGAACAGTACAACCTGATTCAGAGTCTCCGGCATCAATCACAGCCTCATGGACACGCATGCCAAAGAAACCTTTACCACCATACTTTGGGAGTAGTGAGGGGTGAATGTTAAAGATCGGTCCATGGATGGCTGATAGGACTGATGAAGGTATTTTCTGCAAATATCCAGCAAGGACACCAAAGTCAGGCGAGAATGATTGAACAACCTTTGTTAATTCATCATCAAATGAAGCGATGGTTGCATGGTCTGTTTTTTGTACGACATGCACTGGGATACCTCGAACCGTCGCTTTTTCAATGACCCCTATGTTGGGTCTTGAGGCTATGAGTGCTACACATGTAGCATGAAGGCTGCCTTGATCAATAGCATCTACTATGGCTTCAAAGTTGGAACCGGAACCTGAGGCAAAAGCTACAAAACGTGGATTTGGGTTTTTGACGACAGCTTCCTCACCCATAATCAATCCGAGAGGAACACTTTGTAGTTGTTAAAACTCCATGAGATTTGCTGGATCATGATCTTTATGCTCGTAGCGATAGGAATAGCTAACAGCATACCCAGTAGCCCCGCAGTCTCTGCTCCAATCAAGATGATAAAGAGTACTGCGACAGGGTGTATGTCTGCAGATTTAGAGAAAATGAGAGGTTGAAGGAGAGAGTTATCAATGATTTGAACCACAAACACCACGGCCATACATGCAAATGCAAGATTAAAATCACCTTGTGTTTCAACAATAGAAACTGAAAAAGAGAGTAGATACCCGATAATTGGACCTAGATAGGGGATAGAATTTGCAAGACCCATCGTAATTCCAACACTCAAAGCGTTTCGTAATCCTACAATCGACAAAAGAATGACCGAAAGGGTCGCAACGACAAAACTTTGGAAAAGCACACTCTTAAAGTATGTCCCAAGTCGATTTTCAATCTTGTTGATGACGGTCAACGTTGTTTCAAAGTATTTGTTGGGAATAAGCTGAAGAATATCACGTCGTATTTTTGCACCATCTTTTAAAAAGAAAAACGTTGCAAAAGGAATCACTAGAATAGCTGAAAAGACATTTGTAAAGATTCCAAATGCCCCAGCTACAATGTCTGGAACTTGGCTTGTGTCAAATACGCGATCTCGGAGATTCTGAATGTTCTCCGTAACAAATTGTTGAGGGATAAAATCGAATCTTGCGACAAGAACTGCCTGAACCTCTGTGATGATGTATTCTATATTTCGAGTATTTAATTCAGAGGCTAAATTCACCATTTGGTTGTACAAAATCGGAAAGACATTGTACGATGCCCATACCAAAAGCCCTGAAAATGCAATAAGAGTCACTGAGATAGCGAGTGTTCTGTTAACACCCTTTGATTCTGTCCAGCTGACTAATGGATCCAGTAAATACGCGATAAATACAGAGATAACGGCATAGGCAAGGAGATTGGAGTAGTTAACCAACACCCAAATCGCTGCACTTGCTAGTGTCAAGCCGATGATCCAGCGCACTACCTTCTCAAGGGTAATATTCCTAAGCATGGTTAGTTAAGGCTTTGTTCAATGGCTTTTAGGCAAACATGGCTTGTAAACCCACGTTGCATTAAATAAGCCATCATCTTCTGCTTACGTTTGTATGTATCCTCTGTTTTGTCAAAATACCACTTTTTTTTCAACAGTAGCTTCAAACAGGTTTGTAGGGCTTCATCTTGAGGAATCGCATGTTCAATCGCCTCTTCAGCTATTCGCTGAGGAATTCCTTTTTGTAGAAGATGTTGTTGGATCTTTTTGGGCCCCCATGCCTTGAGTTGTCCTTTGTCCTTGGCAAAAGAGAAGGCAAAGCCCTCATCGTCTATCCAACCCTTTTCTTCAAACTCATCCAAAATAGAGTTGATGATCGCTGAATTATGACCCTTTTTCTTCGCTTTCTGATAAAGCTCTTTTCTAGAATGAGCTCTTCGTGAGATTAATTGAAGAAGTGAAGCTTGAATTTTAACGCGATGTTCAGTTTCTAATATTTGTTGTACATCGCTCCTGCTCAAGACCTGACCAGAGGATAGGGGGTGCTTGATGAAAGTGTCAGTAGAAAGCCCAAACATAAAGCCATTCTTACTGAAGACTGAGAAGCGATCCCGCTTCTTTTTTTGGACCTGTATCTCCTTAATGACAACTTGATCCGATTCGTCCCAGTGTTCCGCATCGGGCATCTCAATCTCAGGAGATGCATTCATTATTCCTCGTTTTTCGCGGTCTCTTTTTTCTCTTCCTTGGCTGCTAGTTCAGCGCTTGGTGAGTTTTCCTCTAGCTCAACATCGGGTAGAAGTTGCTTCTTAACCAAGGCTTCAATCTTTGCAGTCAATTCAGTGTCTTCCTCTAAAAATTGTAGCGCAGATTCTGTTCCTTGACCAATTGGTTCCCCTTCATAGCGATACCAACTACCTCGCTTTTCAATGATATCAAACTGTACAGCGAGGTCTAGAAGCTCATTGATTTTTGAAATCCCCTTGCCATACATGATGTTGAATTCTACTGTCTTGAAGGGGGGAGCTACCTTATTTTTAACCACTTTTACTTTGGTACGATTACCAACGACATCTTCCCCTTTTTTGATTGCGCCAATACGACGAATATCTAATCGAACAGAGGAGTAAAACTTTAATGCACGGCCCCCAGTTGTAGTCTCAGGGTTGCCAAACATGACACCTATTTTTTCACGTACTTGATTAATAAAAATGCATGAGGTACGTGTTTTGTTGATCACACCCGTGACTTTACGAAGTGCTTGAGACATTAACCGAGCTTGCAATCCCATGTGAGAGTCGCCCATTTCACCTTCCAATTCTGCCTTTGGAACCAAGGCCGCGACAGAGTCCACAACGATTACATCAAGTGCCCCTGAGCGTATGAGTGTCTCTGTAATTTCTAGCGCTTGTTCCCCAGAATCTGGCTGTGAGATAAGCAGTTCATCCGTATTTATTCCTAGTGCTTTTGCATACTTCGAGTCAAAGGCATGCTCTGCATCTATAAACGCAGCGTAACCACCCATTTTTTGTGCTTCTGCAACAACTTGCATGGCAAGGGTTGTCTTTCCTGATGCTTCTGGTCCATAAATCTCTGTGATTCGACCTCTAGGGATTCCACCAACACCTAGAGCATAATCCACCATAATAGATCCCGTTGAAATCACGTCAACTTCGTGGACTGGTTTATCACCAAGTTTCATGATTGTGCCGGAACCAAATTGCTTTTCAATTTGACCAACGGCGATGTCTAATGCTTTGTTACGTTCTGCTGATTCTGCCATAAGAAGGGTTTAAATGAGGGTTGATGACCTGGAATCAAAGTATATGTTCAATATATGTAAAACATCTCATTGATGCCACTCTTTCATTTAAGAACATTCCATGGTACGTTCCTTACACGTCGATTTCAAAAAAACTTACAAACACGTAGATTCGCAGCGTCCATGATTGATACCCATTGCCACTTGTATGTCGACAACTTCAATGAAGACTTGGAAGAAGTGGCACTGCGTGCCTCAGATGTGGGAGTCACTCATATCCTTATGCCGGCTATTTCAACGGCATCCGAAGAGCAAATGAATACGACGATCTTGCAATGGGAAGGTTTCAAAACGGGGATTCATCTACACAAAATGGCAGGTATTCACCCTTGTGAGTGGAAACCCGGGGACACGCTAGATGTCAATGATTTAACTGGTCGAGTATCGGCAAAGGATATTATCGCGGTAGGGGAGACGGGACTCGATGCATACTGGTCAACAGATGCGATGGATGAGCAACTTGACTCTCTGGACGCACATCTTTCCATTGCCAAAGACCTTCAAAAGCCTGTCGTTCTTCACAATCGTGAAACAACAACAGAGCTTCTAAATGAAGTAGAGCGTCAGCAAGATGGTAGATTAAAGGGTGTTTGGCATTGTTTTACAGGATCGCAGGATGAGGCTAAGCGTGCAATCGATTTGGGATTATATCTAGGAATTGGAGGTGTCTTTACGTTTAAAAAAACAGACACGCGAGAGTTTGTAAAAGCACTTCCAATTGAGCGGCTTCTTTTAGAGACAGATGCGCCTTACTTAGCACCTGTACCTTTTCGTGGGAAGCGTAATGAACCGTCCTATGTTGCATATACGGCTCAAGAACTTGCCGATGCACTTGAATGCTCTTTAGCTTCTTTAGTGGCGCAAACCACCCAAAATGCTATCTCGCTATTTGGACTCCAAGAGGGGTGAGCCAAGGAAACGTTTTGTGATCAGATGCTCGTACCATCCACTCAGAGAATTCTGCACGAAGAGGAGTCTGAGCCCTCCATTGCCTGAAAATCTCTTTCTGTCGAGCACGATCTGCTTGATTCAAATAAGCGTCAAGTAACTCTTTTTTAAAAGAGTCTGCATGGCTCATCCAGGGGTGAAGTAGTTCTAGTAACTCCTTACTTGTTGAGTAGTGATCCACCTCAGGGATGCATAATTCACCTTCAAGGGAAGGGGTATTAGTATATGGAATGCCGAAGGAGGCAAGATGATATAAGACCTGAGTAATTGCTTTGCTCCGTGCTTGATAGGAATACCCAGCAATATGCGGTGTTGCAATCGTGGACGCTTCCAATAGATGTTGGTTTACAAGAGGTTCGCCTTCCCAGACATCACATGCTAATTTTCCACCTTTTTTTGCCCAATTGTAAAGCGCACCTTCCTCGATAATACCACCCCTTGAAGCTTGGATGATCCAAGATGCATTCGACGCGAACAATTCCTCTTGCCCCCATAGAGGATAGGTTGGATCTTGGCCTGTTTCAACTCGAGGAACGTGGAATGTGACAGCATCACATTTCATAAGATCCTCCAATGAGGCAGAGATGAAACGGCCTGAATCTACTTCACTCGTCTCCAAAGATGCCTCATGACGCTCTCTTGGCGGATCGAAGGGCACAACATGCCAGCCCAAATCTAAGGCGAGTTTCTCGACGGCCTGGCCTGTGGCTCCAACACCAACGATTCCCAGTGACCCCTTGAAATCCCCTTGAGTCATCCATAACAATGCGGCGACGACATACTCAGCTACAGCACGTGCATTTGCTCCAGGACAATGGCGCCACTGGACGCCAAGAGACTCAAGCCACAATGTATCTAGATGGTCGAATCCTGCAGTGGCGGTAAGTACAAATGAAGGGGGGACGTCCACCCATGAAGGGTAGGTATGTTCACTCACTTTGGTTACAGATCGAAGGATGAACCCATCCACTGTGTGTGAACCTGGATTGCGATCATAGTCATCAAGTGTCAACCATTCGACACTAGAGTCTACCCAAGGTTGAATGCTCTCAAGAAGTTGTCGATCCACGACAATCTTCATCAGTTAAACAGGTCTAGATAGGGGTGAGAAGGGGCCCTTCTTCCTTTTAGAGATAGGAGGCGCAAAGATTTCTGCATCAATAATGGCTTGTCTCACCCTTTTTTTGGTGGAAAGTCGTGAAGATGAGCTTTTTTTGGGGCGAGTTACCATTAATGGAGAAGAAAGTATAGAGGACTCCTCAAGAAGGCTGGTGTCATCATCCGTGCGCGCTTCTAGTTTCTCTTGAAGCTCAGCCCAAGAGTCCTTTCTTGAACGTTCTTCAGGGGTCACTTCCTCCAAAGGAGAAGCATCAACACTGGGTACTGGTGCAGGCTCCACCCAATCACGGCCAATGGTCTCAAGCTCTTGATCCGTCTCTTGTAAAACATCTTCTGGGAATGGAAAAAATTCTTCGTCACCTTCTTCAGGGAGCTCTTCCGCCAATTCACGGCGGCGGCGATTCTGTACATAGTTGATTAAACCTGCAGCGCCTGCGATTAGTAAACCGATGATTTCAAATACTTCCATACTTTTAAGGTATCATTCCAGGTTCAAAGAATCACATGAAGGTTCAAGGATTTGCCGCATCCAATGCCGTACCCCTTGACGCATGTACATCCAAAACGATAGGCCAATGAATCCGTATCAATTTATACGAAAAAAGCGAGATGGGGGTTCCCATTCGAAGCAAGAGATCATGGAATGGATCGAAGCCTACACTCGTGGAAGTCTTCCTGATTATCAGATGTCTGCATTTTTGATGGCAGGAGTACTCCAAGGTTTCACAAGTGAAGAGACGCAGGGGTTCATGGAAGCGATGCTTTTTTCAGGAGTGAGGATGGATCTATCCTCTGTGTCATCACCCAAGATTGATAAACATTCAACAGGAGGTGTAGGAGATAAAACGTCGTTACTGTTGGCCCCAATTTTGGCATCTCAAGGGGTGGTTGTACCCATGATTTCAGGGCGTGGCCTTGGTCATACAGGTGGAACGCTTGATAAACTTGCAACCATTCGTGGATTTCGTACCGATTTATCGTTGGACCAGGCTGTTCAACAATGCCAAGAGATAGGAGTTGCGATGATGGGGCAAACCGAAGACATCGCCCCCGCGGATAAGAAATTGTATGCACTCAGAGACACCACTGCGACTGTAGAATCCATCCCGTTAATTGCAAGCAGTATTATGAGTAAAAAGTGTGCGGAAGGGATTGAGGGACTCGTCCTAGATGTTAAAATGGGGACTGGAGCATTCATGGAAACAGAGCAAAAAGCTCGTGAGCTCGCAGCTACCATGATTGAGCTTGGGGAATCCTTTGGTGTAAAAACTCATGTGATATTTACAGATATGAATCAGCCACTTGGACGTTTGGTTGGCAATGGGCTTGAAGTTGAGGAGTCTATACTAGGTCTTTTAGGTCACGGCCCAGAAGACCTTATGGAGGTCACTCATCGACTGGCAGCTAGTATGTTTTTGTTAGCTGGAAAGGTCCAGAGCATTACTGAGGGTGAAGAATTGTCCAAGGAGACTATCCAAAATGGAGACGCTTGGACTATGTTTTTAACACTCGTCGAAGCGCAACAAGGCGACCCAAATCAACTCAAATCATGGGTGCAAAAGTGGGAAACGGATCCAACAAGTCATTTGTACTCACCTGCAAAGACCCATACGGTTCAATCACCAGAGACAGGGTGGCTTACCCATTGTGATTGCAAAGAACTTGGCTTTATTGCCACTGAACTAGGTGCTGGAAGGGCAAAAATGGACGATACGATTGATCCCGCTGCGGGTTTTGAGTGTCTTAAAAAGCTAGGGGATCCTGTGAAAAAGGGAGAACCTCTTGCACACCTTTATGGGCATGAACACGCATCTATGGAGGCATTGGGGTCTCGCTACCTCTCAGCTTGGCGCATCACCTCCCAAGAAGAGGGAACAAACCAATCTTCTGCTCCATATAGCCCTCCACCATCTATTCACGGATCCATGAATTCATGAGTAGTTGCGTCTCGATAGTTTGTAAATTAGGGTCATGGAGATTGCTTTAATCATTGTAATTGTTTTGCTGAGTGGGTTTTTCTCAGGCTCCGAAATCGCCTTTGTGTCCGCAAGTCGTATCAAAATGGAGATTGAATCACGAAAAACCTCACCGGTAGGTCGTGCATTGAACTACTTTATGCAGAATGGCCACGAGTTTTTGTCAACCACACTCATTGGCAACAATATTATCAATGTGTTGTATGCAACATTGATGGCCATTTTTTTAGAAGGACCACTGATGGCCATGTATCAAGAGCAGCTAGGGGTAGAACCCAATCCTTTTGTTTTACTACTGACTCAAACAATCGTTGCCTCGGTTGTGATTATGATTTTTGGAGAGATTGTTCCAAAAACTATTTTTCGTTCTCAAGCCGACACTGTCGTACGAATTGTGGCGCTTCCATTTCGTGGATTGCTGTTTGCTTTCCGACCTCTCGTGTGGATTGCTACTGTCGCTTCAGAGGGTTTAATACGTCTTTTCGGGATTACACAAACTCCTGATGAAACGCAGGTTTTTCGGCGTCAAGAAATGGAAAGCTTATTCCAAGAACTCCGTGAGACGGGTGGTGGAGAGGATTTTGATCAGGAGGACTCTGAATTTCTACATAACGTGCTTGATCTGTCCAATAAGCGAGTTAAAGAGCTTATGGTACCTCGCACAGAGATTGTCGCAGTGGATGATCAAACCTCCATCGCCGATGTTGAGCAAACGTTTATATCGTCTGGGTATTCAAAACTTCCAGTGTATCACGAAACGATCGATGATGTTATTGGAGTCGTATTTCTTCATTCCATGTATGATGAACCAACGTCACTGAAGGAGATCATCAGACCTGTAAGCTTAATTCCACAAAGCAAACGTGCTCAAGATTTATTGAATGAGTTCAGAAAAACGAATACCTCAATTGCATTAGTCATTGATGAATATGGGGGTACAGCAGGGTTGCTAACAGCAGAAGATCTTATTGAAGAAGTAGTAGGTGATATTCAAGATGAATATGATACCGAGGATGAATTCATCAAAAAATTGAACGAGTCTACGTTTGTCTTAAGTGGAAATGTCGAATTAGAGGATTTACTGGAGCAATATCCAGGAATTGGTATTCCGTTTGGAGATGATTCCCCCTACGACACTGTTGCGGGGTATATCATTCATGAATCTGGTCGTATCCCAGGAGTCAATGAGGAGTTGTTAATTGGGGTACATAAAATTATTATTTCCAAAGCGAGTCCAAGTCGCATCAAAACAGTTCGCTTAGAAATACTACCAGAGGAGCCCTCCTAAGAAAGCCCTCAGAAAAAGTTACGTCTCGCGCGTCACTCGGATTGATCCATCCTGCCAGAGTACATCGAGGGTTGATTCAGGTGGGACATCACTTGCTTTTCGGATCCAAGTATCCCCAGATTGAACTCGAGTGTAGCCAAGCTTTAAGGGTGTCTCTGGATTGAGCCGCTCTAATTCACTTTTAAGCAGCGATACTCTTTGTCGATATTGCCCCACTTTGTCTTGAAACGCTCGTAGGGCATAGGAATCGCGAAGTTGGCTAATGTGTTTTCTTAAACGATCAAGTCGAGTGTCTACCGTTGTTTTTAACCGATCTGTCCAGCCCTCAATTCTTAGTTGAACATCATCACGATGTGGCGTCACAAGAACGGCTCCTTTTGTAGGGGTTGCAGCTCTTGCATCGGCCACAAAATCACTGATACTCACATCCGTCTCGTGACCCACTGCACTCACAATAGGGGTGCTTGCTGCGGCAATCGCACGTGCGAGCGTTTCATCATTAAACGCCATAAGATCTTCGGCAGATCCTCCGCCTCGACCCAGGATAATGACATCAACATTCCCGCTTTTATCAAGTGTTTGTAGTGCATTTACACATTCAGCTGCTGCATGATCTCCTTGAACAGCAGCGTGATGAAGCACAACCGTGGCTAACGGCCATCGATTTTCTAACGTACTTGTAATGTCATGCAATGCAGCTCCTCCAGCAGAAGTAATCACACCAATACGTCGAGGGAAAAGGGGTAATGGTTTTTTTCGAGTTTCATCAAAAAGCCCTTCAGCCTTTAGTTTTTGCTTGAGTTTCTCAATGGCTTCAAATGCTTTACCTAGACCTGCCTCCTCCAAATGATCCACCACGAGTTGATATGACCCTCGAGGAGCATAGACTTGCACTCTTCCTCGAGCGACTACTTGACTCCCTTCTTGAAGCGAAGGAAACGTAGCGTTGATTCGGGTTGCAACCCCTCTCCAAGCCACACTAGAAATTTGTGCACCATCATCTTTGAGTGTAAAGTAGAGATGGCCATTGGCTGAGGTTTTAAGGCCATTGATTTCGCCTTCTACTTCCACACGATCAAAACCATTTTCTAGAAGAGTCTTAATCTTCTGAGTGAGTTCGCTTACGGATGGTATGACGTGTGGTTTCTCTTCCATAGGGTGAAGATCGCTGTTCTAAATGGCAAAAAGCAACGTATATTCCAGTATGGCTCAAGCCACTTTGATGTGCATGACATTTTGAATCCAACAGATCCTCACGTATGTCCCATCCTTCCTTCGGCACGAAAACCCCAAAGCTTTTATTCACCTCGGTTTACCCTGTAGATCCGTCAAAAAAAGAGTTTGATGGCAAAAAACCGGTAGATATTCGAATTCAGGACGGTAAGATTGTTGAGATAGGAAAAGGTCTAGCTCCTAAAAAAGGAGAAAAGGTTGTTGAGGGATCCAAGACGCATAAGACATATGTCTCTCCAGGGTGGATGGACATGCACGTCCATTTACGTGAACCTGGGTTTGAGCATAAAGAAACGATTGCAACAGGGACTCGTTCTGCTGCATTTGGGGGATTTACCGCAGTAGCTTGTATGCCCAACACGCACCCAACACTTCATACACAAGACGTAATAGAAACCGTCATTCATCGTGCGTCTCATTTGCCTGTAGAGGTACATCCAATAGGTGCTGTCACCATGGATCGTAAAGGTGAGTCTATTGCTGAAATGGCTGCCATGGTAAAAGGGGGTGCGGTTGCATTTAGCGATGATGGAGACCCGGTACATAATGCGGAAGTGATGCGGATTGCATTGACCTATTCGGCCATGTTGGGTGTTCCTATCATTAACCATGAAGAAGATCTAGCGTTGAGTCGTCCAGGTCACATGCATGAAGGAGTAGTATCCACACGCCTTGGACTCGATGGAAGTCCAGCCATAGCAGAAGAGGTGATGATTGCAAGAGACATTATGTTGGCTGAACTCACTGGCGGGCATGTTCATGTGGCACATATTAGTACCAAAGATGGGGTTGAATTGGTGCGAGAAGGCAAGAAGAAGGGAATTCGAGTTACAACGGAGGTGTGTCCTCATCACTTTGATTTGACGGATGAAGAGATCGAGCGGAGACACTTTGATACTCATGCTAAAATGCACCCACCATTGCGTTCACAGGAAGACGTTGAGGCAATGATCGAGGGGTTGAAAGATGGAACCATAGATGTGATTTGTACAGATCACGCACCTCATGCTCCTGAAGAAAAAGATGTGGAATTTGAGGACGCACCCAATGGGATCATTGGGCTCGATACGGCATGGAGCGTGGCTGTTCGACGCCTCCTACAGCCTGGTCACTTAGCGCTGTCTGATCTTGTTCATAAATTAGCTGTTGCACCCCGGGAGATTTTATCGCTGGATATCCCCACACTTGATGTAGGCTCGGAAGCAAATATTACTGTATTTAACACAGAGGAAGAATGGGAGTATACTCCGGAACGCATTCATTCGAAATCAAAAAACTCTCCATATGTAGGGGACGTCTTCCAAGGTCGAGCCGAAGCGGTTTATCATCGTGGTCAGTGGGTTGAGAATGTGCTTTGATTCGTATGGATCGCGGAGGTACATATGCTTTGAAGCAAACAAGGATAAAAGCTTTGGGTTTTGCATGTAGGGTGCTTATTCCTGCCTTAGTAATAGGTACTTTTCTATGTCTTGATGCGGCTGCCCAAGTGCAACAGTTGCCTTCTCAGCGGTCGATTATGGTGCCTAAACCTCCTGTGCTATACCCTGAAGCAGGGCAAAACCCAGTCTCCACCTCCCTCTTGGATGAAACGAGCATGACAGTCGGTGTGATTCCGCGATCAGCGTTTGAGCAACCAGATTCCATTCGTTATCCATATGAAATCCTGCATCACCGACAGGTGATTACGTTTGACATTATCGACGAAAAAATTGTTGCTAGACTGCAGGTCCAAAAACGAGTTCGATTGCAAACAGAAGACCCCCAAGCGCTTTTGGATGCATCGCTCGTTGCTATTCCCTTGTCTAGGGAGCGAGAGGATATCCAAGTAGTCAATCTGTCCGGGGTCACGATCGCATCCAATGGAACCTACACCTACCTAGGAATGGATGATATCCGACAAAGTCAGTTTTCCAACGATATTGACGTACTAGAATTTGTCATGCCTAATGTCACTAATGGAGTGGTCATGGATGTACAGTATGAACGAATTTTACGCCGCGTAGATGAATTACCAGATATGTCATTTTCTGATCGAGTTCCTGTAAATCAAGCATCTGTACATCTCATATCCCCTAATTACATTCGATATCAAACGAAATTACAAGACCCATACAATCGTGTACGTCTAGCCAGTGAAGTGGTAGATACCTCTTCCGTGATTCAAGTGTTTTCTATGGATCGTCCTGACCCTGTACGCATTGATCATTGGATAGGACGAAACATCCCTGCTGAAGAGTATGAATACCTCTCTATCCCATCTCCTGATGAGGGTACTGCGATACGTTTTATGATGGGAGAGTTTGGAATCCCTAGACAACCCCTAGAAAACTCATGGGAAGTGGTAGAAGCCCAATTACGAAGGTTGGTACGTCCTTACGAGAGAATTTTAGATGAGAATGCAGGACTTTGGCGTGAACTAGGTGCCCAAATTGAGCAGAATACTCGTGATGAGAATGGATCTGGACAACAGAGTCTGTTTGCAATGATGCAGCGTTTGCATGAACGGTTGGTTGTGCAATCGTCTCCCTCTATAGTCCCTGAAGATGTGGACTTAAATGATCTATTCACGTCTCCAGATAGCACCGTTGTCCGCGCATCCACAGCTACATTAGCCTATATGGCCATGGCTGAAGGGGCAGGGTATACCACAACACTACATTTTATGAATGATGGTCGATTTGGAGATATTGATCAAGACTTCCCAAGCCTTCAGGCCTTCCGCACCTTGGTTTTATTGATTGAGGACCCATCCTCTAGACAAACATGGTGGGTCCAACCTTCTGATCCAAATGGAAGGGTGCCCTATGTTGACGCATCACTGGTCGAGCGTACAGCATTAGCACTTACACCCATTGGGTTTGAGTGGACAACAGTGCAATCAGAAGCATTTGCCTATGGCAGCACCTTTACACTTGACGGACGCCTAACTCAGGGGGGTGAAGTGTCTGGGAAACTTACCATCGAGCTTAAGGGATATGCGGCAAAAGAATTTTTAGAGCGATTGGAAACCCAACCTCTAGAACCACTACTACGACGCACCTTTTTGGATCGTTATCCTACTAGTTCTTACTCAAATCTTGAGTTTCGTGATCGCTATGCAGAAGCAGGCTCAGTAATTGCACAATTTGAGATTGTACTTCCTGAGATAGGGATTCAATTCGTGAATCAAATGGATATACCAGCGATGTTATTTGGGGCACTTGAAGAATCACCTTATCGGGCTGAAACAAGAAAAACCACGATGTACGTGCGGGCAAGTGAGCGAGTTACCGTTGGTTTTCAGCTACAACTTCCTGAAAGTTGGACCGTGGCTCAAGCTCCTATCCCATCCATGGTGCAAGGTGACGGTATTCGATTCGAGGCTAACGCTGCTCAGTCAGGGTCTTCTATCATTGCATCTTTTGATCTCGAACGAACAAGGTCAAGTTTCTCTCCCGATTCGTATCCAACACTTCGAAAGGCATTTCAACAGTGGGTAACATTAAGTCAAGCTAGATGGACGATCTCCACACCGTGAATGGCATGAGTATGAACCCAAATCCCACGTTATTTATAGAAACAGCAACCCCGCGCTGTTCTATAGGATTGCAAGATGCTCAGGGACGATGGATGGAGCATGAAGTGGAAGGTAAAGGAGCCCATTCCAAAGAACTTACCAAGGGGGTTCATCAACTATTGAATGATAGTGGGTTGCAGGTGGACGAAATCCAACAAATTGTACTTGGACGCGGTCCTGGGTCTTTTACTGGATTACGTATAGGAGCATCTTTTGTACGAGGTCTTTGCTTCGGCAAAGATGTGCCAATAGTCATGATGGATACGTTACCAGTACTTGCTGGACGAGTACTTCTGGATCAAGTGAGTGGTTCAACATGGTCACAAGACGTTGAAATACATGCAATCTTGGATGCTCGACGCACACATGTGTATCATTGGAGTGGTCAATGGATTGACTCATCAGATGGTGGCCGCATTCTAAAAACGATTGCCCCACAATCCATTCGACCCATCGAAGAGCTTGACATGGAGCTTTCTCAAGCATCGGCTGCAATAGTAACCGGTTTTGGTCTTGAACGTCTATCCCTGAAAAGTTCTACCATTCAAATCTTGTCACCTCCTGAGCACCTTGTCAGAGCTCAAAAGTGGCTCTTGGAACACACAAAAGAGACGTCATTTGTAGAGCAGACAAACGCGAAAGACGCAGTCCCATTCTACCTGAGTTGATTGAAAATCATTATACTATCCAAAAGTCTTCATTATGCCTTGGTTTAAACGCAGCACATCCAATATCACTACCAAAATCCGAAAAGATATCCCTGATGGGGTCTGGGTTAAGGTTCCAACTACAGGGGAGACAGTCCATCGTCGTGAATTGGTCAGTAATTTTTGGGTAGATCCTACAAGTGGATACCATTTTCGGGTGGGAAGTTCAGAGTATTTCGATTACATCTTCGACAAAGCCCCTAAACTTTTGGGTGAAAATATCCGATCTGTCGACGCTCTGGAGTTTGTAGATCGTAAGCCATATAAAGATCGACTGGTGGAGGCTGAGAAAAAATCAGGCCTAACAGATGCGATTAAGGTGGGTAAAGGGAAGGTTGATGGACTCGATATGGTTGTCGCATGTATGGATTTTGCGTTTATCGGTGGCTCTATGGGATCTGTAGTTGGAGAACGTATTAGCATGGCGATTGATGAAGCCCGTTCATCGAAATGCCCACTCGTTATCATTTCACAGAGCGGTGGTGCCCGAATGATGGAGAGTGTGCTCAGCTTAATGCAGCTTGCTAAAATCACCTCGAAATTAGCCTTGCTTCATGAAGAAGGTGGATTGTATATCTCCTACATGACGAATCCAACAACAGGCGGTGTGACGGCTTCTTACGCGATGCTTGGAGATGTGAATATTGCTGAGCCAGGGGCATTGATTGGATTTGCAGGACCCCGTGTCATTCGTCAAACGATCGGAAGGGACTTACCAGAGGGTTTTCAAACCTCTGAGTATTTATTGGAGCATGGATTCCTCGATTTTATCGTAAAACGCCCATCTATTAAAAGAAAACTAGCGCAAGTCGCTCGATTACTAGCCCCTGCACCCTCTAAATAGGCTTTTTGAGATTCCTCAGGCCTATTCCATTGGAAAAAGCTATTTTTATGTAAGGTTCTTTGTCCCCGTGTTTCTGTATGGATACCTATGCCTAGCGTGTAACAATTCGCTTTGGGTAATCCTGATAACCAACGAAACGGATGATATAGAACGATGACAACCACCTACGCACCAACTCTTTCGACGACTCAACGATCTTCGATTGACCGAACCCATTGGATTGAGCTCATGAGATTTGCAGATTATGCAAAAATATATGTTACCGCGGGGCGTGGAGGGGATGGGTCCATTCATTTTCGCAGAGAGAAGTATGTTCCCAAGGGGGGACCTGATGGCGGGGATGGTGGCAAAGGAGGAAGCATAGTTCTGCGAGGAAACCCGCAATTAAACACACTACTGGACCTTCGATATCGGAAATTCATTAAGGCAAAACCGGGAAAGCCAGGTGCGGGTGCTCGAAAGTCAGGAAAGCAGGGTGAGAATATAGTATTGGATGTTCCACTTGGGACGATCGTAAAGGATGCAGAAACCTCCGAACAACTCGGTGAGATTGTCACTGATGACCAGAAAATTGTGATTGCAGAAGGTGGGCAAGGTGGATTAGGGAACTGGCATTTTAGAAGCGCGACCCATCAGGCACCTCAAAAGGCTCAAGAAGGGCGACTCGGTGAGGAGCGTACCGTCGAACTCGAACTAAAACTCTTAGCTGATGTTGGACTAGTTGGATTCCCTAATGCAGGAAAAAGTACGTTACTTTCCGTCCTATCAGATGCAAAGCCAAAGATTGCTTCGTATCCATTCACGACCATCGAGCCAAATCTTGGCGTAGCGCTTTTGTCAGATTATCGAAGTTTTGTAATCGCTGATATCCCTGGAATCATCGAGGGTGCGCATGAAGGAAAAGGGTTGGGACTCCAGTTTTTAAGACATATTGAACGCAATCAATGTCTGTTATTTGTGATTTCTTCAGAATCCAACGTGGTAGAAGAATATCACGTGTTATTGGACGAACTCAAATCGTACGAGCCTTCGTTGCTGTCTCTCCCAAGAGTACTAGCTGTATCAAAAACCGATTTACTCGGGGATGAGCCCTTGGATCAACCTCTTCCAAACGATCCACAATGTGAAATCGTACTATGCTCATCAGTGACAAATCATGGCTTGGATGAACTGAAAGAAGTTCTTTGGACGCGACTCAAAGAGCTGACGCCACCAGAGACTGATAGCTCTTCCACCACACAAGCACCCCATTCATCGTCGGATACCTTGTCGTAAGATTGTGGAAAAGGTGCGCGTTCCTTTAGAAAGGCTCCTTGCCCTTTCTATGTGCCCTAATGTTGGGTTAAAGACACTAAATCAGCTTTTAAATGCCCATGAGCTCTCACCCAGTGAATCTTGGGATAGTTCATGGCTCCAAACAATGAGCCAAACACATGCTCCTCTTGCTCGCAAGGTGTCCAATGAACCGATCCCCAGCGAGTTGATTGCCAAAGCGAGACGATGGATACAACAGATGCAGGGGCTCGAGGTAGAACTGATTACAAGACTAGATGATGTCTATCCCGTTAACCTTCGGCATATCTATGACCCACCCCCATATTTGTGGATGAGAGGTCGGTTATCCTCACTTGATCGTCCTTTACTGTCTGTGGTTGGTACACGACGGCCTACCCACAGAGCGATTCGAGAGACTCAATCGATCGTGCGAGATTGCGCGAAGGCAGGTCTTGGCATCGTGAGCGGGCTGGCACAAGGGATTGATGAAGTTGCACATCGTGCAGCACTAGAGGTTGGCGGTGTAACGATTGCCGTACTCGGAACTGGAATTAACCGAATTTATCCAGCTTCAAATCGACCCTTAGCGAATCAAATCTTAACTCAAGGAGGCTTATTTATTTCTGAGTTTCCACCTGGTGCGCCTCCTGCCAAACACCACTTTGTACTTCGGAATCGCATTATTAGTGGGTTATCAAAAGCGTGCTTACTGGGCCAATCTGCGGAAAAAGGGGGAAGTATGATCACTCAGTCATACGTTAAAGAGCAAAACCGAGATTTTTTTGTCATCCCATATGCACCTAGTGAGCCTCAAAGTGGGGGTTCGCTTTATGCCATTCGTGATGGGGCAATCTTGACTCGATCTGCGTCCGATATCTTGTCAGAGAGCTACAAGGAGTTGAAACCATCCATGGAAGGGGAGGCTCGAGCACATGAACAATGGTCAAATCAACCCCTTACCCAACTCCAATTGACCCTAGTGGAATTGTGTGACGCAGAGCCAGTTTCTATCGATAAACTACTTCAAGAAGTACCACATCAACGCAAAGAGGTCCTTTATGCGTTAATAGAACTGGAATGGCTCCAGCGCATCAAACGGTTGCCAGGAGATCAGTATATTCGCCTTGAGTAAAGTCATCAAAACGTATTCTTGTGAAGTCTGAACAGCGGTCAACACTGCAACAAAAGCAGAAACAATCTCAAGGGCAAACCCTCTCGCCCCAGCAGATTCAGTATGTAAAGTTGTTACAGCTGCCAACACTCGCCTTTGAGCAACGTGTTAAATCAGAGCTTGAAACAAACCCTCTTCTCGAAGAAGAACCCCTTTGGGATAACTCAGACAGTGAATCCAGTGATCCACTAGATCCTACAGAAGAATCAGAATCCGATGCTCAAGATGAAGAGCAAGATCCATCCGAGGATTGGGAAGAGTACTTGCAAAATAGTGAAGCATCCGACGACGTTGTCAATCAACGCCCTCCAGAGCAAGACATGGACCGACCTGATCCCTATGTCATGAATTTATTGGAGCGCCTTGAGCAAGAAGTTCATTTGATGGATTTAGATCCAATGGATGAGGCAATTGCTGAGCAAATATTGGGTTCGTTAGATGATGATGGGTATTTTCGGCGTGATGAAACAGCCATAGCGGATCGACTCGCGTTTGACCAAGGATTTCCAGTGAACGAGCAGGATATTGAACGGGTTCGTCAACTCGTTATGCGTCTAGATCCGATTGGTGTTGCTGCCAAAACCCTTCAAGAATGCCTTTGGGTTCAACTTGATGAGGCAATCCGCGAAGAGGAGGCTGCAAATCGCATACTTTCAGCCACTCAGAATGCACTTCGTATTGTTAACGAGTACTGGGACGAGTTCCAAGCGAAACAATGGACCCTCCTGCAAGAAAAACTAAGCCTTCCAGAAGAAGAACTTACACCAGCTATCGAACGGATTCGATCGTGCAATCCCAAACCGGGGTCCATTGAAGGTGATGACTCTCCACAGTGGGTCATACAGGAACCTGATGTTAGAGTTTACTTTTTCACCACAAGTGAGTTGGAACAACTAGACACTACAACACGTGCATCTTGGCTGGGAACAGGCATTGATGGTACAACTCAAATAGAAACCGAAGAGGGTGTATTTGTTGTAAAACTTCATCCTCGAAATGCACCTAAGCTACGGGTGTCGAGACAATACAAAGAAATGTGGGATCGTCTTCAAGAAGCCTCACCTGGTGCACAGTCCAGAGAGAATGAAGAGACCAAAGCATTCATTAAAGATAAAATGGATGCAGCAACATGGTTTATGGATTCAATTGAGCAAAGAAAACAAACATTTTTAAAAACGATGTCAGCCATCGTGAAGCAACAAACTGTGTTTTTATCGACAGGAAAGGGCTTGAAACCGATGATTCTAAAAGACATTGCCAACGAAATTGGAATGGATATTTCCACCATCTCACGTGTTGTTAAGGGGAAATCTCTTCAAACTCCTTATGCGAACCTTCCACTTCGTGATTTATTCACGGAGGGAATACCGCTGGCTGATGGTGGCGAGCTATCAAGTACAGAAGTCAAAGAGAAAATCCGCGCATGGATACAGCAAGAAGATCCGAGTGCACCGCTTGGTGATCAGGCACTCACAGATCAACTCAATCAAGAAGGGATTCAGATTGCCCGCAGAACAGTGGCAAAATATCGTGAGCTCCTACAAATTCCTGTGGCTCGACGTCGTAAGGAGTCATGATAAGAGTTCAACCATTCGTATAGCGATTTGCCCTGTACTGGATTGCAGTAGTAATAAAAGAAGAAATAGAGGAATCCCTACTGAAAGAAAAGACCATAATAATGATCGAAAAACGACGACATTATGCCCTGGTCGGGTCATATTCCAAATAGCCACGACTCCAAAGAGTACTTGAAACACCAAAGCCCCACCGAACACCCAACCAATTCCCTGATCAAGTACCCCAAGGCCAAACAACAAAATCCATCCTATACACCAAATACCAAGTAGGTGCTCCATCCAACCAAGGATAGAACTTGACTCTGAAAGGGAGGGTTGATGTGAGCTAAAATAGATCACTACCCACTGAAAACCGATCCACAGAAACATGATTGGAAACCAAAAAGCGATCCCTGTCCACAGACTGGCAATGGGGTAAGGCAAGATCTCAGCATATGTCAACCCATGAACGATTTGCGCTGAAAATCCATCCCTTATCCAGATGGGTATGATAGAAGCAAAAAACAGAACAGCCGCAATCATCCATAGAATACTCCACCGACCTTCTCGGATATTACGAGAACTACGCAGGGTAATGCCTGCACGACCATTGATAAACGTTCGATATAGTCTTTGCGAATAATACGATTGCCGTTGAGTGAAGAGTGCAAAAATCACAAATAAAGCAGCCCATATTAAGGTAGGCTGTTGTATCTGTGAGGGTGTGACTTCTGGGTTTTCGAATGGAATCGGGGTTCGCTGTCCCATACTCCAATCCTCAAAAATCGGCTTTAATGAGGGTTCCTCCTCCAGTAGTGTTTGGTACGAAGATGCCTCTATCCAAACTGATTGCACGGTGCTTAGACGTACCTTCTCAAGAATCTGAAGAATTTCTTGAGTAGACGTATTTGTATCTGTGTCGAGCCAAATCTCCGTTCCTCTTTCCCCTTGCGATAATTGAGGCCATGTCTGCTCAAAGTCATCGAATGAAACGACCCATGAGGTATGCTCTACAGAACGTAACATGGGTAGCTCTATGAGGAATGACTCATTTCCCTGCTCAATGACTACGCCGTCCTGTGACCATAGCGCAAAGGTTCGCAGTCTGGTCTGATTGGGAGCAAAAACATATAATTCATCCGTCACATCATGGTATCGATCCATAGACACCGCCAGCGTCTCATCACCTTGGACCGATGACTGACCATACCATAGGTAAGATTCTGGATATACCCATCGAATAGGTACGTCAGTATCAATGGATGTATCATGACTCCATATGCCTACTTGAAGTGGGCTCTGAACGGTTTGCCCGAGTGTAACTGTGGCTCCAAACCAGAAGCTGAGAACTCCACTCCAAAGTGCAGTACCCCAAAGCACTCTTATCCACGTCACTCTACTCCACAGGATCCCACCTTTAGAGGACGAGCTTCTCAACGTGTAGCTCCTTTTACAGTGACTGTTTTTTCGATTGGTATGCGCTGAGATTCTTTAAATGTAGAGAGGACGATGTTGGATCGCGTCTTACTTACACCATCCCACGACTGAACTTGAGATAAAAACTGTTCAAAGGTCGTTGTGTTTTTTGTTCGCACCTTTAACATGTGTGACCCATCTCCGGTAATACTGTGACACTCTAATACCTCCGGATGCTCAGCGGCATGCTTTACAAACTCAGGATAATGGTGAGATCCATCCACCTCCACAAAAATGAACGCAGTAATATCAAAATGGAAAAGTGTCGCGTCTAATACGGCTACATAGTCTTGGATTAAGCCTCGTTCTTCCAGTTTTCTCATTCTTTCTGACACCGAAGGCACAGATAAATGCACGACTTCCGCAATTTCATTTCTTTGTGCACGACCTGCTTTTTGTAGGTGATTCAAGATTTTGATATCAATTTCATCTAAGACAACACTCATAAAGGCTCCTAATTCAAAACTTATTAATATGATTGTGTAATTTAACCTAATTATATTCGGTAATCAATGGATGAGTAAGATGATTCATCTGTGGATCGTCCGTTTTCTTTCACACGGAACTCATCGATAATTCATACCTTTTGTGCCATGTTAGACATCCAAAGACTTCGTGAATTTCCAGATTCTGTTAAGCAAGGAATGCTTGCAAAAGGTGAATCAGATCCCTCTGTCGTGGACAAAGCTATTGAAGCAGATGAGTCGTGGCGACATGCGGTTGCAGAATTAGATAGCAAGAGGGCGGAAGCCAATAAACAAGCCAAGGAAATTGGCCAGTTGATGGCTCAAGGGAAAAAAGAGGAAGCCGAGGCAATGATTGCCAAAACTGGGGAAGCCAAAGAAGCGTTAAAGTCTTTAGAAGAGGGGATAAGCAGCTTGAAGGAAGCGCGCGACAATCTGTTGCTACGAATTCCGAATGTCCCTCATGAGTCTGTGCCAGTTGGGAAAACACCTGAGGATAACCAACCTGTACACCATCATGGAGATGCTGACACAGATCCATGGAGAAAGCCTCATTGGGAAATTGTTGAAGAGCATGGTTGGATAGACTTCAAGCGAGGAGTGAAGGTCACGGGTGCAGGGTTTCCATTTTATGTGGGACCAATCGCAAAACTACAGCGAGCGTTAATCCAGTACTTTCTCGATACTGCTGCAGACGCAGGCTTCACAGAAATTCAACCTCCATTTGTTGTCAATGAAGATTCTGCTAGAGGAACTGGTCAAATTCCCGACAAAGAGGATATGATGTATGTGGTCCCACGAGATGAATTCTTTGCGATTCCAACGGCTGAGGTTCCAGTAACCAATTTTCATAGAGACGAAGTATTGTCTACGGCCGAGTTACCTATCAAATATTGTGCATACACACCATGTTGGAGACGAGAGGCTGGATCCTATGGTAAAGAGGTTAGAGGACTCAACAGACTTCACCAATTTGACAAGGTTGAGCTTGTCTATATGGTAAAACCATCTGATTCATATGAGGCACTCGAGGAGTTAAGAAGCTATGTGGAATCCTTGATAGAAGCTCTTGGCCTTTCTTACAGGACATTACTTATGTGCACAGCGGACATGGGATTTACCCAGTCCAAAAAATACGATATGGAGGTCTGGAGCCCTGGACAACAACGATGGTTGGAAGTGAGCTCTTGTTCAAACTTTGAAGACTTTCAAGCTCGACGCATGATGATTCGTGCAAAGGATGATGATGGCTCCATTGAGTTGGTCCATACGCTGAACGGGTCAGGGCTTGCATTGCCTCGAATAGTCGCTGCTATTGTTGAGCAATACCAACAGCCAAATGGAGATATCCTTGTGCCATCGGTATTACAGTCTTACATGAGAACAGACTCATTGACTGCTTCTTGAGCCTCAGCTTTAGGTTTACCCCCTTCTCTACGGGGTATGATAGGATCATCGACAGCCTCAAAGCTTCGAAGCTTTTGTAAAATCTCATTTGGGTCATCCATAGTGATGATGGACGTGCGAAGTTGTTTTCCTCCTCGGATCCCTTTGAGGTATGCACCATAATGTTTCTTCATGATGATTACACCAAACCTTTCTCCATGGTGCTCAATGGATCGTTCGAGTTGTGTAGCACAAGCCTCGACTCTTCTGGCAGCAGTAACAGGTTGTGCATATTCACCGTGGTCCAATAGTGCACGAGTTTGCTCAAAAATAAAGGGGTTTCCAATGGCACCCCGCCCGATCATAACTCCGTCCACACCTGTCTCATCAAACATTTTTTTTGCTAACGATGGTGTGGTTACATCACCATTGCCGATGAGCGGAATAGAAAAGCCAGGGGTCTCTTTAATTTTGGAAAACCACTCCCAACGTGCATCGCCTTTATACTTTTGATTTCTTGTCCGGGCATGAACGGTTAATGCTTTCACTCCAACCTCTTGAAGCATTAGGGCCACTTCCTGTATTTTTATGGAGTCTTCATCCCACCCCAACCGTGTTTTCACAGTAACAGGTGTATCTGGAGAGACCGATTTGGCCGCGTCCACGACTGTTTTTGCCATTCGCTCCATCATGGATAAATCACGAAGACATGCAGCCCCTGCCCCTTTGTCAACTATTTTGTAGACAGGGCATCCGAAATTGATATCTAGGATATCTGGTTTCCACTTCAAAGCAATCTCTGTTGCTCCCTCCATGGCTTCCTCTCTTCCGCCAAATAACTGGATTCCAAACGGACGTTCCATCTCTTCAAAGTCAAGCTTATGCAAGGCCCGATCGACTTCACGTATAATGGCTTCACTACTCACAAACTCTGTGTAGACCACAGACGCACCAGCCTCACGACACATTTGTCGAAAGGGAGAGTCTGTGACATCCTCCATAGGGGCCAAAAAAAGAGGACGAGTCCCTAAATCAAGATTTCCTAGTTTCATAATGGAAAACTACGGCTTTTACTCACGACGTGCCATTTCACCCTCGAGGTCGTATATTGTGAAGTTATTGGGAATCACTATTTGATAGAATATTAACTTTTTGCTCTTTTAGACTATGTCCTTAAGCCAATCAGACCTCGAAAAATATCTCGGCGATGATGCTGAGTCCCTACTTACCCACACCTCAAAAACGGTTTCAAAAGACCAACTTCATCTTCCTTCACCAACCTTTGTGGACGATGTTTGGATGAAGTCGGACCGCAATCCAAGGGTCTTGGGTAATTTACAACGATTGTTTGATCATGGCCGCCTGGGTGGTACAGGGTATCTATCCATTCTTCCTGTAGACCAGGGAATTGAGCACTCTGCAGGTGCATCTTTTGCAAAAAACCCAATCTATTTTGATCCAGAAAATATTGTAAAGCTTGCCATAGAAGGGGAATGTAATGGGGTTGCGTCAACCTTTGGGGTACTACGAAGTGTTGCTCGTAGTTATGCTCACAAAATTCCCTTCATTGTAAAGATCAACCATAATGAGCTGCTCACGTATCCAAATACGTTTGATCAAATCATGTTCGGAACCATCGATCAAGCATATGATATGGGAGCCGCCGCAATTGGAGCCACCATTTATTTTGGTTCAGAAGAGTCCAATCGTCAAATCATTGAAGTCGCAGAAGCCTTTGCGTATGCACATGAATTAGGGCTGGCTACCATCTTGTGGTGCTACACCCGCAACAATGCATTCAAAGTAGATGGAAAGGATTATCACACGTCAGCGGACCTAACTGGGCAAGCCAACCATTTGGGAGTCACGTTGGGTGCGGATATTGTTAAGCAGAAACAACCGACAAATAATGGGGGGTATCAAGCGCTCAATGCAGGGGATTCATCATACGGTAAATTAGACGAGAGAATCTACTCTGAGCTTACCTCTGACCACCCCATTGATCTTACTCGTTACCAAGTAATTAACAGTTTTATGGGTCGTGCGGGCCTCATCAACTCTGGAGGTGCTTCAGGAAGTGATGATTTTGCAGATGCCGTCAAAACTGCTGTGATCAACAAGCGAGCTGGTGGAATGGGGCTGATCAGTGGTCGTAAAGCCTTCCAGCGACCGATGGAAGAAGGGGCAAAGCTTCTTCAAACCATCCAGGACGTGTACCTAACACATGACATCACTATCGCATAACGAGTCTAGCTCACCAAAGTCTCAAGCCTCGACTAGACCTCATATCTCGTGGCGTTACATCGTAGGCTCATTGGCATTAAGTGTTGCAGCAATGGCAGTTGTCATTGCTCTGACCTATACGCCTGGGATGTTAGAACATTTAAAGCCTAAGCGGTTTCCAGGTCTCTTTCTTGCAATCGGTGTTTCGGTGCTTAGGATTTATTTGGGCGCTGCAAGGTTGAAATTATTTTCTGATGGTCAACTAAGCTGGCCGGGTGCATTTCGCTTGATTCTATCTTGGGATTTTGCATCTGCAGTAACCCCTTCTACCATCGGTGGTGCACCAGTGGCAACCTATGCAATGACCCGAGAGGGGGTAAGCCTGGGCAAATCAACCATCGTAATGATGTTCGGGGTGTTACTTGATCACATTTGGTACTCCATTGCAGTCCCAATTTTACTTATTACAGGACTTTACTTTGAAGTGATTCCAGAAGAAGCTGGACTGGTTGGTGGCGTGACAATGGTGTTGATTTATCTTGCACTTATTGGCTATGGAGGGCTTTTAACATATGGTCTTTTGGTAAACCCATCGTCACTGAAATCTATCGTAAATCAGATATTTCGACTGCCACTACTGCGTCGAATTCGTGATAAAGCGATGGTTGAAGCGGAGAATCTTGAGGCTCACTCCAACCAAATTCGATCTAAACCAACCAGTTACTTTGCGAAGGCTTTTGGGCTTACACTGGCAATGTGGTTGTGCCGAATTGCATTGCCAGTAATCGTCATTTTAAGTCTTCTGCCAGCAAATGAAATACTCCTTGTACTTCGTAGTTTGGCTATGCATTTATCCTTTGTAGCTGTGCCTACCCCTGGTGGGTCAGGTGGGGTAGAGGGATTGTTTGTACTCTTTTTAGGCCCACTGATTGACCGTGCAGCGTTTATTGGTCTTGCAGTATTTCTATGGAGAATGATTAGCTACTACATCAGCATAGGCTTAGGCATGTTTGCCTTTAGCTGGTACGCACGAAAGTAGTGAGAAGGGGTAAGAGAATCCCTGCCAGAGGGGCTTTAATAGCCCAAAACCGGGTAGCTTAGTAATTATCTCGAGTACGACGACGTTGCTCACGCACACTCTTCTTGAGAGCTTCGCGACGAGCTTCGGAAGGCTTTGTAAATTCTTGACGATCACGATACTCGTTAAGAACTCGTGAACGCGTCATCATTTTCTTGAAACGATTGATTGCGCGTTCGATATTTTCGCCGTCTTTGATATTGACTCCATTCATGGAAACAATGTCTAGATGTTAAATTGCTATTAATGTCTATCACGGACTATCATCTTCCAAAGAGCATGATAATTCTGTGATAGCATTACAAAGTAGGGTTTTTTACGACGAAAATCTAGCACTATTTACCCCATTTAAATCAACCTCATCTGTGTTTGCCAAAGATTCACCCTCAATACCGATCCCTAAAAATGCATAATCGTACTTCACTGGGTCTTCTGGATCCAAGTACCTAAGCACGGAGGTAAGCTGTTCAACAGCGAGTGCATCATTCGCTTTACGCTTGAGAAGCCCTAATCGTCTAGATTGTCGCCCAACATGAACGTCGAGTGGAATACGTAAATCGGCAGGTGACATAAACGTCCATTGCCCCAAATCTACAGGTCCTCCTTCACGAATCATCCATCGTAGGTACATCCACAGACGCTTGGATGCTGTTTTGGAATCTGGGGATGAAATATGACGACTTGTCCGAGACGGGAAAGGGGCAGCAGCTTCTCGAAATCTGGATTGAAACTCACTCATGAGACTTGCTGGATCTCTCCCAACGGCCTCAAATGAATCTTTCCAAGCAGCTTCCAAGGTTCCATAGGTTTGAAGGTTAGACTTCAATCCTCGTAGAAATGTTAGTACGTCAATCACATTAAAGGTTCGATGCCGGAAATCCGCAAACCAAATCGCCCACTGTTCCTCGTTTGATTGAAGAATCGTTTGAGCAGGATGGGGGCCTAATGACTCTAACAGCTGATTTGTTTTCTGAATCACAATTTCTCGACGTCCCCATGCCATCATCGCAGTTAAAAAGCCAACAACCTCACGATCTACTGGAGACTCATAACCGATAACGCATCCTAATGGATCACTTTCTAGGTACCTAGGTTCCTCAAATCGTGATGCATGCTCGTCCAGCCAGCTCTTCAGTGCATCAAGTTTTGGTTTGGTGAGTTTGCAATAAGAGGAGATTTCACGATAGGCTGATCTTGGTGGAGGCCAAGGTGTAGGTATATTCGTTGGGTTCATCGTTGCCTCTTTGTAACGTCTCATTGCTGTAGATGCTCTACAATCGTTTTATTGGCCTTTGGAAACGGGTATTCGTCAAGTTTTTCAGGGTGAATCCATCGAAGCTCTTCATGTACAAGCGCCTTAGGCTCTTGCTCATATGAGCGTAATAGACACTCATAGACGTGCAACGTCACTTTGAAGTGGGAGTATGCATGTGGTACGTCAATCATGGGTCTATGTACTTCAATATCGAGATCAAGCTCTTCTTTGATTTCTCGTACAAC
Organism: uncultured Bacteroidota bacterium; assembly: GCA_913057895.1. Lineage (GTDB taxonomy): Bacteria > Bacteroidota > Rhodothermia > Balneolales > Balneolaceae > UBA8296. The sequence continues at coordinate 32,932 of CAJXOH010000005.1, forward strand.
CGTCTGTTCAATGGATTCATCAAGCTCCTGTTTTCCACCAGGAAACTCCCACAACCCACCTAACATTTGGTCACTTCGCCTGCGGCCAATCAAAACATGTCCATCACGATTTTTAATCACCGCAACACCAATGGGATGATGAGGGATTTTCTTTGCGGGTGATTTGTAGGGAATCGTGTCCGTGGCTGCCATCGCAAAGGCAACGCATCCATTTGCCAAAGGACACTGTTCACAAGAGGGCTTTGTTGGTGAGCAAAGGGTTGCTCCCAACTCCATCACAGCTTGGTTAAAATCACCTGGGGAATGAGTGTCGATGACAGCGTCCATCCAAGACTGGATCTCACGCACTGTTGTGCTTTTGCGGATGTCGTTATTGATTCCAAGTACGCGGGTTGCAACACGAAGCACATTTCCATCAACGACACCTTTTGGAATCCCAAAGGCAATACTGCCGATAGCCGCTGAGGTGTAACCGCCGACCCCTTTAAGGCTGAGAATGGAGTCATAATCACGAGGAAATTCACCCCGAAACTCGTCCATGATCCTCTGCGCCGATTGGTGAAGATGTCTTGCTCGACGATAATACCCAAGACCCTCCCAACATTTTAAAACATCATGCTCCCTGGCCTCTGCAAGTGACTGAATTGTGGGAAAAGACTGCATCCATCGTTCATAATACCCAATAACTGTCTCTACACGTGTTTGTTGACACATGATTTCTGAGACCCAAATGGCATAAGGATCACGCGTGTGACGCCAAGGAAGATCTCGACCATGACGCTGGTACCACGCCAAGAGTCGTTGAGTTGGAAATTCATCTGCCATCCTGATCGGGACTCTCTTCACCAGAAGCGATTGATCGCACCCTCAACTCAACATCCTGGACGGAGGCGGTCCCATACTGATCTCTAGCGACGACCTGGAATGTTACTACCCCTATTTGTTCTTCAGTTGGTGTCCATTCAAACACACCTGTTTTACGATTAAGACGAGCTCCTCTTGGAAGATTATCGGCGCGATAATCTAGTAATTCAGCGTCGAGTCCATCAGGGTCAACGGCAAAAAATTGTGTCGTAAAGAGTTCCCCAACAGGTACCGTCATCGCACGATTAGGGGCAAACCGTGGAGGCGCATTAAATGGACGTACATTGATTGTGAACTCTTGTGTTTGAACGCGACCATCCGTTGTGGTTGCAAGCACCGTAAAGGAATGTTCACCCACATCGTTCGACGATGGAGTCCATAAAAAAGAACGCCCTCGAATTTGGGCTGCTTCGATATTAGAAAGAAGAGTCAACTGTACGGCTTGAGTACTCGAAGAAGTGGTATACGAAATCGGCAATATGACTGACTGTGGAAGAGGAACAGTAATGGAAGGGATCGTATAAAGTTGAAATCCTTGATTGGATGACTGATTTGAGTCCTCTTCATTCAACGATGGGCTTGTAGAATTGGCAGCAGTGGCCCTGTCAAACGCAATGAGGCGCTCCTCTTGTTCAATCTCTAAGGACGCATTTTGAAGGCGATCATACTGAGCTAGAAAAAGGCCTGAGGATGCTTGGGTAATATAGTTACCACCCCCAATATCACTGCGTACCTGTTGAAAGCCTTCAGTCAGTGATCCTGCCCAAAGTAGACCAGAGTTGGTTCGCAGGACCAGTCGCGTACCAATGGCATGGACGTCTGAGAGCTCATCCTCCACTTGAACCCAAAAAAAGGTGGATCCCTCCTCAGAAATACTCACTAACCCTTCAGATCCAGAGGCGAATAACCCCATAGATCGAACCCAATGGAGGGAGTTAAAATCACCTTGTACGTCAATAATAGATTCAATTGAGGCAGGTTCTTCACCACTTGGTGGGTCAAGAATATGAAGAATCTTTGATGTGCTGTCTGAATCTGCACAACTCAACAGAGCAAAAAGATGTGCATACCCATCGGAGACCACATCCTTTACTTGACACCCCTGGGTTTGCTCACGAAACGCAAATTCAGGGTCCATGTCCACCTGCTCCGGTGTCTCTAATGAGAGTTTGCCAATCCCAAGGTCTTCAAATGCAATCCACAATGTGTGGTGAGTTCTAGCGACTGAAGAAAAGGGGGAAGCAAACCGGGTAGATGAATAAACGCCCAGCACAGAGGTTGGTTCGAGTACTGTAAGTTGATTTCGTTGTCCCTTGACATATGCAAATCGATCATCCGCAAAAAGGGAGGATCCTCGCCTCTGCATACCCGTCGCAGAGTATAACCATGTGAGTCCCTCTTCTTTTTTTCTGAAAACAACGAGACCGTCACTATCAGACATAACATAAAGGTGGAATGCTGAACTTACCATATCCACGATCCCAGGGATTTCTAGGGTAGTTGCTCGATCCTCTACCAATCGAATGGTTTCACGAATACCTACTCTCTCTACGGTTTCTGACGAGCCTTCACTAGCAGGGTCAACGGCTTGTCCTTCAACAGCCTGATCATCAACGGTCTGCCCAAAGGATGACGACACGGCCAAAAAAAGGAAAACTATCGTCCAAAAACCCGATAGAATTCCCATGCGTGATAGCCTCGATCTACTTATGACATCCATTTGTGTGTTCTGTACCATGAAACTGTCTCCAGGACTCCTGATTGTAACTCTTTTGTGGGTTTATAATGAAAGATTGAGGATGCTTTTTTGTGGCTACACACCCATTCAAGGCTTAATTCGTGGGCTTTTTCCCGATTTAACATCGTTGATTGACCTAACGCGCCACTTACCGTTTCCAGTATAGTACCCAAGAAGCGTAAAACAAAAGGGGCAATCGGTAGCGCAATGGTAGAGTGTCCAACAGCCTGTTGAGTTGAAGCTATCAATTCTGCCCATGTAACAGGTTTTGGACCACTCAACAAGAAAAAGTCTAAGGATCCAGGACCAAAAACTGAGACATCCATTGCTGCAGCTTGAGCGATTCCTTTTACAAGATCATCCACATGAACAATGGAAAAGAGCCCACTCTTAGATTGCCCTAGCAAAGGTGAGACTCGTAGGTTTGCTGCCTTAAAAAATTGAAATATATGCTCTTCCCTTGGCCCATATACGGCTGGTGGTCGGATGACAATCAATCGTGATGACCCCAGATCAAGTGCTCGCAAGGCCTCCTCCATTCGTCGCTTTGACTCTCCGTACATTGAAACAGGATTTGCTACATGATCGTCATCAACGGGCTGGCCTCCTGAAGAAGGACCAAGAGCAGCGAGCGAAGATAGAACAACGATGGTCTCAACTCCCTGAGCAACGGCTTCTCGTACAACGGCAAGAGTCGAGTCCACATTCACACGATCGAGTTCTTCTTGTGTAGACCCAGTTAGCAAGGCGGCACAGTGAATAAATGTATCCACTTTGGATAGGGGTTCGCGAATAGTATCTACAGATCTCACATCGCCAGAAATATATTCAACAGGAAGTCCCTCGAGCCATCTTTTACGGGTTCGAATCAGTGCTGATACGTCCACCCCTAGCGAAATGAGGTGTTCTATCAAATGGCTACCAATAAAGCCTGTACCCCCAGTAACAAAGGCTTTCTTCATGAATCTTTATATTCTAAGCGATAACATTCATCAGAAGATACAGTGAATCTATCACTCGTGTGGTGATTCTAACTTAGGCCAGACGTTAATAAACTTTTCAAATGCCCACTTTCAAAGTAGCACTGGCCACGGGAAATTACCATCATATCCGTGATGGGGTATCGATCACATTGAACCGGTGGGTCCAGTTCTTATTGGACCAAGATGTGGATGTTCGGATATTCGCTCCTACCGTAAAAGCGCCTCAAATGGACGCCCCTGGCACATTGATTCCAGTGCGTTCCTTCCCAATCCCGTTTCGTCCTGAATATCGCTTATCAACTGGGCTTTCAAGAGAAGCGAAACATGAACTTGAGGCATTTGACCCAGATATTATTCAGATTGCGACCCCTGATCGCTTAGGATTTGACATGCTTTCATGGGCTAAGCATCACAAAAAACCTGTTGCTGCTACCTACCATACTAATTTTGTATCCTATCTCTCTTACTACGGGGTTCATTGGTTAACAAAATGGGTTCAAAAGACATCCAATGATTTTTACAATCAATGCGACCGGGTATTTGTTCCCACACAATCGATGCAAGATGAGCTGCGCCGACAGGGAGTTGACCCACATAGATTGGCTCGTTGGTCACGAGGGGTCGATACTACGTTGTTCTCACCTACCAAACGCAATAGCACATGGCGCAAAAAGCACAAAATTCCAGAGGATTCCGTTGTTTGTACGTATGTGTCACGCTTGGTTGCAGAAAAAAATACAGCACTATTTTGTGAGTGGATGAACCACTTGGAACAACGTCTCAAATCTAGACTTAACTCACCTAAGCATGAACCATCCAATGCAGACGACGCAACCACGACCAATGAGTTCACAGAAATGACCATTTGTGTGGTTGGAGAGGGGCCAACCCAAGAAGCAATGCGTCAGGCATGTCCAAACGCTCGTTTTCTTGGTACCTGTTTGGGAGAAGACCTTGCAGAAGCCTATGCTAACTCAGACCTTTTTGTATTCCCTTCAATCTCTGAAACGTTTGGAAATGTCACGCTGGAAGCAATGGCAAGTGGGGTTGCTGTGGTTGTCGCGGATTCGCCAGGAAGTTCATCTTTGGTAGAAGATCAGGTGAGTGGGAGGGTAATCCCTGCAGACTATCTTCACAATGTTGAGTGGGTGACAACGATGCTAGAAGACCTAGTTATGCACCCCTCAAAGCGAGAGGCTTTGTCAGCAGCAGCTTTAACCAAGGCCAGAACGTTTGATAGTAACTCCATACAGCAGGAGTTTTTGAACGAATTAACAGACATGATTTCAAATGCCTGATAAGCCATCTTTACTCTTTATGTCGCACCTCCATCCACCTCTGGACAATCCGTTAGAGAGTATTGGGGGGATGCAAGAGGTTAGCCAGCAGTTACTGCATCACCTCAAGAAAACAGGCACATTTGAGGTGCATGAGTGGGTGAATCATTCTTCTTGGAAGCATATAGAATGGTCAACTGCCGGGTATCTTGCCAAAAGTTTACGTGAGGTCCCTTTGCTGATCAAGCAACATAATATTCAACTTATTGTGTGTGGCTCTATGGTCACAGCTGCCTTGAGTCCTGTTTTGAGAGCCATGGGGGTGAGTGTGCCAATGATTGCGATCAATCATGGCCAAGATGTCACGTTACCCATTACTCCATATCAATGGTGGGTGCCGAGAGTTTTTAGGGCTCTGACTCGAGTGATTTCAGTATCTGAAGCCACAAGTCAACAAAGTATCGACCGCGGATTAGATTCAAGCAAAGCAACGGTACTTCCAAATGGGGTTAAATTAGATTTTGCACGACGAATGCCAGCGCAACAAGTGGCCAAAGAGACGCTAGCGACCACCCATGACATTGATGCATCAAAACCCCTGCTTCTCACGGTAGGTCGTTTAGTAGAGCGAAAAGGTCATGCTTGGTTTCTTCAAGATGTTTTACCAAATATCAAAACACCTGTTCAATATTTGATTATTGGCGAAGGACCACAGCAGGAATCCATTGAGCAGATGAGTGAATTTATTCACAGTGAGACGTCCCATCGAGTGATTACCATGGGAAGGCAAGAAGAGGATGTTGTACACCATGCGTACGCAGCTGCTGATGCATTTATCATGCCAAATATTCGGGTCGAAGGAGATATGGAAGGCTTTGGAATAGTCTTGCTAGAAGCCAATGCGGTCGGATGTCCAGCAATTGCCTCATACATTGAAGGAATTCGTGATGTGATTGAAGAGGGTGTGAATGGCTATGCGATTCAAGAAGGAGATGCGGTAAGTTTTGCGCAATCGATCGATCAATTACTCTCGGATTCAACGACTCAAGAAATCCTACGCAAGTCATCCAAAAAACGAGCCGAAACGTTTGAATGGCAAGTTCTTGTTAAAGAATATGAAGCGATTTTTGGCAGTACACTAAAAAAGTGAGACTTGGATCTTTGTTCTGTTTGATTTTGGAGCCCTCTTTAGGGGTGCTCAGATGGTCTTACATTGAACAAATGGTCCAAAATCGCTATATTTATAAGTTAAAGTTCCTGTAAGCACACCCACGTAACATGGCCGAAATTAAGCTCGACGTTAAACACGGAGACGTCTTCAACAAGGCGTACGATTTTACGACGGCAGATGACATTAAACGTCTCGGCTTGTTCCCCTATTTCAAGCCACTTCAGGCTACCGATGGCACAACTGTTGTCATCGAAGGCAAAGACGTGGTTATGGCTGGCTCCAATAACTATCTAGGGCTTACAAATGACCCTCGTGTCATCGATGCTGCGCAGTCAGTGATCGCAACATATGGAACGGGTTGTACAGGCTCTCGCTATTTAAACGGAACCTTGGATCTGCATCTTGAGCTTGAGGAAAAATTAGCAGCTTACCTTGGCAAAGAAGCGTGTGTTTTGTTTAGCACAGGGTATCAAACCAATGAAGGTGCGATTCAAACGATTGCTGGGCGTAATGATGTAATCTTTTCAGATAAGGACAATCATGCCTGTATCGTCGTTGGACAACAACTGTCCCACGCAAAAACAGTCCGATACCAGCACAATGATATGGATCATCTACGTCGACTTCTCGATCGAGAGGATCCCTCACTTGGTAAAATCATTGTAAGCGATGGTGTATTTTCAATGTCTGGGAGACTTGCGAGTATCCCTGAACTTGTGGAGATAGCTAAGGAATACAATGCACGTCTCTATCTAGACGATGCCCATGCCGTAGGTGTTGTGGGTGATGGGGGACGCGGTTCAGCTTCTGTATTTGGTCTTACTGACGACATTGATTTAATCAGCGGCACGTTTAGTAAGTCTTTTGCTTCTTTGGGTGGGTTTTTGGTGGGAGATGCACCTGTGATTGACTTCATTCGACACAATGCGCCGTCTCATATTTTTAGCGCGAGTATGCCACCTGCCAATGTTGCTACGGTACTAAAATCATTGGAAATACTCCAAGAAGAGCCATGGAGATTAGAGCGCTTGGAGGAAATCTCCAATACCATGCGTACGGAATTACAAGGGATGGGCTTTAATGTGATGAACAGTCAAACACCTATCATTCCTATTGTTTTAGGTGAAATGATGGAGTGTTTTGTCTTTTGGCGTGATCTCTTTGAACAAGGCGTATATACCAACGCGGTCGTGCCTCCAGCTGTACCAAAAGGTCAGTCACTAATTCGTACGAGCTACATGGCTACCCATACCGATGAGCACCTTAATCGTGTGCTTGAGGCATTCCGAAAAGTAGGTATTCAAAACGGCGTCATCGACCAAAATGGCCATGCAGCCAACGGGTAATGTGAGCCTCACCTTGGTGGAAACCAAGGAGCAGCGTGAGGCCTTCCTAGAATTTCCCTATACACACTACCAAGATAGTCCATGCTGGGTTCCACCACTTAGGTTAGAGCAAAAAAAGCTTATTGATACGGACAAGAACCCGTTTTTTAACAATGCTGAAATTGCGTTGTTTACTGGAACTGTCAATGGACGTCCAGCAGGTCGTATTGCAGCCATTATTGACCATCGATACAACGAAGTACACGGTGGAAAAACGGGTTTCTTTGGATTTTTTGAGACAATAGATCATCAACCACTTGTCGATCTCATGCTGAAAGCCGTCAAAGATTGGTTGAAGCATCGGGGGATGACACATGTATTGGGACCGGCTAATCCTGGAATGCTTGATGTGATTGGTGTGCTAATGGACGCCTATGAAGAGATACCATCACTGATGATGCCCTACAACAAACCTTATTATGCTGAGGTTTTAGAAAAAGCAGGGCTGTCCAAGGCCATGGATTTGTACTCTTTCCTTGCAACGAATCCTGGAGTAGATATTGAGCGAATGGCTCGAGCAAAATCCATCGTCTCCAAGCGATTGCCGAGTCTAAGATTACGAACGGTGAATCTTAACAATCTGAAAGAGGATGCCGAGATTATTCGCACCATATACAATCAAGCATGGTCTAAAAACTGGGGATTTATTCCCATGACCAAAGAAGAATTCGATGATCTAGCCTCCTCGTTAAAATTGGTAGTGGCTAAAGAGGTAGCCATTATTGCAGAGCTTGAAGGAGAACCTGTTGGCTTTTCTATTCCCTTGCTCGATATCAATCGAATACTTCACAAAATGGATGGAAATCTTCTGCCATTTGGGTGGTGGAAGCTATTACGTGGCCGTAAAAAACTAAGTCATCTCCGAACTGCCTTAATGGGCGTCCTACCCGAGCATCAGGGTAAAGGAATTGATGCAATGTTGCATCAATATGTCGTCGAAAAAGGGTACGAAAACGGTTATATTTCCTCAGAGATTGGATGGGTGTTGGAAACCAATCTTGATATGATTCGAGTCGCGGAACGTATGGGCGCGAAGCCCTTTAAGACATTCCGGATGTTCGAAACGACGCTTTAGTCACTAGTCAAAAAACCCTTTTGTTCTATGTCATTTAGAATCGAAAAGGACTCGATGGGGGAGATTCATGTCCCTGAAGAGGCCTATTATGGAGCTCAAACACAGCGTGCTGCGGATAATTTCCCCATTAGTGCGCTTCGATTTTCATCACCGTTTATTTCAGCACTTGGAGTGATCAAAGCCACGGCAGCAAGCGTAAATGCCGATCTCGGTCTTTTGGATGCCTCCCGTGCAAATGCCATCATAGAGGCTGCGAAGGAAGTGGCTGATGGCAAGCTAGATGACCATTTTGTTCTCGATATATTTCAAACAGGCTCAGGGACATCTAGCAACATGAATGCTAACGAGGTGATTTCTCGACGTGCCAATGAGCTATTGGAAGCTAGCGGAGCTCAAGAACGTGTTCATCCGAATGATCACGTCAATATGGGACAATCGAGTAATGACACAATTCCCACGGCCATTCGTCTTTCGACTGTACTGCAGGGGTATCGACACCTACTTCCAGCCATAGAGCATCTTCGCACCACCTTTTTAAGCAAAGGTAAAGAGTATGCTAACGTGGTGAAGACAGGGCGTACTCACTTAATGGATGCCATGCCTGTAACCATCGAGCAAGAGTTTGGAGGATATGCTAGGCAATTAGAACTCGCACATCAACGCCTTACCGACGCTCTTGCTAGAAACACCGAATTACCCCAAGGTGGTACGGCTGTTGGTACTGGTATCAACACTCATCCCGAATTTGGCGCAAGATTTGCCAAAGGGATTGCTGAGGCAACAGGAATAGAATTTGTAGAGGCGGCTAATCACTTCGAAGCACAAGCAACAGTGGATGCATCTGTTGAACTAAGTGGTCAGTGTAAAACTCTGGCAGTTAGTTTAATAAAGATGGCCAATGATCTTCGCTGGATGAACTCTGGACCCAACGGTGGATTGGCAGAGGTACAGCTTCAGGCACTTCAGCCAGGTTCATCCATCATGCCTGGAAAAGTGAATCCAGTTATCGAAGAATCTGTCATTATGGTTGCGCTTCAGGTGATGGGAAATGACACAACCATTAGTGTGGCTGGACAGACGGGCAACTTTGAGCTAAATGTTGCTTTGCCTGTTGTGGCCCACAACCTCCTCGAATCCATTCATATTTTAGGAACAGCCTGTCAGAACTTTGCAGATCGCTCTGTTCAAGGACTAACCGTTAGGGCAGACAAGATTGCTGAGAATGTGAGCAAAAACCCAATCTTGGTTACTGCGTTAAATGCGATTATTGGCTATGATCTTGCAGCAAAGATTGCAAAGAAGGCTTTTGCTGAAGATCGACCATTGATCGATGTAGCCGAAGAGCTTACCGATTTAAGTCGCTCTGAACTGGAAACTATTTTGAACCCCGCAGATTTGACACGACCTGGAATTGCGTCGTCCTAATTTGTTGAATCACGAACTCTATGCCAGCAAGAAAGACCACTCGCACGAAACCAACCACTTCGAGTAAAACTACGTCCTCGAAACAATCATCGTCTACTTGGAAAAAGTCCGACATCTTGGCTGATTACAAATTGGCAAAGACGAGTCGAGAAGTTTCACTTCTGGGTCGAAAGGAAGTGCTTAATGGGCGTGCGAAGTTTGGAATATTTGGCGACGGGAAAGAGCTTCCACAAATTGCTCTATCCAAAGTGTTCCAGAATGGTGATTTCCGATCTGGGTATTATCGAGACCAAACATTATTAATGGCGATTGGGCAACTTACACCACAGCAATTGTTCGCGCAATTGTATGCCCATGTTGACACTGAGCACGAACCACATTCATCTGGTCGTCAGATGACGGCTCACTTTGGAACACAACTTGTGGATGATGAGGGTGAATGGTTACCACAAACCAGCATGAAAAATAGTGCCTCAGATATCTCATGTACAGCGGGCCAGATGGCTCGTTTGGTGGGTTTAGCACAGGCCAGTTCATTGTATCGCGCAGAAAAAAAGCTGGCCAAGCATACAACCTTTTCCAAGAAGGGCAATGAGATTGCTTTTGGAACCATTGGCGATGCATCCACATCTGAGGGTGTTTTTTGGGAAGCTCTAAATGCAGCGGGCGTTCTTCAAATCCCAATGGTCATGTCTGTTTGGGATGATGGATATGGCATTTCAGTAGCAAAGAAATACCAAACGACGAAGGAGAGCATTTCTGAATTACTTAAGGGCTTCCAACGTACAAAAACAAAACCCGGACTCGAGATTTTAAAAGCCAAAGCGTGGGATTATGAAGGTCTAGTTTCGACCTATCAGCAGGCCGCTAGAATTGCTCGAAACGAACATGTACCGGTAGTTGTGCACGTAGAAGAAGTTACCCAGCCTCAAGGACACTCTACATCAGGATCTCATGAGCGTTATAAATCAAAAGAGAGGCTTTCCTGGGAATCGAAATATTGTTGCAATTCACAGTTTCGACACTGGATTCTAAAGAAAAAAATTGCAACGGCTGCTGAATTGGATGCCTTGGATGCTAAGGTCCTAGAAGAAGTCAAAACAGCGCAAAAAGAAGCGTGGAAAGCATTTCAAGATCCTTTAAAAGCGGAAAAAGAAGCTGTGTTGGCTCATTTGGAATCGGTCAAAGCAGACATCCCTGAAAAAGCTTCGTTACTAGAAGAGCTATCCACAACCTTGAAGCGCAAAAACCCTGTGATTCGTAAGGATTCTATTGTGGCGGCTCGTCGGGCACTCATGGCTACCAAAGGGATGCACTCTGAAGCTATCCAAGCACTGTCAGCCTGGCTTGAGGCTCAGTCTGAAACCAATCATGACCGGTACAATAGTCACTGGATTAGCGAAACCAAGTATTCACCACTCCACGTGCAACATACTCCAGCAACATTCAACGACGATGCCCCATCAGTAGATGGACGAGTTGTATTGAGAGATAATTTTCAAACACTTTTTGACCGTCATCCAGAAATGGTTGTCTTTGGTGAAGACTCAGGTCAGCTTGGTGATGTGAACTTGGGTCTTGAGGGGATGCAAGAGCGCTTTGGGATTCATAGAGTCTTTGATACTGGCATTCGGGAAACGACCATACTCGGTCAAGGTATTGGGATGGCAATGAGGGGACTTAGACCTATAGCTGAGATTCAGTACCTCGATTACTTACTGTATGCATTTCAAACCTTAAGTGATGATGTTGCATCTTTGCGTTATCGCACAAAAGGGCGTCAACGTTGTCCTGTCATCGTTCGTACTCGCGGCCACAGGCTTGAAGGGATTTGGCATTCAGGATCACCCATGGGAATGCTTCTTAACGGGATACGAGGCATCCATTTGTGCGTTCCACGAAATCTTACCGAGGCAGCTGGTTTTTACAATACACTTATCCAGGGAGATGACCCTGCCGTAGTTATTGAACCTCTCAATGGTTATCGACTCAAAGAAACCTTGCCATCCAATCTAGGCGATTTTACCACACCCCTAGGCATTCCTGACATCGTTCAAGAGGGCTCAGATATCACGATAGTATCGTATGGATCAACATTTAATATCGTGATGGCCGCTCAACCCCTACTCCAACAAGCTGGAATTTCTGCGGAGTGCATCGACGTGCGCACTCTTCTTCCATTTGATCGTGAGCATAGAATCAGCGCTTCCTTACAAAAGACCAATCGTATTCTTTTTGTGGATGAGGATGTTCCAGGAGGTGCAACTGCATTTATGATGCAACACGTATTAGACGAGCAAGGTGGTTACCGATATCTCGATTCACAAGCAACCTGCCTGACTGCAAAACCGCACAGACCGGCCTATTCAACAGATGGAGATTATTTTAGCAAACCATCGATAGAGGATGTATTCGACGCGGTGTACTCGATCATGCATGAAGCGGATCCAACAAGCTACCCTTAAGGTTCTGGCCTGATTAGCCTAGAACGGATTGTAAATAGAGGATGAACCGATCCAATCCTAGCACAAGCCATGTGCCTGGGAGGTAAACAAAAGAAAAGATCATCAGGGTTCTTGCAGAAGACTCATCCCGTCTCCAGGCAAACATAAGACCGGTGACTAAATACCCAATAGCGAGAATTAATCCACCACTTAGAAACACCCAACTCCCAAGATCCAAGACCCACAATTTTACAATATTTGGAAAGAGTGCAAGCAGAGAGAAAACGACCCAAAACGATGCTTTAAAGCCTTCGGAGTCTGATTTTGGCAACATTTGGAAGCCAGCATGGGCATAATCTTTTTGATAAATCCAGGCGATGGCCATCACATGAGGTACCTGCCAAAAAAACATAATCCAAAACAACATCCATGCGCCGTAATCCAATACGGTTCCGGTTGCGGCAGCCCATCCACCAATGGCAGGTAACGCACCTGGAATGGCACCCAAAAAAACGTTCGCATAGGTAACCCTCTTCATGGGTGTATAGGCAAATAGGTAAATCACAGAGGTTGCTACAGAAACCCACCCAGTGATCGTATTTACGCCCAAAAATAGTGTAGTGTAGCCAATCACAAGCAAGGTTCCTGCCAGTAAAGCTCCTTGTGACGGCGCCAGACGGCCAGCTGGAATAGGTCTTGATGCCGTACGACGCATAAGAGCGTCATAATCACGCTCGAACACCATATTCATTGCTGCAGTGCCCGAAGCTACTGCCCAGGTGCCAATCAAAGCAGACACAAAGGTGCCCCACGATAACGTCCACCCACTGACTCCAAGGCTGGATCCAGAGAGACTACCCAGCAAAAATCCGATAGCCATGCTGATGAGGACAAACAGGGTAATCCCTGGTTTGGTACATTCCCAAACATCGGCAAGCCATGTCGATGAGTGTGTCTTTGCTACAGATTCTTGATGCACGTTTCTATGTCCATTCACGTTAGATGAGTATCTTTAAAGGTACGAAAAAACCATTTTTTGTCTATTCAGAACCCATGGCGACTCTCATTGGAAAACGTTGGACACCCTTTCAAGTGATGGCTGTGGTTACCGTGCTTGCAACCTTGGTTTTGATTGTGGTTGGAGGTCTTGTAAGAGCATCTGGAGCGGGTCTTGGTTGTCCGGATTGGCCAAAATGTTTTGGCGTATGGATTCCACCAACAAATGTCGCAGACCTGCCTCCAGGTTGGGATCCAGCGCTATTTAATCCAACACACACCTGGCTGGAGTATATAAATCGTCTTGTTGGGGTACTTATTGGACTCTTTATTACCGTGACAATGATATTGTCATTTTGGTGGGTACGCAGAGATCCAATCGTGACCGCATTTTCTGTCCTTTCCTTTGTCCTGGTCATTTTCCAAGCGTGGCTAGGTGGTCAGGTCGTCAGGAGCCAACTAGAAGGTGGAATGATCACGGCTCACATGTTACTGGCGATGCTGATCGTATCTCTGCTACTGTTTGCTGCGTTCAGGGGACATAGAGAACGATTGCAATTCTCGATGCCAAGATCTCAGCGACAGCAATTACTCTTTGTAGGGATCGTATTATTTACAGTATCGATACTCCAAATGGTTTTGGGTACACAGGTTCGTGAACTCATTGATGCCGCAAAAAATGCAGCTACCAAACCACCTCGTTCCCAATGGCTTGATGTGGAGAATACCCTCTACATTGTCCATAGAAGTTTCTCTTGGATTGTTTTGGCTGCAATGGGCTCTTTGGCCTGGATTCATCGCAGGCATTCATCGTTTACCCCATCATGGATGGGTAAGATTGTACTTTGGATTGGTGTGTTGGTAGTTTCTCAAGTATTCATCGGCATCGGGCTTGAAAGACTTGATATGCCTGGGGTGTTACAGTTATTGCATCTCAGCGGTATTTCCTTTTTGCTCACCTTACAGTTTATGTACATTCTTGTGTTGTGGCAGTCGGTGAACGTTGAATCGACCTAGTCCAATCGTTTTCCATTAGCTGTTAAAATCAGGCGTCATATACGCATTTTGGGGTAATACCTTCCACTATGATGATTTCGGTTCAACTCTACCCGATTAGCGATGCTATAGAGCTAAATGGTGCTTCCATTGCATTCAACTCTCTTGACTCAGCTAAGGAACAGGGTCCTGTTAAATCACTAGAGTCCCTAGGGTCCATTCCGCCACAAACTCCTCAAGGCAAGCGGTTGCTTGAAAAAGGTTCATCAAGAGTATGCCTTTGTAAAGCCGTTCAAAGTCTTTCCAAAGAATTAACCTTTTCGGAGATTTTGCAAAACCTTGAGAAAGACGACAGAGGCAAACCGTTTTTTCGTGATCTCCCTTTTGATCTCAGCCTAGCCCATTCACGTGGGGTGGTTGTGGCGGCAGTCACTGAAAAGCGCAATGATCACTTTCTTGGGATTGACCTTGAGGTTAGACCCCCTCATGATGTTGATGCACTTAGAAGGGTATGCACACAAAATGAATGGACCGATATACAGTCTATAGAAAATATAGCCGAACGAAAGGCATCATTTTTACGAAGGTGGTGTGCAAAAGAGGCTTATGTAAAAGCCCTAGGGGAGGGTCTAGGGTATGGATTTGCAAATCTAGATGTAGAGCCAACTAGAATACCCCCTGATAAGGTTGCTCAAACGACTAGAACACCAGAGCTTTGGCGGTTAATCGATCATACATCTGACCCGCCACCATCGACATCCATTTATACATGGAGTATTGACTCACACGAAACGGGTCCGAGTTGTCTTAGCATAACCTACCCACGAATATCCGAATCAAAGCGCGTGGTAGATGGTTCTGAAGCGCAGGGTTTAGAGTTTCTCGTAAATGACGGAAAGGGTTTCCCTAATTTCTAATAGCTCTCTTTTGAGATCTCCAGAAAGGGGAGGGTTCGTTGGGGCATGGGGTTCAGAACTATCAGAATTTTTTTGTTCCAAAACCTTCAGAGCACCTGCAGTACTATATCCTTTGTGGTGTATCAAGTCTTGTAGCTCTAAAATAAGCGCTACATCAGATTCCTTGTATCGTCTAGCACCTGATTTTCCCTTCATTGGACGTAACTGAGGAAAGACCGTTTCCCAATATCGAAGCACATGTGCCTCAATTCCAGTCATCTTACAGATCTCTCCAATCGAATAGTACAATTTCTTCATAGAGCGGAAGTTATGTATTTTTAGCAGTTATGAACAATGTGCCTTCATCTGCGCCATCAAAAGATCAGATTTTCTTAAGTCTGGTCATTCCTACGTTTAATGAGGAGGACTCAGTACGCCCTCTCGCTGATGAAATCCAATCGGCATTGGATCCATTGGGCAAAGCCTACGAGGTTATTTTTGTAGATGACGGCTCAAATGATGCGACTTGGTCTCACGTGGACGCACTCGCGAATGAGATCGATCAAATAAAGGGACTTCGATTTCAGCGTAATCATGGTAAAAGTGCAGCCTTGCAAGAAGGCTTTTTCTATGCTGCTGGGCAATATATTGTGACGCTTGATGCGGACCTTCAAGATGATCCTGCTGAAATCCCGCACATGTTGGATCAACTTCAGGAGCAAAAACTAGACGTAGTTAGTGGCTGGAAAAAGAAACGTCACGACCCTGTGTCCAAAACGATACCATCTAAACTTTTTAATGGGGTGACGCGGCTTTTAACAGGGATTCATCTCCATGATTTTAATTGCGGCTTGAAAATCTACCGAAGAGAGGTGATCGATGCCATTATCGTCTATGGCGAAATGCACAGATATGTGCCTGTATTGGCTCATAACGCAGGTTTCAAAAAGATAGGTGAACGGGTGGTGAATCATCGCCCTAGAGTACATGGATCGACGAAGTTTGGAGCATCCAGATTTATCAATGGATTCCTCGACCTTTTGACGCTTTTGTTCATGAGTCGATATACAGCTCGTCCCATGCATTTTTTCGGAGCAATTGGGATTGTATCCATCCTCATTGGCGCTGTGATTAACCTCTATCTAGCATTCATAAAGCTTGCACTAGGTCAGTCGTTACAGGATCGTCCGCTTCTGTTTCTTGGCTTTTTACTGCTCGTTGTAGGAGCGCAATTCTTCTCCATAGGCTTCATAGGAGAGATGATCAACAAAGGATTTGTACGCAAGAATCGTCCCGCTATTCGTGAGAGACGATAAAACTGAATTCAGTTAAAGCAGAGTAAAGCATATTCGTGGGATGGAGAGGGAGCCCAATGGGATTCGAACCCACGACCTTCGCGGCCACAACGCGACGCTCTAACCAACTGAGCTATGGGCTCCATACGATTCCATGGATGGTTCCAAGGAAAGGACCAATGCATTGGGAAGGTGTACCGCGTACGGGATTCGAACCCGTGCTACCGCCGTGAAAGGGCGGCGTCCTAACCACTAGACGAACGCGGCATATTCAAAAGGGCTTCAAGAGGCGACAAGCGGATTCGAACCGCTGTACGAGGTTTTGCAGACCTCTGCCTAACCACTCGGCCATGTCGCCAAAAAACCTCAGCACTCTCGTACGCCCGACAGGACTCGAACCTGTAACCTACTGCTTAGAAGGCAGTTGCTCTATCCAGTTGAGCTACGGGCGCAAGGTTTGTCCCTTTTAATCATTAGATCCTCAATGAGGGTCCCACAATGCCAAAGATCATGTGAAAGTCAAAAAATAGGGTTCACTATCTTCCGTAATTCCAATTCTTTCACAGAAAGGATAAAGATAGCGAGAAAGTTCCATTGTATGCAACGTCAGTTTTTCAATGTCACTCCTGACATGATCGATTCCACGGACTACAATCGTCTCATAAAAACTGCGCTTAAGATGACTGTGGCGCAGCCTCCTGGAGGATCCACTTACGATTGTGATTCAACGCAAACGATCCAATGAATTCCATCCCTTTTTTATTGCCCCACTCCCCTGGAGCAATCATCGATAGGAATGGCTTTCCTTTGACACCCCCACGATCGTATAGGTAATACAATTGGCCAATGACAGGTTCAAAATTAAACTCAGCAGCATAGACAAGCTCATTCCATCGGTGCTCTTCTACTAGTTTGATGTATTGATCTTCAAGCTCTTTAAACCGACTTTTGAGCTCTTTATTGACCATCAACGTCCCTTGTTCCTTCCAACCTCCAATATTCTCGAGAGTGATTGCAGGGGCACCTACACTGGTACCATAAGGAAGAATGGCAGCGTTATAGCCTTCCTTTTCGTCAAATACGACAGAATCAGGTTTCTTTTTTTTCTTCTGGCTCACAAAGGATGAATCTTTTTGACTTTTGATGCGTAAACCTACCCATGTCACTCAACATATGAGCGCCACGACCATCATTTCATCTACAAACGAGTGACAGCCATAAATCGTTTGATTCCATATTAACTCACTTACTACAAATGAATAATCACGAGATCGACTACGACATCTATGGTGATGACATGCAATGTGTTGCCATTGAACTTGACCCACAGGAAACAGTACTTGCAGAGGCTGGATCAATGATGTCAATGGATCCAGATATTGAAATGAACACCATCTTTGGGGATGGTCGAAATCAGGAATCGAGCATTCTAGGAAAGATGTGGTCTGCTGGAAAGCGAGTACTCACTGGTGAATCGCTATTTATGACAACCTACACACATCAAGGGCCAGGTGGCAAACGACGGGTTACATTTGCAGCTCCTTATCCAGGGAAAATATTACCGATTGATTTATCTGAGCATCAAGGAAAAATAGTGTGTCAAAAAGATTCATTTTTATGCGCGGCTCAAGGGGTCGCTGTAGGAATTGATTTTCAGAAACGTTTAGGAACAGGCTTATTTGGTGGAGAGGGTTTCATTATGCAAAAACTTGAAGGGGATGGAATGGCCTTCATTCATGCAGGTGGTACCCTATTGAAGCGTAGCCTAGCCCCTGGAGAAACGTTGCGAGTTGATACAGGCTGCCTCGTAGCCCTAGAGTCATCTGTTGACTATGATATTCAGTTCGTTGGTGGGATTAAAAACACACTATTTGGAGGAGAAGGAGTGTTTTTTGCCTCTGTAACCGGTCCTGGAAACGTGTGGATTCAGAGTTTACCTTTTACACGGCTTGCTGAAAGAGTGATCAGAGCATTACCGAATACAGGTGGTGCGACCAAAGGAGAAGGATCCGCCTTGGGAGGTCTGGGACGGATCCTGGATGGGGATAATTTCTAGGGCGTTTTTGCGCAAGTGATTTCTGGCAAAGACGGGTATTTCTTCCGTAGAGTATTTGTACAGATTAACCTGGCTCAACTAGATGTCAATGGCGTGAAACTCGCCCTCCATTCCTTTGATTGATACGCTTACTGTTGGATCTTCTTCGTTACTCCAGTCTATTTCGATGAGTCCATAATTGATGTCAATTACTTTGTCGGTCACAGCACGGCTGTTGGTTTCGTCAAATAAACGACTCCAAGTATTGGTAAGCCCACTTGATGTCACATCTACAAGAGGTGCTTCCCATCCGTCAATCTCTTGTACAGAAATTTCTCCAGCGTGGCGATCACCTGAAATCACAAACGTATTTTTTGGCTGCTTTTCAGCAAGTAGATCGTAGAAACGCTGTAACTCATTTGGAAAATTTGCCCATTTCTCAAATCGATGCTCTGCAGCTACCACCTGAATGGAACTTACGATGACAGTGACATCTGCTTCAGGGTCTTCAAGTTGGTGTCCCAGCCATGTCCATTGCTCCTCTCCAAGAAGCGTTCCCTCTTCATTTGGGAGATAGGTTGCATTCTCACCCTCTGTTCGTTGGATTGGATCACGAAACCATCTTGTATCGAGTAGAATTACCTTCACACGGCGATCTTCAGGCCCATAATCATAGCTTCTATGTGTTCCAGCACGTGAACGAGAAGGGTCCTCTTCGCTAACACCCAAAAACCGATACATCTCAGATTTAGCGAGTTCCTTTGCAGGGTACTCTACTCCACCATCATTGACTCCATAGTCATGATCATCCCAAGTGCCGGTTAAAAAAGGAACCGATTCAACGAAAGTCGCATAGTCCACATTTGCCAATTGTAGGTCATACGTTTCTCGAAATTTGACGGGATCCTCCGTGTCTGCGTATACATTATCCCCAGTCCAAATCCATAAATCAGGAGCGTCTTGCGCGATTACAGGCCATAATGGTTGTTCTTTTCGTTCGGAATTACATGAACCAAACGCAATGACATCAATCACCTCATCTGTGACGCTAAGATCAGATTGAGGAGTGAACGAACGTGACGATGATTCAAGGTTTCGATCTGTATCACCTGTACATGAGCTCAGGTATAGCGTGAGCGCGATCAAGAAAGAGAATGTGGGAAATGTTTTCATAAGGGGAGGATTCTACTTGTGAAGTGTCTTCAGTACGACTATCTGAGGAATTATGATAATGTACAATTCATATTGGATTGATAAGTTAAAAGAATATGAATATCCAACCTTATCCATCACGACTATGAAACATGCGCTTTCATCTCTCAGCTTTGTACTAATCCTTCTATCTGCCTGTTCGAATCCGGATGCTGAATTAGGCGCATTTGACCCCGAAAAGATTCTTCCGGAAGACTTCCATCTCAACCAAGAACCATTATTTAGTATCGCATTTGGCTCCTGTTCAGATGAGAATAAGCCACAGCCAATGCTGGATCGTGCGATCGAGCAAAATCCTGATGTCTTTATGTATCTTGGTGATAATATTTATGGCGACACCTATGATATGGATAAGCTCGCAAGTAAATATGCAAAGCTTCAATCAAAGCCAGAATTTCAACGACTTTGGGAAGCGACCGATGTACATGCAACCTGGGATGACCATGATTATGGCTGGAATGATATGGGTCGCCACTATGCGATGAAAACTGAATCGGAGCAGCTCTTTTTGGATGCTTGGCAAGTGCCAGAGAGCTCGGAGCGTCGACAACGTGACGGGATCTATGGAGATTATTCCTATAAGGTTCAAAAACGCAATGGCGAAGATTTTACTATTCAGTTGATCATTTTGGACAGTCGATACTTCAGAGATAATCTTACGTCACGAAAGGATCCTGCTGCGTTGTCAACATATTATGGGGTTCAAGTAAAGAATGATTACGCTCCTACACTATCTGCTGATAGTACGCTTCTTGGCCCTACTCAATGGTCGTGGGTTGAAGAGACATTACGCGATCCTGCAGACCTACGTATTGTGGCTTCAAGTATTCAATTTGGTCACACGTATAATGGATGGGAGTCATGGACCAATCTTCCACATGAGAGGGTCAAGATGTTATCTCTAATAGAGCAAACGGGTGCAAATGGTGTTGTCTTTATTTCTGGGGATGTTCACTGGGGTGAAATATCCAAGCTAGATGTGGGTAATGATGAGGTGATGCAATCATTTGGAGCTCCTGCATCCTTGTATCCAATTTATGACATCACCAGTAGTGGGATTACACAGGAATGGTACAATGTCGAACCAAATGCGCACCGAGTGGGTAATGTTGTCAGACAGAATAATGTGGGGCTTCTAGAACTTTACGAAGCTGAAGAAGAGGTAGTCGTTAGGATGTCGTTGCTTGATCTAGAGGGTCGTCCGGTGATTCATGATGTTCTTCTTTCGGACTTGACGATGTAGATTCTGTCCCAGAATTCGACGATTTGAATAAGGGAGAGCTGATAATCATATTTGCCGTGGCTCGATTGCAGGCAAGTGGAATGTTGTACAAAATACAAATCCGAAGTAACGCCTTTACATCTACATCGTGTGGTTGTGCAGCCAGTGGGTCCCAAAAAAACACAACCGCGTCAATCTGACCATCCGCAATATCGCTTCCTATCTGCATATCCCCGCCATACGGGCCACTTTTGTATCGATGAATTTCTAAATCGGTAGCCTCACTGACCAATTTTCCTGTGGTTCCAGTAGCAAAGAGCTTGAATGTAGACAGAGTGAGCTTGTTGTAATCGGCCCACTCAAGTAAGTCCTGTTTTTTATTGTCGTGAGCAATGAGTGCGACTGCTTTCATAGGGTATATCCTGGTTGAGGAGAGTGGTTGGTTCTATGAGGAGGTTGTATTATAATGATTCATTCACCTTGAAACACCTATTCGACTATGAAAACACGATTACATCCATTCCTTCGAATTACTTTTAGCATCCTAATGCTGACGTTGTTCACCATCTCAGCTTCGGCACAAGCGGATCAATCTGTCCATGCTCAAGCTAGTGCAACAAAAACACACGATGATCATATACCCTTTGATCCTGACCATGCCATAGAGAGTGAGCATGAAGTGACGATCCTGGGTGAAAAAGTACCCTATAAAGCTACCACTGGCATGATGCCTGTTTGGAATGCTGATGGACATGTCGAAGCAGGCGTGTTTTATGTCTACTACGAACGCACAGATGTGAAGGATAAAACCAAACGTCCCATCGTTTTTTCATTCAATGGAGGGCCAGGCTCAGCATCTCTTTGGATGCATCTTGGATATACAGGCCCTCGAATTCTACATATTGATGATGAAGGGTACCCGTTACAACCCTATGGAGTAAAAGATAATCCATACAGTATCCTCGATGTAGCAGATATCGTATTTGTGGACCCTGTCAATACTGGATTCAGTCGTATTGTAGATAAAGATGTTCCACGAGACAGATTCTTCAGTGTGAATGGCGATGTCCGCTATTTGTCTGAGTGGGTGAGCAATTTCACCTCTCGTCAGGGACGCTGGGCCTCACCAAAGTATCTGATTGGAGAGAGTTATGGCACGGTGCGCGTTTCAGGAATGGCGTTAGCGCTTCAACAACGCGAATGGATGCACTTAAATGGAGTTATTCTTGTGTCACCCACAGACTTGGGAATTTCTAGAGATGGACCTGTCGCAGCTGCAAATTATTTACCCTACTATGCTGCCACAGCATGGTACCACGACCAGCTCGATCCAACCCATCAAAACCGTCCCTTGACAGAGTTTTTATCAGAAGTAGAAGCATTTACCATTGATGAACTACTTCCTGCGATCGCCAAAGGTGCGACAATGCCTGAAGAGACAAGACTAGCAATGGCCCAGCAAATGGCTGAGTATACAAGCATCGAGGCCAAAACATATCTTCAGCATAATCTTGCAATGCCAACCTCTTATTTCTGGAAGGAACTCCTTCGTGATGAGGGGTATACTGTAGGCCGTCTTGATTCTCGCTACAAAGGGATTGATGCAAAAGATGCCGGTGACCGTCCTGATTACAATGCAGAACTGTCGTCGTGGGAGCATTCCTTCACACCAGCGATCAACATTTATTTACGAGATGAGCTTGGTTACACCACCGATCTTAAATACAATGTCTTCGGCCCAGTCCACCCATGGGATCGAAGTGGGAATAATACAGGAGCCAATCTACGCCTTGCGATGGCCGAGAACCCGTATCTCCACGTGTTGACTCAAGCAGGGTATTATGATGGCGCCACAGATTATTTTAATGCCAAGTTCAACATGTGGCACCTAGATCCAAGCGGCAAGATGCAAGACCGAATTTCATTCGAAGGGTATGAAAGTGGCCATATGATGTACCTGCGCTACGAGGATTTGCGCGCCAGTAATCAAAGTCTCCGAGAGTTCATCCAGCGTACCATTCCGGCTACGGATGAACCCGCGAAGTACTAAGACTTAAGCAGGGCTAGCCTCAAGCGTAGGGGCTGGTCCTTCTGTTTCTGCAATGGGTTCTTTAGCATCTCCGTTTTTCTCCCAAAAGAAGAGAAAGAAAATGATTGCAATGGCTAAAGCAAAGATGGCTGGCATGACCCAAAACGTAGCTGCACCCGCTAGCCATCCTTCTGTGGTAGAACCATCCAGTTGGATGCGATCACCCCACCATCCAAGGACATAATTTCCAATGAGCATCCCCGCTCCGTAGGTCAATAGATTGAAGAACCCTTGGGCACTTGCACGAAGATGTCGAGGTGCCTTCCGGTCGATGTATAATTGACCTGTGACGAAAAAGAAATCATAACTGATACCGTGAAGGGCAATCCCTAAGACCACGAGTGCTGCAGAGCTAGGATAAAGCCCAAATAGCAGATACCGAGCAGTCCATGCGAGCATTCCAACCAATAGCATATACTTTACACCCATACGAGCCAGTAACAATGGAATCGCAATCATAAATAGCACTTCTGACATCTGCCCAATAGCCATAAAGGAGGCGGATTGTTCACCAAATTGAACAGCTGCAACAAAGTCATTGGTACGTGCATAGTAAAATGCTAATGGGATACTGATGGCAAAACTACACAAGGAAAAAATGGCAAAGTTGCGATCGGTCAAAAGCTTGATCGCGTCAAGCCCAAGCGCACTACCCACACTAAATTCTTCTCCCTTTTGAGCTGGAGGTGCGGGTGGTAGCGTCAAGCAATAGAAACCATAGATGACAGAAATGATGGCTGCCATCTTCAATGGAATCGCTGTTGCTTGCGCATTAGCAACCCCTGTTACCATTTCTATTAGTGGAATATTTACCCAGCCAAGAACGGTTTGTGCGACAATAAATCCTGCTAGAATCCATCCAATGGTTCCCCAAACACGAATATTTGGAAATTGTGTATCTGGATCATCAATGTTTGCAAAGGCGACGGCATTTACAAGGGCAAGAGTTGGCATGTATAAGAAGAAATAGGCAAGCATGAGCCAAATAAACGTGCCAGGATCTGTGACGCCGGATGCATACCATAAAACACCTGCTCCAACGATGTGACAGAAAGCCAAAACTCTCTCCGCATTAAAAAATCGATCGGCAATGAGCCCCACAAGTACGGGCGCTAAAAGTCCAGCCCAATTGTGCGTAGCATAGGCACTTCCGATAATGGAATTGATCCCCTCTTCACCACTAAAAATGGCGAGCATATAGCTGCCCATTGTGACGAAAAAAGCACCCCAGATAAAGAATTGCAAGAACATCATAAGGCTGAGTCGAAACATGACTGCGCCTGATTGTGTTGGTGATTGTGACATAGTTCGTTGGAATGAAGTAAATGAACCCTAAAAAAGCGTTTTTTTCTACAGATTTCAAGAGAGGATGAACTTTAGTACTTTGCATCTCCAACTTTTGAGTCAAAAACGGGCCTCGCAAAGCCCTAAACGCCCATAAAAACAAGAGTATGAGTAAGATTCGATTAGCAATGGTAGGAGGGGGACAAGGAGCCTTTATTGGGGCCGTCCATAGAACAGCTGCGTGGATTGATGGACAAGCCGAATTTGTGGCGGGATCCTTCAGTTCCAATCTTGAAAAATGTCAGCAAACAGGCCAAGATCTATTTCTAAATCCTGACCGTGTGTATGCTACCTACTCGGAGATGATGGAAGCGGAATCCTCATACCCAGAGGATCAGCGCATCGATGCAGTCTCTATTGTGACCCCCAACCACTTGCATGCAGCACCTGCTCTAGAGGCAATGGCGCATGGATTTCATGTTATCGTTGACAAACCCATGGCGTTCTCCGTGGATGAAGCGATTGAAATGGAAAAAGCTGCACGTGAGCATAATGTATTGTTGGCTGTAACACATACATACAGCGGCTATCCCATGATAAAGGAGATGAAGCATCGAGTCGAAAATGGGGATTTGGGAACCATTAGAAAAATTTATGTGGAGTACCCACAAGGGTGGTTGTCGACGGGTTTAGACTTAGAAGGACAGAAACAAGCATCGTGGCGAACGGATCCAAGTAAATCTGGCGCTGGTGGAGCCGTAGGAGATATTGGTACCCATGCAGCTCATCTTGCGGAGTATGTCGCTAGTTCTTCGATCACTCATGTTGCTGCTGAGCTTGGGATCCATATAGAAGGGCGGAGGCTCGATGATGATGCTGCTGCACTGCTTCGATTTGGTAATGGCGCCACCGGTGTCCTCATGGCAACCCAAGTAGCAGCTGGTGAGGAGAATACGTTGAAACTTAGAATCTATGGGGAAAAGGGTGGGTTTGAATGGAGTCATGCTGATCCAAACTCGTTGCTTTACAAACCCCTAGATGCACCACTGCAAATCTTACGAACGGGGAATGGATACCTATGCGAAGCCGCTGCAAACGCATCACGCATTCCACCAGGACATCCCGAGGGGTATCTCGAAGCATTTGCGAATCTATACCTCGAGTTTTTCCAAGCCATCCGCGATCATAAAGCTGGTACATCCATGAAATATGATTTCCCAGATGGCGTGGATGGGGTTCACGGCCTGCAATTAATCGATGCGATGATCCGTTCATCACAATCAGAACAAAAATGGACAAAGGTAGAACGCTACACCCCGTAAAGACTAAAAACAACACACGGCAAACCACCATATTATGAAAACAATTCAAGGACCGGCCGTTT
The DNA here is from genome assembly GCA_913057895.1 of uncultured Bacteroidota bacterium. GTDB lineage: Bacteria > Bacteroidota > Rhodothermia > Balneolales > Balneolaceae > UBA8296. Next base: position 58,703 of record CAJXOH010000005.1, read on the forward strand.
TTTTGGCCCAATTTGTGGGAGACCAAGAACCCTTTAATTCATTGGAAGGACTCTGTCAATGGGCAGCTGACTTAGGATACAAAGGGATACAAATCCCCACTTGGGAATCAAGGCTTATCGATCTGGAAAAGGTTGCAACAAGTAAAGACTATGCAGATGAATATCGTGGAAAAATCGAGTCTTACGGATTGCAAATCACGGAGTTATCCACCCATCTTCAGGGTCAGTTAGTGGCTCTTCATCCTGCGTATCACCAGATGTTTGACTCGTTTGCACCCAAAGAGCTTCATGGAAACCGCAAAGGAAAAATGGAGTGGGCTGCAGAGCAGGTGAAACTAGGTGCACGTGCGAGTGGAAACCTGGGTTTGAAAGCGCAGGCAACATTTCCAGGCGCATTAATGTGGCACACCGTTTATCCATGGCCACAACGACCAGCCGGACTTGTAGAAGATGGATTTAAGGAGCTCGCAAGGCTGTGGGAGCCGATTCTACGTGTATTTGATGAGCAAGACGTCCATGCTTGTTTTGAGCTCCATGCGGGGGAAGATGTTCATGATGGTGTAACCTTTGAGCGTTTTCTAGATGCGACGGGGCATCATCCACGAGTTAAGATGTTGTTTGACCCATCTCACTTTATCCTTCAACACCTTGATTACCTCGAACTCATAGACATCTATCATCCCTACATCAAAGCGATGCATGTCAAGGATGCAGAATTTATCAAATCGGGTAGAAGTGGGGCATGGGGTGGATTCCAAGACTGGATTGATCGACCGGGTCGATTCCGATCCATAGGTGATGGCCAAGTTGATTTCCGCGGAATCTTTAGTCGCCTATCCAAATACAATTTTGAAGGATGGGCTGTTCTGGAATGGGAGTGTTGCATAAAATCTCCAGAGCAAGGCGCAAAAGAAGGAGCGCAGCGTATTAACGAGTATATCATCGAAGTCACAGAAAAAGCGTTTGATGATTTTGCTGGCACTGAAGCAGACCCTGCCTTAAACCGACGCATTCTAGGATTAGATGAGGACTAAATCGATGAGTCAAAACCCAATAGGTCAAACTGATAACACAACAGTGAAATCTCAAACCACTTCTTCTACAACCCCGATCAACGATTACGTCAATCTTGTAGATCCGAGTTCACAATGGATTACCAATATGAGTGTGGAAGAGGCTCAGGCATTGATTCGATCCGGGGATCCAAAAGCGGTAGAATCGATTCAAGGCTCGTATGCGTTGGCTGAAAAAGTGGGTCAAACTGTTTGGCTGGCACGTTCCCTGAGCAGGCCATTGCGATATTTTATGGCCAAACAAGAAGCAGGACCTTTGTTAGTGATTGCAGAGCGAATTGATGAAATATACGAGTACCTCAAAACGCTAGGTCTCCATGAGCAATTCAATCCAGTCTATACTCGCATGGTACCGGCGCATTATGTCGTTCGCCTGGACGTTGTGGGTTGCCCCGATCCCAACCCTCAGTATGATCGATATTACACCCCTTCAGAGGCTAAATTGCCCGTTGACATTGAAGAGATTGGAAGAGCCTACGTAGGAGCGATGGCCAATGAAGTGTCAACATGGCTACAATCTATTGATGAAAAGGAGCCAGTAGGGGTTCTACTTTCAGGGGGAATTGATAGTGGGTCGGTATTTTTGGTCACGCTTCATGAGATGCTCAAATTAGGCATGACTCCCACTCGATTGAAGGCATTTACGTTGAATGTAGAGGGAGGAAGTGATTCACAGCAAACAAGAGAGTTCCTCGAAAGGCTCGATATGAGTATGTATCTAGAGGAAATTGAAGCAACTGTAGAGGATGTTGATATTCATGAGACGATTCGAGTCATCGAAGACTACAAACAACGCGATGTGGAAGCAGCGAGCATGGTTCTGACTCTCGTGAAAAAAATCCGGGAGCGATATCCAGAATGGAATTGGCTACTTGACGGAGATGGGGGTGATGAGAACCTAAGGTCGTATCCAATTGAGGAAAATCCTGAGCTCACCATTCGTAGCGTTCTCAATAATCACCTTCTGTACCATGAAGGCTGGGGAGTCGATAAAATTAAGCACTCGCTAACCTACAGTGGTGGTTTGAGTCGTGGCGTTGTTCGTACACATGCCCCGCTGGCATCGTATCAGTTTCGTGGCTTTAGCCCTTATACCATGCCTACTGTAGTAGACATGGCAGAGCGCATTCCCTTTATTGAGCTAACACAATGGTCCCATGAAGCACTATATGCACTCAAAGGCCAAGTCGTACATGCGGGAGTAAAGGCAATCACAGGGTATGATTTACCGGTGTTTCCTAAGCGTCGCATGCAAGAAGGTGCTGTATCCAAAAAAGGATATGAAGAGTTGTTTAAAGGGGGAGAATTAGCCTGGAGACAATATTTTACGTCTCTGTATTTGTGACAAGATGGTTGCTGGAATTCCGCAAATCGCGTTGAACAGCTAGATGGTCTAATTGCCCGAATGAATGGTCCCCTGAATGGTCCCTGTAAACCAAACGATTGCCAGGAGTGAACGATCACTCCATAAAACAGTCTCTGATACCCACAAGCCAATTGCGGCGATCCGAGAAGAGGAGCTAGGTCCCGATGGCCTTCTAAAAAGAGTGGACACGCTTTTTTTGAATAACAAGGAATGTCCATTTCAGTGCGTGATGTGTGACCTCTGGAAACACACTCTTGACGAACCAACACCACTTGGAGCAATTCCTCATCAGATAGACATTGCCTTGTCAACATTGCCATCGGATGGACAGGTTATCAAACTCTATAACAGTGGCAACTTTTTTGATGCAAAGGCAATTCCACCAAAGGATTATCCAGAGATTTGTGCTCGAATAGCTCGCTATGAACGGGTCATCCTCGAAAATCATCCAAAGTTATGTGATGATCGGGTGCTTGCGTTCACAAAGCACTTGCCATCCACTACTCGTGTGGAACTCGCTTTGGGAGTAGAGACAGTCCATCCACAATGGCTGGAAGGATTGAACAAATCCATGACCCCTGCTGACATTGAGCGTGCTGCACAATGGGCACATGCCCAAGCGTTTGACGTGCGAGCGTTTTTGTTGTTACATGCTCCAACGATTTCTAAACGTAATGAGGTCTTGCAAGACGTCTCATTGGAACAGCGGCGTGATTGGACGCTAAAATCAGTAAAATGGGTTCAAGAAAAGGGGTTCACAGCGGCTACACTCATTCCACTTCGACCCGACTTACTACCAGAAGGGTCTGGCGATGCGCCGACTCTGCAAGAAGTCGAAAGAACAGCAATCGCAGCGAAAAAAATCGCAGATCGCATGCGTCTTTTTGTAGATTGTTGGGATATGGATCCGTCTGAACTCCTCAAGACCATCAACTCTCAGCCACCTAAAACCCTAACCTGTTGAAACACCCAAAAAGCTTTGATGTTGTCATTGTTGGAGCCGGTTTTGCAGGGTCCTTGGCGGCGTCTGCCCTGCAAAAACAGGGAAAATCGGTGTTGCTAGTCGATAAGGGGAGTCATCCACGATTTGCTGTTGGGGAGTCTTCAACTCCGCTGGCAGACATGTCGCTTCGTAGGATTGCGGCTCGCTATGACCTACCATGGTTAGAACCACTCTCACGCTTTGGGTCATGGCAAAAAAAGTACCCAACATTGTTATGTGGTCGGAAGCGTGGTTTTACCTATCTATTTCATGGTAAAAATCACGAGAAGAATCCTTTTTTGGTGGCTGCAAGCTCAACCAATGAATCCTCTGACACACAATGGCTCCGTCAAGATGTAGATCGATTTTTGTGTGATCGGGCAAAAGATGAAGGGGTCACATTCTGGGATCTTACCGAAGTCCTTTTTTGTGAGCGACTGTCAGCCACTCCAGGCCGTGAGGCTCAAAGGAGGTGGCAGGTTACACTAATGAACAAACTGGGTATTCAGCCGATTTATACAGACTGGATTTTAGACGCTACCGGGAGTGGTGAATTCTCTTCCCACCATTTTGACCTTCAGCATTCATCGGACGGATTTAAGACGCATACCTCGGCTATTTATACCCATTTTGAGGAGATGCCATTATGGTTCCATCAACCCAACGAATATATGTATCCGCCTGACTTTTCAGCTCTTCATCATATGTTGAATGAGGGGTGGATCTGGATGCTTCGTTTCGAAAACCAACGACTTAGCGTAGGTTTGGTACTTGACGGCGTATCCAATCCTAGCAAGGAGCTGTGGGACCAAGTGGTTGCTCGTTACCCCGAGCTTGAGGGTTTTCTGTCGGGTAGGACGCAATCTGCTGATTTACCCGCACAATGGATGACGACAGGTCGACTTCAACGTCGCGCAAATTCAGCGGTGGGAGATGGTTGGGTGTTGCTTCCACATTCTTATGGCTTTGTGGACCCTATGCACAGTACCGGGATTGCCCATACGCTTCATGGAGTCGAGCAAGTGGTGGATGCGTTGCTCATGGACGATAATGCCTCGCAAACAAAACGACTAGAATCATACCAAAAAGCACTCAAAAAGGAGATTGAGCTCATAGACAATGTCGTTGCACTCTCCTTGCGAACCCGTCATTATCCTGCCTTATTCAAAGCTGCCACGATGGCGTACTTCGTTTGCACTGTCGCGGCTGAGCGAGAGATGCTCCAACAGACTCAGTATTCTATAACTAAGGCCACTCTGGCTGATGAATCTGTTCACAGAATCCCATCTTTTTTGGGTGCTGATCGGGAAGATCTTCAAGAAATGACAAAAGATGTGTGGAAACTAGTGTCTAGTTTGACACTCAAACCAGATGAAATGCCGGATGAAGAGAGGATTCACACCGCTATCCAAGACGTGATTGAGCTAATTCAACCCTTTGATACCATAGGCTTATTTGATTACAACAACGAGCTCGACCAGTGGGTCGTTAAATCAGAGATACCTCATACGGCGGTCTCACTTTAGTGGTTGGCTCTCCTGTCTTCCTTTACTTGCCATAGCCAGATCTTTCAGGTCTTCTTGTTCACGCCAGCGAATTAGAAGACTAAATAAACCGACACAAACGATAAAGGCTCCCCCTAAAGCTACGCCGATGGAAGGTGTTAAGGGCAATAGGATAAACGTACTCACAATCTCTAATGCGATAAGGAGCAACAAAAACACCAATAATTGGTCTCGTTTCAATTTACTACAAACCCAGGCTCCAAGAGGTGCACCAAAAATCACGACAGGAACAGCACTTAGCCAATAGTTCACCACCTGTGGTTCTATCGTGCCTGCAAAGAGATGCCACCCAAATCCAAAAACGGAGAGTAGGCCCATCAGCACGACCGTTGTGGGGGTACTTACTTTTTCATCCAGACCTATTCGTAGCGTGAGATAAATAAAAACGACCATATCTATGCCAACACCGACTGTTGAGGTAATGGCACCCCCTAGTACCCCAGCAATGATTACCTGTAGACGCTGTTTTGAGGATAATTGAGCTAAATTTTGACGACGAGCATGGGGTGATCCCCAGCGATTCCACGCCAAAAAAATCCCAAAGATTGCGGTGACAAACGTGAACAACCATTTTGGAAAGGGGTCAGGAATGGCTAAGGCTAAAGACCCTAGTGTAAACCCCATCATGCCGCCTAAGAGTCCGAATTGTATGACAGGCCAGGAGACTGGGATTCTACGTAACCAGATCACGAGACCAGCCATAGTCATGCCAATCGATTGAATCATTAAAGAAAAAATCCGAGCATCCCCAGAGGGAATTCCAAGCACTTTTGTAAAAACAGGAAATGCCACGGCTCCGCCACCCTCAGAGGTTGCACCAGCAACAAACGAACCAAAAATCATCGTTATTGACACACGCCATTGTGCCAGAACCGATGCCCAGTCACTTAGTTGAATGACCAAAATGACCCAACTAGCTAGTACAAACAAGACAGCTACAGGATACCCCCATGACTGAATGTGATGTCTAGATATCAACGGTGCGTCAGAGGGATCGGGTGTTGTCATTGCAATAAAGTAATAATCTTCAACCACTGTAGAACCCCATTTTTGACAGGTAATACGTATCTGTGAGCCAACTTGATTTATTGTTTGAAGGAAGCGCTTTTTTTTCGCACATTACCAAACCATTAACTAATCCTGTTTATCCGTCTTATGAATCGAAAAAACTTCCTCAAAATTTCTACTTCAGGCGCTGCAGGCATTATGGCAATGCCACTTTGGATGCAGGCATGTTCTCCTGCTGGCGATTCAACCAGTAGTCAAGAGGCAAATGATCTGTTTTTTGATATTTCGCTCGCACAATGGTCTCTTCACAAAGAATTTTTTGGGCCATCGATGCGTAAGTCTAAGCAAGATTTCCTAGCGATGAGGAGTAAAGATCCAGAAAGTGTCATCCAAGGACGTGACCCGCTAGAATTTGCTTCCATCTCTCGCAATGAATTTGGTATTGACGCGATTGAATTTGTCTCACAATTTTATCCTAAGATTAAGGGTGCTGATGATGATAAAATCAAAGCGCTAAAACAGCGATCAGATGATGAGGGGGTTCGCAACGTACTGATCATGGTTGATTACGAAGGAGCTATGGGTGATCCTGATGAGCGTGCCCGACTCCAAGCTGTGCAAAACCATCAAAAATGGGTTGATGTTGCCAGCTACTTAGGATGTCATTCCATAAGAACCAATGCTCAAAGTTCTGGAACGAAGGAAGAACAAAAAGAGCTGGCTATGGATGGCCTTGGAAGGCTTAGTGAGTATGCTGCAAAGCAAGACATCAACGTACTTGTGGAAAACCATGGTGGAATTAGCTCCAATGGGGAATGGTTAGCGTCGGTCATTGCAGGTGTCGGTATGGATAATTGTGGAACACTTCCTGACTTTGGCAATTTCCGCATTAGTCCATACGAGTCGGACGAAGAAATCCTTTACGACCCCTATAAAGGAATTGAGGAATTGATGCCTTATGCTAAAGGTGTTAGTGCAAAATCCAATTTCTTTGACGAAGAAGGCAATGAAATCAATTTGGACTACGATCGGATTTTAAACATCGTCAATGAAGCTGGCTATACTGGATATATTGGCATCGAATATGAGGGTGGAGATCTAAGCGAGGCTGATGGAATAAATGCAACCTTGGATTTGCTCAAACGTGCTGGTAAAAAAGTGACAGAGACAACATAATATCATAGGTTTTTGTCTTACAGATTACGTTCTGCATCATGAGTGATAAACACAACAAAGGGTCATCAAGAAAAGAGTTTATTCGTCAAGTAGGTTTTGGTGCTGTTGGAGCTGCATCCTTTCCGTTCGTTGCAACAGCGAAGAAGACTTCAGGTGATAGACCCATTGAACAGCTTTCAAGTCAACAATGGGGTGGCTCGAAAGAGATGGTACGCTTTGGTTTGATTGGAGCAGGGTGGCAAGGACAAGGGGATTTGTCAGTTGCATTGCGCCATGACGGGACCTCTGTCACTGCGGCGTGTGATCTGTACAAGAGCCGTCTTAACAAGTGTAAAGAGACATGGGGTCAAGATTTATTTACGACTCAAAAGTATGAGGAGGTACTTGAGCGTGATGACGTAGATGCAGTGATTATTGCAACATCAGATCATTGGCATGAGCGAATCGCTGTGGATGCCATGCAAGCTGGAAAAGCTGTATATCTTGAAAAGCCAATGGTACAACATATAGATGAGGGTGACAACATCCTTCGTACATCGGACAAAACGGGTGTGCCGTTCCAGGTTGGCTCTCAAAGAACAAGCTCTATACTTTTTGAGAAGGTCCGTGAATTAGTCCAAGATGGGGCCATTGGCACATTAAATTTTGTAGAAGGGTATTGGGATCGATTCTCTGCAATTGGGGCGTGGCAATATTCAATTCCACCTAGTGCCTCAACGAATCACATTGATTGGCAAAGATATCGTAAAGGCATGCCAAATAAGCCGTTTGACGCGAAGGAGTTTTTCCGGTGGAGAAACTATGATGACTATGGTACTGGAGTCGCTGGTGATCTTTTTGTTCACTTATTCTCTGGCCTTCATATGATTTTAGACAGTAAGGGCCCTAACTCTATAATGGCTACAGGGGGGCTGCGATATTGGCATGACGGACGTGATGCAGAAGATGTTGTACTAGGGCTTTACGATTACAAAGAATCAGCTTCACACCCTCCGTTCTCTATGGCACTTAGAGTAAACTTTGCAGACGGGTCAGGCGGTGGCTCCAAAACACGTCTAGTCGGAGATGAGGGTGAGATTACAATTAATTGGAGTGATGTGACTCTGCGTAAATCAAAGATGGACGACCGACCCGGTAAGACGACAGAAAGCTTGGGTGCGTCCGTGCAGGAAGAGTACGAAGCTTGGTATGCTGAGGCCTATCCTGAAACTCGGGCTCAGATTATCAATCCACGTGAATTTGTTTATAGAGCGCCCGAAGGTTACAATGATGTCTATGACCATTTTGGGTATCTACTTCGAGCAATTCGTGAAGGAATCCCCGTTGTTCAAGATGCAACTTTTGGATTACGAGCTGCGGCGCCCGCACTTCTGACATCCCAAGCACTACGTAACAAGTCCATCATCTCATGGGATCCTGAACAGATGAAGGTGACGACCTAATTTATCTTACAAATGACCTCAAACAAATGACCTCAAAATGAACATAAGACCTCGACCTATGAAATATCTATTATCAATAGTGGCACTTGGACTTCTTGGAACGTCTTGCAATATGCCTGATCAAGAAAATACGATGATGTCAAACTATATGGCACACAATACACTCTCGGATCAAGAAATCGCGGATGGATGGGAACTTCTATTTGATGGTGAATCCATGGACCAATGGCGTGTCTATAATCAAGAAGGCATCCCGGCGGGTTGGGTTGTGGAGGACGGGGCGATGGTATTCGATCCCGAACAACGAAACGACCAATATGGGCTCGACATTATCACAAAAGAGACCTATGGTGATTTTGAATTGAAGCTTGAATGGTGGCTCTCCGAAGGGGGTAATAGTGGTATCTTCTATCATGTCATAGAGCAGGAGGACAAAGCGCTGTATTGGTCAGGCCCTGAAATGCAGATTCTCGACAATGAAAACCATCCTGATGCCGATCAGGGTGTTGATGGAAATCGTAAAGCGGGTTCATTGTATGACCTAATTCCAGCAGTCCCTCAAAATGCCAAACCATTTGGAGAATGGAATAGCGTAAAGATTGTGGCCAAAGGAGATGTGATTGAGCACTACCAAAATGGAGAGATGGTACTGAGTTTTGATCGCTCTACAGAAGAATGGAAAAACCTTGTAGCAGGCAGCAAGTTTGCACCGCACTCTGAATTTGGTACGGCAGCAGAAGGCCACATCGCTCTGCAAGACCACGGCGACCTCGTGAAATTTAGAAATCTCAAGATCCGCTCACTTTAATGAATATTAACGGACAAGCTAAACAGGATATGACCTACGACGCCATTGTTGTAGGCTCTGGGATGAGTGGCGGATGGTCAGCCAAAGAGCTCACAGAAAGAGGGCTCAAAACCTTGGTGTTGGAACGTGGTCGCAATGTTGAACACGTCAAGGATTATCCAACGATGAATCTTGACCCATGGGAGCTTCCACCCAATGATGATATCCCATACGAGGAAAAAAAGAATTACAAGAAGCAGCAACTTGTTTACAATTTTGGGGAGTCTACAAAGCATTGGTGGGTAAAAGATGTGGACCAACCTTACGAGGAAAAGGAACGTTTTGACTGGATACGCGGATATCATGTCGGGGGACGATCTATTATGTGGGGGCGTGTCACCCTACGTCTATCACAGATGGATTTTGAAGCCAATCTCAAGGATGGGCATGGTGTAGATTGGCCTATTCGATATAATGATATTGCACCATGGTATTCCTACGTCGAGAAATTTGCCGGTATAAGTGGTCAAGCTGAAGGGTTGCCCCAACTACCTGACAGTGAATTCTTACCACCAATGGAGCTATCCTGTGTGGAAAAAGAGCTTAAAAAAACCATGAAGGAGAAGTTCGGCCGTGTGTTGACTAATATCCGATTGGCTAATCTGACAAAACCTCATAATGGGCGAGGACAGTGCATGACACGAAATCTTTGCGCACGAGGATGTCCATATGGGGCTTACTTTAGTTCTAATGCTGCTACACTTCCAGCGGCCGCTGCCACAGGTAATTTGACGATGAGACCACACTCCATTGTCCACTCTTTGGAGTATGATGACTCCACAGGCAAGGTTTCTGGAGTCAATGTGATCGATGAACTTACCGGTGATATGCTCACCTTCCATTCAAAGATTGTCTTTTTGAATGCATCCACTGTAGGAACAGCCATGATTTTGATGAACTCAACATCTGACAGATTCCCAAATGGACTGGGAAATGATTCAGATCAAGTCGGACGAAACGTCATGGATCACCATTTCTTGGTAGGAGCTGATGGTGTCGTTGAGGGGTATGAGGATCAATATTACTGGGGCCGTCGTCCTGGAGGGTATTATGTACCCCGTTTTCGCAACGTAGGTGCTGACAAACGTGATTACGTTCGTGGCTTTGGATATCAAGGGAACAGTAGCCGCCAAGGTTGGGGCCGCGCTATAGCCGAATTAGCCATGGGGCAACATCTTAAAGATTTTGCTGCAAACCCGGGTCCATGGACCATTGGGTTGTTGGGCTTTGGAGAAATTCTACCATATGAAGATAATCGTGTGACCATTAATCGAGACAAGTTGGATAAGTGGGGATTGCCCACCCCAGTGTTTGATGTCAAAATTCGTGAAAACGAGTTCAAGATGCGTAAAGATATGGCAAATGATGCTGCGGAGATGTTGGAAGCTATGGGCGCAAAAAATGTAAATCCATACGATTATACATATGCACCAGGGTTAGGAATTCATGAAATGGGCACTGCCAGGATGGGACGTGATCCAAAGACCTCTGTTCTTAACAAATGGAATCAAATTCATGACGTTCCGAATGTCTTCATCACCGACGGGTCATGCATGGCCTCTTCTGGTTGCCAGAATCCATCGTTAACCTACATGGCGTTATCGGCGAGAGCAGCAAATTATGCCGCAGATCAACTTGAAAAA